>CAYPZT010000001.1:0-65913 GCA_964415435.1 uncultured Gammaproteobacteria bacterium
GATTCTCAAACCTCTATGACAAGTCTGGGAATGAATATATTTGGCGGAACTCTTGTTAATGCTGGCCTGTCACTCCTTGAGATCGGTTTGAAAGAGAGTCAGTATGACGGACTCGCCACAGTCACGCATTACGCACGATATGTAGCTCCAGCATGTCTGGCAATTGCCAATACTGTCATAGAAAATCAACAAAGAATTCTCCATCCCTATGTAGACAACTGGGATGCAGACATAGCTATGGGATGGCTTGCGGCAACTCTAATAACAGCGGTAACTATCTATAACGATATTAGGTCGAGACGGTAAGTTTTTACTTGTAGTAGCTGCTGATCTGGAAGAGAATATAAAGACCAAGAAGTGTTCCGATGATAAGACCGCCTAAATTAAAACTCACTACATTTTGAACCGCACCAACAAGAGTTGCATAATAAAGCAGTTTCCACGCCTTCATCTGTCTTTTGAAAAGTCCCGGAATCGCCATTGCTTCAAGGACTAACATAACGATAGTAAGCCCCAGACTCAGTAAGTACGTTAATCCGAATCCTGCTCCGCCTACAACACTGAAGGGAAGGATAAGGGCTCCCAAGCCAAATACGGCCAAGATAACGGGAAGTGTCATTATAAGGAGAATAAGAACTATCCAGGGACCAAACTTAACAATAGCTTCTTTGATGCCTTCAGGCAGGGAGGGGGCTTTCTTTAGGAGGTAGAGCTCAAGCGTATCTTCTAGTTTCGCCATCGAACCGTTTATATCCATTTTTGAGGTTGTCATTGACGAAAGGATACCCAATGTAAAAAATTTTGTCAAGAGGTATTTTATGCTGCAGTTGGGGCTCTAATTCAAGCCTTGTATTTTCCAGGGACTTCGTGATGCGTGCGGCACCGGGCCTGATAGGAGTCCTCCGCACCAACCTTTATGAGTGGATCCTTATAGGGAGCGGGCCTGCCATCAGAAAGAATTCTCTGCGTGCGAGTTGCAATCCATTTTCTGCAGACTGCGCAGACCGCCTTTAGCTTAATCACATCTCCATCTGCAATAGCGAGAAACTGCGGCATTTGGCCAAATGGCTCGCCGCGAAAATCAGTATCAAGACCCGCAACCACTACATCTATACCCTTCTTCGTAAGGTCTCTTACAACAGGAAATAGGCGCGAACTGAAAAACTGCGCTTCATCTATTACTACCACATCCGTCTTCTTATGGAGATGTTTCCATATTTCAGATGGATTCATTATTCCAACGGCTTTCCATTTTTGCTTTGAGTGTGAAGCAATTTTCCCTACTGCATAACGTGTATCTATAGCGTGATTGAAGACCTGTGCATGTAATTTGGCTATTTTATACCGTCTCAATCTTTTCACAAGCTCCTCGCTTTTTCCCGAAAACATGGGCCCCGTCACCACATGAAGCGATCCTTTTGCAGCATATGTCTTTTTTTTCATAGAAGATGCGGAGTCATTATACAGCAATTGACAACCCGTCAACTACTACATTCTTACGCCTTTCTTACTCCTTTATTGTGCCCATCTTATGAGTTAACGGTACCATGGAAACAGGTCATTTTGTTATTAGTTCAATCGAAAGGGGTGAATACTATGAACATTCTTTTATGGATCGTCCTTGGGTTCTTGGCCGGATGGATCGCTTCTGTCGTCATGAAGACCGATTCGTCGCAGGGAACTATTATGGATATTGTCCTCGGAGTAGTCGGCGCGGTGGTCGGGGGATTTGTTATGAATCTCTTTGGTGCACCCGGAGTGACCGGATTTAATATTTATAGCATCCTGGTTGCCGCTTTTGGAGCAGTTGTCCTCATATGGTTGGGACGAAGCTTGAGAAGGGTTTGAACATTGTTAATTTAAAGATCATCTATGAATACAACCGAACCACACGTACATACGCAGGATAGCGGTATGGGAGGAATGGGATTCTTGATGGGCATAATACTGCTCATATTGTTTGTCTTTGCACTTCTATACTATGGTCTACCCATGTTAAGAAATGCAACAACCACACCTGCCGTCACCGTTCCTGACCAGATTGACGTTAACGTCAACCAACCTCAAGGAAAGTAAGTCCGTGAAACGTCATGGTCGAAAGGCCATGACGTTTCTTTATGCCTGAGCCTCATGGATTATCCTATAAGATTTGGTATAATAGCGTATGAGTCGGCTTAACATTGCGCTAATCTGCATTCTCGTGCTTCTTCTTCTTTTTACGAAGGTAGACAGTGCGGATAGTCCTGCAGAAAAGAAAAGTCTCGTCCCCTCATTCACCCCAACCCCAACGGTCGATCCCGTAGGTACTCCTCTACGCTTTCTTATACCAAAAATTGCGGTGGACGCACCTATCGAAGCTGTAGGTACCGACATCGACGGTAAAATGCTTCTCCCCCAAGAGCTGCACAAGGTCGGATGGTATTCTCAAGGCTTCAAGCCTGGACAGAGGGGAAATGCAGTCATAGCAGGACATCTTGATTCAGCAGCTGGGACAGGCGCCATATTCTCTGAGCTGTACATCCTCGAACCAGGAGACACGATGACCATTGTAGATGATAAAGGCGTGTCATATGTGTTTACCGTAACGGCAAAAGAAGTGTATCCCTTCAACGAGGTTCCGATCTCAGATATTTTTGGCACGAGCGAAGAAGTACTCCTCAATCTCATCACTTGTACAGGAGTCTGGGATTTTGGAACCCATAACTACTCTCACCGAATGATTATCCGAGCACGCCTCACTTCAAAAATCGCCCCGGCCAATTAACGAGTTTTCTCTTACTTTCTTATTACTCAACAAATATAGTTTCTTTATACGCCTCCATTACCATGGTCGTATGAGAAAAAATAGCAAAGTTTTGGGGAAGAACTCTTCCCTTCTCGCGGACTTCATGGTTCTTTTCAAACAAGGAATCTGAGCTTGGTGAGAAAACTA
Organism: uncultured Gammaproteobacteria bacterium; assembly: GCA_964415435.1. Taxonomy (GTDB): domain Bacteria; phylum Patescibacteriota; class Microgenomatia; order UBA1406; family GWC2-37-13; genus CAYPZT01. The sequence goes on from CAYPZT010000001.1 coordinate 2,933, forward strand.
GATTGAACCTATATCGGGGAATCTGTGCCTGTTGCGGGCGTAGTCTGAGATAGGGTTTCCCCTGGGAATGAGCCTGATGACTGGGGCATTTGGTTCCTTGACCTTTTCAAGAAAGCGCGGAATGACGTTGCACATGTGTATTCTTGATAAGATAGGCCTGATTCCCGTCCTCAGATTGTTCGGATCCATGGCTAAAAGTTCTTCTACGGAAAACCATCCATGCGGTGATACCTCGTCAGACAGGACGTCTGTAAAAAAGCGATCTTCCCGCTTGTTCTGGAGTCCGACGAGGACCATATCGGGTTCGGCATTCTTCTTCAGCTCCGTCCTCCCCAGGTAGGAGGAGAGTTCGTTATTTTCTGTTCTCTGTAACCACACGATCCGCTCTCCAAGCATGAGAGCAGGCGTTTCTTCGCCCAAGACGCCAAACAGATTGTGCATAATGAACTCTCCACGTTGTCGAACTTCATCTATGGAGCGGTGCTCGGAAGGACTTGTATTGAACAACTGTAACTTTCTGGTTTCCAGAGGAAAGGAGATAACAGATTCCTGTACTCCCGTCGTAGGCTTATTTTTGAGCTCGCGCACGGTATAAAGTTTGCTCGTGCGAATGTCTACTAAAAGAAGTCCTATTCCTATTCGTTTTATCTCGCCGAACTTAGATTCTAGATTAGACTGATGCGTCTTCCAGAGTGGTTCATATCTATTATCTTTGAAGATCTCTGCCATTCGCAATTATATCAAGAAGATTGTTCTAAGGCCAAAAAAATTAATTGCAGGTGCAGTCTGTCTCAGCCGTGCAGTTGGGATTGCGGCAGACATTGCCTCCGAGACCCGTACCTGAAGCACACTGGAGTCCGGATGCGCATGAATAGCCGTCACCGCCACAGTTTTGATTGCACCCCGATGTCTGGGGCGGAAGTGTTGGTGTAGGCGTGAATGTAGGGGTAGGGATACTTGTTGGGACGGCTGTTGGCGTTGGGTAAGGAGTATATGTTGGCTGTTGCGGATAAGGCGTCGGCGTGGGTGTAGGTGACGCCGTATTGCAGGCAAACTGCAGGAGGTTTGAAAATGGCGAGAATGAACTGGACTGTGTACATGACGAACATGTGGAGGAAGCATACTGAGCATAATAGGTCTGACCGTTGTTGATCGAAGAAATCGTGTATACCTGTGTTGACTGACCAGTCGAACTTGCATAATAATTGACCACGTCGTTTCCTCCCGGTTTACTGCCTACCTGCAGAAGATACTGGTTGGCACCGCTTACTTGCTGGTAGTTTATATTTACCGTCCAAGTGCCTCCAGATTGACTGACGCACTGGGCGGTCGGTGAATTTGGAGGTTGAGGGGTTGGATTACCGGTATTGATGGTGAGAACCTCGTTTGCCGCGGGCGCCGCAACATTGATTACCTGCGATTGGGCAATATTGCTTCCGTTCTGATATGCAATGGCCATGATGTTGTACTGCACACCTTGAGTCGCCCCGTTCCAACTCCATGTTGTTCCGTTTGTTGGACTTATATTGCTTCCAATCTGTACGTAGCTTGTATCTGTTGGTGCCTGCTTGAAAAGAGACAATGTTGAGCCCGAAGGCAGTGAACCATTAATATTGAAAGATCCTGATATCGTGGTTGTTGTCGGCGGAGGGCTGTACTGGGAGTTTATGGTTAACACCTCATTTGAAGCTGGGGCTGCCATTGCCACAACTGCCGATTCTCCCGCGTACTCACCATTTACGGTAAGTATCGCCTTTACATCGTACATATTTCCCGCAACCGCTTCACCCCAACTCCAGGAAGCTCCATCTTGAGCCGACACATTTTCGATAATGAGTGAGAATTCTGTATCTGTTGATCTCTTCTGGTAGACTGCGATTGAACTCGCGGTTGTCACGGCTCCGTTTAGGTCTATCGTTCCCTGAATTGTCGTATAGGAAGGTGAGGGCGTGTAGGTCGAGTTTATACGGAGTACCTCTTCCGTTGCGGTTGCGGTCACAGTAAGAGGAGCTGAGTCTGAGATGGTTTTGCCCTTAGAGATAATCTCTGCCTTTATAGTGTATGTTTTTCCTTTTGTTGCGCCGTCCCATGACCACTCGACTCCATCAACCGCGTTGAGCGAGGTTACGACCGGAGTGAAATCTTTTTGACCCGATTTTTGCGCAAGTACCGAGATGGTAGCCCCCTGAGGAACAACACCGTTCAAGTCAATCGTTCCAGAGATAACACCTGGGGAAAGTTTTCCTGAAAAAAAGTAGACAAATGCGAGCGCGATTACAAGTATTCCGCCTATTATTAGTAGTAATTCTTTTCTCATGTATTATTTCTTCCTAATACGTCTCTTACCCATCTTACTTGTCTGTTTTTTTTCTGTCAAGGGAATTTTTGAGGCTCTGCGATCGTTTATTTCGCTCAAGAGGATGCTCAGTGCTACGAGGACAATCGTAACGATAATCACATCTATAGTACCTCTCCCCTCATCCATCCAGTACCCGCTTGGCAAAAATGACCACAGTGCAAACTCATCTATAACGAAAGCTCCTCCTATTCCGAAAATTACAGCCGCAGACCGCCTGACCTTTTCCTCATAACCGTAGGCTATAGCCATATAGGCACTCCCCAATACGAGGACTATGCCTATGAGTAGATGACGCACTTCTGCTTCTCCTACTTCAGGAATAACAGATGCACGTTGAAGGTGTATGAGCAAACGTATCAAAACAAAAGCCCCGAGAAAACTGACAAGAAGAAGAATATGAGAATAATGTTGAGAAGACTGTATTTTTGCAAACATTTTCTTAACCGAACGTGATTCTTTCATTACCTTGCATTCTACAGACCGTCAAAAAGATGTCAATATATATTATCAGATCAATCTATACTGAAATATCTACTGGCCAAGTTGATAAAGTCCTTCAAAACTCATCGTGAAGTAATCTTTAAAAGGACCCAGATGGTTAAGAAAGGGAAGGTTCAACTCAAACACTTCCGGGTATTTTATGATAAATCGCTCCTCGAGCATAGTATATTTTTTTACCATCCTCTGAAACTCTCCAATCCGAAGCTTATTCAACGACTTAAACTGAGCCCAGTAGTAGTCTGCGTTCATAAAGCCTTTTATCTTTTTTGCATAGACAATCTCCTTGATTTTGTCCTCTGGCAGTATGTGTATCGGCCATTTCGCATAGTCATAGAGGTGATGGCCTGTTATCGAATAATATGGCGTGAACTCAACATACAGATACCCGCCGCGCTTGAGTACTCGTGTACATTCTCTAATAGTTTTGGACGGATCACCAACATGTTCAATGACATCAAAAATGATGATTCCATCAAACGTGTTATTTTTAAAGGGAAGCTGTTCGTTTGCCACCTCATAACTTTTGAAACGTTTATATTTTTTTAAATATCTCCTTGCAAGAGTAAGTTTTTCTCTATTCACTTCCGTCGCCCATACATGTGCCCCTCTTTCAAGGAGCATAGAACTCATTGCCCCATAGCCACAGCCCACTTCAAGAATATGTTTGTTCTTAAGATGTAAATACTTTTCGACGCGGTCAACACTGGGGATCGATCTTTCAACTCTCCATCTGAAGTAATGTTTTGGAGATATACGTGAACCCTTAAAGCCTGTTCTGCTCATTACGATGTATTATACCTTGACAGAGGGACTATAATTAATATATGAAACTAAATACACTTACTCCGGAAGAAGAACGCGTGATTGTACATAAGGGTACCGAAACTCCTTTTACCGGAGAGTATGATACTAACTTCAGGGAAGGCATCTATGTCTGCCGTCGGTGCGAGACGCCACTTTATACGTCAGATGCAAAATTCCACTCAGGCTGTGGATGGCCAAGCTTTGATCAGGAGATAGAAGGTCGGGTAAAAAGAACACCCGATCCAGACGGCCAGAGAGTAGAGATCACTTGTACCACCTGTGGCGCACACTTGGGACACGTCTTTACAGGTGAGGGATTTACAGATAAAAATACCCGCCACTGCGTCAATTCGATCTCGTTGAAATTTATACCTAAAGAATCCCGATGAGTACCGAGACAGCCATTTTTGGAGGAGGATGCTTCTGGTGCACTGAGGCGGTCTTTCAACGACTAAAGGGTGTTACCTCTGTGACTCCAGGATATGCGGGAGGCACTATGGCAAACCCCACTTACGAGCACGTTTCTTCAGGTGCCACTGGACATGCCGAAGTAATAAAAGTGGAGTTTGACCCAGACGTTGTCAGTTACCGGACACTCCTGTCAGTTTTCTTTGCAGTTCATGATCCAACCTCGCTCAACAGACAAGGTGCTGATGAGGGAACTGAATACCGCTCAATCATACTCTATACGTCGGAGAAACAGAAATCAGAAGCAGAAGAAGCGATAGGAAAAGTTAATAATTCCCGCATATTCCCGAAGCCTGTGGTGACCGAAATAAAAAAACTCGATATGTTCTACACGGCAGAGGAATATCATAAGAACTTCTATAACAACAATCGCTATCAGCCTTATTGCCAGATCGTTGTATCGCCTAAAATCGACAAATTAAAAGAGCAGTTTGCAGAACTTCTGAAGAAAGATTAATATCCTCTCCACCAGTCTCCCTTTGACCGTGGATCGAGAAAAGATCCTGAATCGCGGACCATCACCCGCACTTCGGTTCCTTTTGCCGTACCCATCTTCTGTCCGTTTTTAAGAGCGGGCATAGATCTTCTTCCTTCACTATGAAGTTTGCGGTACAGGGCAAGCAGGTTGGGATCAACACATATGCCGTCAACGTGAAGTGCATAGCCTTCAATCGCATTATCGTCTCCGATCACATTCATAGTGATGCTTGTCGGATTTGCATAGATCACCATATATTGATTGCCGCCTCCTATGTCGTAACCGTTCGTTGGAGCGCTCACTACCTGTCCTGAGTTTGCCTTAAATCCAAGCACGCTTACTGGCCACAGGGTTTCATACGCGCTACTTGGCCTTCGATTAGCCCAATCCCACTGATGTACACGATACGCCTTTGTGAACTGAGCGCCATTATTAAGGAGTGTTCCCAGTTGAGGAGCGCGCGGGTCGGGCGGCTCTCCATTTGGATATCCATAGGAAACGAGCTGAAGAGCCTCGTTTACTTCCCCCCAACCGCGAAGAAATGCGTTTGTGTCGGGATTTGATTCTGCGCCTAAGTCAGGAGGGTTTAATCCCCGTGTCGCATACTGTTCAGAAGAGGTGGTAGGACATGATGAGATTGGTGGAGCCGTGGGTGCATGCGTAGGCGTACGGTTAGGTGGTGGCGTAGGCGTACGTGTGGGCCTGGTACGCGTTGGTCTCGGAGTGCCAGGTCCTGTTGTTGGAATAATGGTAGTTGGACTTGTAAACGTAGGAACAACAACTGTCGGCTGAGACGCCGGGACAGTGGTAACTGGTGTCGGCAAAACGCTCTCATCTGTTACAGTTGGAAATGGCGAAATCTGCCCTGTCTGTAACTGGGTAATAATTGAGCTCGGCTTCGGTTTGGGAATAAGTGAAGATAAAAAGGCCGCAGTTTTGGCAGGAACGGCCCTTACATAAAGGTCATTAATGACCGGTGATGCGCCGATAAAGATACTCTTCAGTCCGTTTACAAGAAGAAGCGACAAAAGGATACAGATAAGTATCTTTGCGTTGTGCCTATTCATACCTTCATTGTAATGAATTTAAGAGTATGTTTTAAGCAGATTTAAGTTCTGCCTTGAACCATGACCCCACGCCATCAGACTGCCTATTTACAGGAGTGGCAACGAAGACAAAAACATCGTAGCTATGAATTTTTTTAATCTCATCTTCTGCTTCTTCAAACAATTCTTCATACGAATCCATAATCAAAAGCAGTTCCTTCGAACGCTCTACCCTGCCTTTCCATCTGTAGGAAGACTCTACCGTAACTTTCTTAACACAGACAACAAGCTTTCTATCAAGAAGAAGAGCGGATATTTTATCCGCTTCTTCTTCATCTGCACACGTCAGGTAGAACAGTGAAGGTCTCATTTCCCTATTCTACCAGCACCAAGGCGTCACATCGATTCATCAAGGATCCCCATGTCCTCCATCGGCTGGCTCTGAGGGTTCTTCTTTCGCCCCCCTCCATGACTATTCGCTCCACCTCTCTTGCGATCTTCCTTTGTGAGATTGTCACCTCTAGCCATATATTTTTCACCTCCCGACTTAAAAACTTATAACAAGTATTTATCCATAGAATACCGGGTCAGTGTGAAGAAAAAATAGCAACAACGTAGGAAATGCGTAAGGGTAAGACGTGTTACTTTTCTGATTTTGTATACAGCATATCAGCGAGATCTTCCCACTGGGAAGGTGTCAACGACTCATATCTCTCCTCAAGCACATACAGGCGGGAGGGTTCGCCGACATGATATATCTGCTTATACCGTCTGGAGACTACATTTTGAATAAAAGCGCCCATTTCTGATTTTGGATCCAGTCCTGCTTCCAAAAAGAATTCGGGCGGATCACCAGTAAAGGCCGTTCTTATTTCCTTATTGTAACCGGGGATACGCACAGTCCAGTTATAGTACTCTATGAGCCTCGTCCCGAAATCAATATCTGCCACATAGTGCACTATTGTATCGTTTGGATAAGCCACCAGCCGATCTCCATCCTGTTTCATAACACCAATCGCCCTGCCGTATGATTCACTTTCTGAGTAGCCTATGTGGTACTCGTGCTTAGGATCGCGGGCGACTGAAAAAAGGTGTACGCTGCCCAGGTAGAGTGCAATCGTTGCAATTAAAAAAACAGACAGGAAGGCTATAGTAATTCTCGCATGATGTACAAACAAACGACCCATTCCTTCAATCTCAAGCACTATGAGAAGCCCGATCCACGGCAGGAGATGAAAACTCTGCAGGTCTTTGTTATCGGCTCTGCCGTTCACTATAAAAAGTAAAATTATGGCGAGAAACCATACGCCTTTCTTTCTGTCCCCACGCATAAGGAAAGTCATAATAGTAATTACAGTGATACTGCAGGCAACAAAAATGCGCGCAATGTTGTAGGGAGGGAGAAGAAATAGTACAGGTTGGATAAACAGGTTCAAAAAGGAAGTGTGTGAAGAACTGTCGGGAAGAAAATACATGATATTGTATATGATTGACTCCCGAACGTAGTAAGCGAAAGGCACGAATGTAAAAAGAAGTGTCGCGAGTAATATCTGGGGCACAACTCCGAGAAGAACAATCTTAAGCTGTCTTCTCCATGCAAAGATAAAAGCAAGATTTAATATGCCTGCGGCCGGCCACAGCGGGAAAAGGGAGAATATACACGTAAAGGAAGCGATACCAAAAAATAATGCCGTGATTCGTCGATGTAGACGCTCCCTAAAGTACAGTCTAAACAGTATAAATGCCATGAAAACGAATGGATATACCGCAAGCGTTTCCCCAAGAAGTTTATATCCTGAAAACCAATACTTTAGTATCTCGAAAGGAACGATGAAAAGAAGTGCTGCGGGCCCTAAAAAAAGTATATAAATGATGCTCCAGCCAAAGGAATAGAGCGCAATCGCCTCTCGTTGACGGGACAAATAGGAGAATAAACTGTTTGGCTTAGTAATAATTTCTACCGAAGCGCTAAATAGATAATTAAGCGGCTGGTGATTCAGCTGCATATCACGATAAAGCATTTTTCCTTTGAGCAGGTAGTGTCCGCCCATCATATGCGCTGTCTCATCCCCAAACCGCTCAGACTGTGCATAGTTATGGGCGAGATACATCATTCCTACGAAGAAAATACAGAGGAATATGGCTGAGATGACAAACTGCTTCCCAAGTCTCATGTATGAATACTACCATGAGCCAATATCTACTTCACCTTAGAAGTTGTATTTTTTGAAGTCGCACTCCAATGGGTTTCCCTGACAGTAGTAAACAACTGCATTCTTCGTATCGAAAACAAATGCAGAATGGGTAAAGCATGGATCTTCTTTGCTAGTTGTACATATGGCAGTTTTTTTATGGGCGTTTTTTCTATCTTTTAGAATATTCATGAGGTCATCTACATTCTGCGCGCTGTTAATGAGTTCTTCTGCCCTATCTTGATGAGTTTTCGACCACTCTTCAAACGAAGTTGATCGATCAAATCCCAGATTGCGTCGATTCAACTTCAAAAAATGATTGGTCTTTACCGCGGAGGTCATTACTTTTTCTATGAAGTACTCTTCCGGTACAGCTTCTATACCAAAGCATTCTTTACTGTCAGCAATAAACATATTGCCTCCTATTCGTGGATTGAATTTCTTAATAATCTCTACTCCTTCTTTGGCTGTAGCAGCATCAAGAATAAGCCGCACATAGGGCCTCCGAATATAAGAAATCTGATTTTCAGCTACGCCGACATACGTAGACACAAAGGCCACGCCTTTTTCGTTTATACCTCCGTAATACCCGTCTTCATTTGGGTTGGGATTTTGAATTATAAGCTTTTTAAATTGATCCGCTTTTGTATTGAAAAGTCTTATCTCATCATCCCATCTCATCCACTCGACCGGGTCACGAGTTTTCATAAGAAACCATCCTTCGTCAAGCTTTTTTGCGCCTGTTGTACACATATGAAGGGTAGTATAGGTTGGATGTGTGAAAGTGTCAAAGTTGACGAACAGTGTCGACAGTGGTAGACTATCTGCATGAATTCGATTCAGTCAACCCTCAAGGAATTCGGCCTCACGCCAAACGAAACTATAATCTATCTTGCCTCCCTCAAGGAGGATAACCTTTCTCCCTTCAAGCTCGCCAAAATTACAAATATTCCAAGAACAACTATTTATGAAATTCTCATGTCTCTATCTCTGAAGGGACTCGTAACGCTCGAGCAAAGTGACGGATTCACTAAGCAACAGACCAGAGTGAGGGCCAAAAATCCATCCATACTTCGTGAAATTATATGGGAAAAGAGGAAAAAGCTGTCAAACTTGGAATTTGATATCGTGAACATCCTACCCGAACTGAAAGAAGACTATCATCAGGAAAAAAGCGGAGCTGATTTCCGATTTTATCCAGGTATTGATGGAGTAAAGAAAGTGTATTTTGAAGAATATGCTCGTGATACTCACGTTCCCATATATGCATTTGAAAATTTAATGCCTATGGATGTATTTGGAAGGAAAGAGACTAATAAGGATGTCGCAAAGAGCCTTATTCAAGGAGTCCAGAAAGGTATAGAAATAAATGAACTCGTTGGTCTGAGCGAATGGGCGAAGCATGTTCTTTCCTATCAGTATGGCCGTGACAAAGAATATATAAAAACTCGAAGAATCCGAATAATCGAAAGCTCCAGCTTTTTTCTCAATCAACGCATAGTAATTCATGGCAACTATGTACGTATAAGTACTGCAAAGGAAAGTGAGGTGTGGGGACTTATTATGAAAAGTCCAATGCTAGCAAGAAGTTTGGAGTCTATATTTAAGACTCTTTGGGTATATGGAGAACCTGTCACTCCTCATCTTATAGAGTCATGGGGAAAAAACGACTTTCTGGAAAGCGAAAAAAGAAGAAAATAGAATGAATGTTCTATTTTTTACATCAATGGTCGAACGTATAATATAGGATAGTTTCCGATTCTAATTATTGAGATTACTACATCACAAAAACCGTTATTTACCCTTCCACTGGGAACGTGAGAGATCTACGTTTTCTTTTATAAAAAATACGCCTTCCTTCAGAAGCATTCTTTGTTTTCCCGCAATCCCGCCTTTGCCGGAGTAACCAGTCAATGCGCCATTTGACGCCACAACGCGATGGCATGGCGTATGCGGCGCATCCGGATTGGTTCGCATATACATTCCTATTGCCCGAGCTGCTTTTGGTTTCCCCGCAAGTTTGGCAAGCTGACCGTATGTCACAACCTTACCTTTAGGAATGGCACGGGTTATAGAATACACTCTGTCTTTAAACGTCTTAAGCATAGATTATTGTGCTGGAGGCATGTACTTTTTCAGGTCATCCATGTTGAAGCCTGAGGGGATGGCACCCGTTGGCATCATCTTGTTCACGTTCTCCATCATTGATGAGAGATCCTGGAAAGTTACATCCGTTGGGGGAACGAATAGACTATCAGCCACGGTCGCCGGTTTACAGGCGTCCTTATATTTCTCGATCTGAGCCATAAATGACTCTTCCTTAGTATGTGTATCTTCGGAGACCTCATTTTCCATCATGCCGCTTGGCTTTACCTGAGGAGTGACATTAAGCTCGTCGGGCAAGGTAAACACCGTCCCTTTTTTTGTAACAGGGTTCCAGTTGTAAATCTTTTTATCCTTCATAATCATGAAGACTTGACCTTCCGTATCGTCTGCAGAGGTTACCTCTGTACGGACCGCGCCTGCCTTTATATATGTTTTTGAGGTAGTACCCTCCTTATCTGTATAGTTACACTCCAAGCTTAACGATTTATTCAGCGCGTCCTGGATCGAAGTAAAGGCAAGTTTATCCTCTACTTGGTCTTTTACCGTCTCCATCATATTTTGAGGACTCATTTTATCTTTCTGGGAAAGCAGGAAAACACCACCACCGACCAAAAGCACGACGAGCACGATTACAGGAAGTAGTTTGTTCATATAGCGGGATTATAATCCCGATACAAAAAGATTGTCAAGTGTCAGCGGATTTACACTATTCCCACGCCTTACCCTGCTTTTGAAGATAGTGATCATACGCCTCCTCGAGTCCGGCCAGCACTTCATAGGAAGTTGAGCAAAGAGCCGCACATTTCGGATCGGTTGCCTCCCCCGCGTGTGCCTCAGCTTTGTCACGCGCCTCACGGATTAGCTTATGAATCTCATCAGCTTTATTCTCCATCTTATTTAGTTTAATTTTTAATTAATTCTACGCTTTGTGCTTGAAATACTCGATCTGCTGAAGGCGGTGCTCTGCTTCTTCTTTCGTTCTGTAGGTTCCCATATTGCGGCCTGTTTCAGACACCACCCTGTATCCGTCTCTTACTTTTTTAATCATAAGGATTAAAAAACTTGTAAACGATATGTACTATGTTAAAGAAAGTTAATCAAAAATCTGCAAGAACCAGGCAAGAAAAGAAGAAGAATTATACGTCGCGGACATAATAACGAATTTCATATTCAGAAGGCTCTAAAATATTATAAAGGTAGGTTATATCCTCATCGGCATGTCTCACGCATCCCGAACTCCCCGGATCTTGCAAAGATAACTTTTCCATGTCTCCTGCCACGCCGTGAAGACCAAAGTAACCGGGCACTTCCCAGTTGCACTGTCCATCACATTCTTTGTACGGAGCCGGCCCATATGGTTCTTCACTTGGAACAGGAACATCAAGTACGAGAAAGTAAGGTGCCGTCTCAGGATTATCCGCTGATTCGAGTTTATCGGTTATCAGCCAGTAGTCACGGCCGACCAGTTGAGGTAAAGGGGTTGGTTTTTCACCGGGAATTCCTGTTTTTACCTGAAATCTCTTGATAAGCGTACTTTTAGCTATTTCCCCCGGCACTCCTTTGTAGAGAAACTCTCTGTTTGATTTCCTGTGAAGCAGCATCCAGTATTCGTTTGGGGGCTTGACTGGTTCTTGTACCAGGGCTGGCTGAGCCATAGATTTAACAATAAACGCCCCTGCCAAAAGAATAAAACAGACGAAAGTAAAGAAAACTAATTTACGCATGGGTCAAATTCTATCAAAAATATAATATAGCTCTGTTAGAATAGCCACACCATGAAAAAGGCACTTATTCTCCTTGTTGTGGCTATATTAGGGGGTCTTGCTGTCTTTGGCTTCATGTCAAACAGGCAGACTGAACCGCTTATTTTCAAAATAAGCCGTCCCCTGCCGTCCTCGACACCTGTGCCACCTACTCCCATTCCGTTGCCCGAGGCTAAAATACTACCGAGCACCTATCAAGTATTCCAAAGCTTTAATAACTGTGGCCCTGCCGCCCTATCCATGACTCTTTACTTTTATGGCATAACTAAATCTCAAGCTGAGCTTGGTCAGGCACTACGCCCCTTTCAGAATCAGGCCGGTGATAATGACGATAAATCGGTAACGCTGTATGAGCTTGGCGAGCATGCTCGGGAATATGGATTCATTCCCTTTTATAGACCTGCGGGCTCGATTGAAACCATCAAGAAATCTATCGCCATGGGGTTTCCGGTTGTCACACGCACCTGGCTTCAGGCAAATGAAGATATAGGTCATTTTAGAGTTGTGAAAGGTTATGACGATCGTACAGAAACACTCCTGCAGGATGATTCTCTTCAAGGACATGATCTTACTTATTCCTATAGTGACTTTAACGATATCTGGAAAAAATTTAACTATGAATATCTAATCCTCGTTCCCCAAGACCAAGAAGCGGTGGCTCAAACTATCCTGGGCGAAGATATAGACAGTAATCTTGCTTGGCAAAAAGCCGTAGATATGTCGAGTGATGAGCTTTCTGCAAATCCAAATGATATATATGCACGATTTAATCTCTCTGTTGCCTACTACCATCTGGGCGACTATCAGAAATCCGTTTCTGAATTCGAAAACGTTGAAGCACAGCTTCCGGCTCGTACCCTCTGGTATCAGATCGAACCCATTGAGGCCTATGCAAAACTTGGGAACGATGCAAAAGTTTTCGCAATAACCGACCGCATTCTCAATAACCACAACCGAGCATTTTCAGAACTTTATCTCTTACGAGGTGAACTATACAAAAAACAGGGAAATACTGAAGCAGCAAGGCAAGAGTTCGAACGCGCAGTCTTTTATAACTCAAATATGAAGGCGGCTCGGGAAGCACTCCAGTCCTTATAAATTCTCTCTGAAAAACTCGGCGGTATTTTGCATCGCCTCGTTGAAGCTCGTTCCTGATATATTGTGCCCGCCACTCGTGTATTCATGCAGTTCGTGTTTGACCTGAGTCTCGTCTAACAGTTTATTGAGATCACGGCTGTAGTTTATGGAGACCACCTCGTCATTTACCGCGTGGTTTATCTGTATCGCCCCTTTTATATCATTCAAGAAATTTGTAGGAGCCATGAGTCTCCAAAACTCATTATTATTTGAAGGTTCTCCATATATATCACGAATCCTCTGTCTTCGACTCGCGCGCTCCGTAGCTTGTGGTTGTGCCGGAGGCTGATAACTTGAATCTGAAATACCATACTTAGCCATATCTTCATAGGTGTAGACGGCGCCAGCCCATATCACGACAGCCGGAATATCTGGTTGAGCGGCAAGACTTCGCATAACTACATTTCCCGCCATACTATGCCCCCATAACCCGATCTTGTCCGGATTTACAAAATCTGTCCCTTGAAGAGCTTTACGCGCACTTAACGCATCGATTACATAGTCTGCTGAATAATATGCGCCTCCCGGCTCACCTTCTGAGGTACCATGACCACGAAGATCGATCTTGAATACTACAAATCCGTTTCGGGCAAGATAATCTACATAGTCATAGTAGTTACTATTTGTGTTGTACTGGGAAGGTGGAATATACCCGTGAATAAAAATAATTGCCGGCCAGCCTCCTTCAGGCATCGTGCCTTTTGGCTGAGTAAGAAGTCCGTTTACCTTAAACCCATCCGAGGTATAACTTGTGAGATACGCTGTGTAGTTGGCGTTATCATAGCTCATGGCCCGCTCACCAAGGCTACTCTCATAGCTTCTTTGACGAAGATATGGGATGGTGTATTCGCTAAACTCAAATGGTGTCGGTGTGGGAGTAACGGTCTCTTTTTTTATAATGGAGGCAAAACTCAGGGGACCTGTTTTTTTCTCATGCACAAATGCGAAGTACAACACTCCCGCAACAACAATTCCCAGTAGTACTGCTAACCAGATCTTCATTATTTTAGATACGTATCAAAGAACGCGACCGAACGGTCAAGCGCAACTCCTAAGTTATTAGCAATATTATGATCATCTCCTTCATATATATAAAGCTCTACCGGCTTCCCTGCTGCTTTCAGCTCTTTTTCCAGATTTTCACTAAACGCAACCGGTACCGATGTGTCGGCGGTACCGTGATGAAGCTGAATAGGCCCGGAAATATCTTTAAGATATGCGTTTGCAGAGATTGAGTTCCAAAACTCCGGATTATCTTCCGGCTCACCATAGTCGTTAACCAGTTCCTGTCTCCACCCACGAGCTGTAGCACCAGGTGGAGGCGAGGTAACCCTTCTTCTCCAGTTATTGAGAAGGTCTGAATATGAAGCCACTACTCCTGCCCAGATAACTCCGGCTTTAATATCTTTCCGCGTCACCATATTCCGCACCGTTACATGACCTCCCATACTATGTCCCCACATGCCAATTCTTGCGGGATCAGCATCTTTATATTTTTTAATTGAAGATACTGCATTTAAAACATCTATCGTATAACCATTGCTGCCATATCCACCGCTTGCGGTGCCCTCTGATGACCCATGTCCACGATAATCTGGTCTAAAGAGTATGTATCCGTTTCGCGAGAATGCGTCTGTATAGGCAATATATCTTTCTGTTGTCCGGTACTCTGCCGGTGGAATGTAGCCATGATTAAAGACAATGACAGGCCAACCTGTGGCAGGTTTTTCTCCCTGAGGAACAGTGAGAAGTGCGTAGATTTTTAATCCCTCTGATTGATAGGAGGTGAGATACCGATCATAGTTACTGCCTGGAGCAAGGACTTCTTCGATAACAATATCACTTCCAGGATATGTTCCGCCGCGAAGTGCATCAATAGACAAGGGGTGTGCTGCGCCTAGACCACCTAAGTCACTTTCGGGAAGGGCATTCTCTGCCATATTTTGTGCCTTACCCATAAAGTCTGTGTGTAAAGAGAGAGTGCGGAAGCCGTATACCGCACCTATTGCGAGAATAAAAGCAATGGCTATTACTACAATTTTTTTCATCCTGTAATTCTTACCCGTAGGACTGGGTTAAGTTATCATTATAGCAGAAATTGCGTTTCTTATCCTGCGCTCACTCCATTGGGAACTGGTTTTTCCACGATAGCAAGAACAGGTGTTATTTCATTTGAATATCCGACATCAAAAATCATTCCCTCTGACATCTCTCCCATCATCTTCTTAGGCTCAAGATTCACGACAAAAAGTGCCTGCTTTCCGACTACCTCTTGCACATTTTCCCGCTCTTTTTTCATTCCAACGAGAATTTTTCTTTTAAACTCCCCGAAGTCGACTATTAGACGAACCAGCTTATCTGATCCTTCGACATCTTCAACTTTTTCAATGAGTCCTACTCGAATATCTATTTTTTCTAAATCCCGAAATGTGATAGTCGGTTTTATCGGTAAAAGTTTCATATCATCTTTATTAAATCATAAAGCGCACGTGCCACTTTTTCATGCCCATCGGGATCAAAATGAAGTCCGTCTTTTTTACTAGAATGAACAACAACTGATAGGTCAACACATTCAACGGTATATTGATCTGCCAATACTCTATACCGAGGTCCGAGCTCCTGGGACAGTAACCCGGCACCCTTATAATTTGATATTACTCCTGGAGCTGATTCATCTATATACGCTGGCGAAACAAGAATAACTCTCGAGGATTTATTGTTTGAATTAAATGCAATCTCTCTTACTATTTTTAAAAGCTCCTCAATCCCCTCTATAACCTGATCTATGCTTTTTCCGTATCTTTCCTTAAGATCATTTGTTCCTAAAGCCAAAATTACGATATCAAGAGGTAAATGAGATTCTAAGGCAATTGGTAAGAATGTTTTTCCGTTCCGTCCATATCGTTTATCATCATCTATAATGGTAGTTCTTCCGCCTAACCCTTCTTCGATTATTTCGTAGTCATTTCCGAGAAGATTTTGAAGTACGCCTGTCCAGCGTATATTTGAATCATACCGTCCTGTGCCTTGGCTTCCAGGAACAGTTCCTTTCGTATTTGAATCACCGTAGCAGAGAATGCGGACTGCGTTGGGATTGGTGTTCATTAGAAAAATTATAGCATCCGAGCTCCGACTGCTGGATCATTACTTATGATTTCCTTGACCTCCGGCTGTTTTTTAAAATAGTTATACACTTTCTTCTCATCTTTCTTCTGACAAATTATGTGCAGATTTTCGCCGGCATCAATCGTAAAATAGGCTTCGAGGCCTGATTCACGCAGTGCTACTGTTTTTTTAATAAGCTCAACTGTCGCACCGCTCCAGAAATAGAGAGGAGGTGTTTGGGTCATCATGACAGCGTGCATTGATATCGCCTCCTCTTCAATCAGTGTTCCGAATGTGGAAAAATCTTTTTTATGAAAAGCCTGTTTTATTTTCCGCAGCCTCTTATTTACATCCATAAGACGCGCCGGGAAATACGAGCTTGTCATCGCGCCCCTGTGCCCCTCGCCCGATGACGTTTTCTTCTCAGCAAAATTAGTAATGAGTACCAGGTCGACGAGTTGCCAATACGCAGGCGCTCCGACAGAAACAGCGTACGAGCTGTCTGAACTTGTTCCCTTCTTCCACCAAGAAAACCCGTCAGGAATCGATCTAGATGCCGAACCTGATCCTGACAGACGAGCCAGTATGGAAAGCTCTTTTTCGGATAACTTTTTTTGAAACGCGGTGACAAATAGTAAGGCAAGAGCAGAGAAAAATGATGCGGACGAGGCAATGCCAGCCTTTTTGGGAAATGAGTTTTCAGAATAAATTCGAAAGCCGATATCAGTAGTTACCCCTAAGTATTTTTTAGCCCTGCTATAAAAAACAAGCACCTTATCAAGTGCAGTTCCTTTTGTAGGCATAAAATCTTTTGCCTTATATTCTTTTATGTACAATTCTTTTTTGGAAGAGTTGCCCCCAAGCTCCATTTTGACCAGTGAGTAACAGTTGGATAGATTCATAGAGAAACTGTCATTAAAAGGTAGTATGTCTCGTTCGTTTTTCTGACCCCAGTATTTGATGAAGGCTATATTAGCAGGACTCTTGACTACGATTTCACTGGACTCTTTTGTATGTACCCCTTTCATACGTGCGGATAGTATAGCAAAGTGTTTATTTTGTGTATAATAACTCCATGAAGAACAGACATCATATTCACCATGCGTGGTTAACTGTCGGCACATATGCTGTTTGGTTTGCGGTACTTTCAGGACTTGAGGAAATGGGCAGCGGTAAATACTGGAAAGCAGTTTTGAGCCTAGTTCTAGGCATAGTCACCTACTTTGTAATCGAGAGCAGGCTTCACGGAAAAGAATAACTAATCTTGAGGAACAAACTTTTCTATCTGTGTCTCCTGAATAATCATCTGCAGTGGCGGAATGACTTTTAGCTGTCGCAGGGTAAATGTGGCAAGAGCAATGACAATAGAGAGACCAACGGTAGTACCAATCGCTGTAAATAATCCTGCTAAAAAACTCCTCACCAAAAGAGTGCGCGTCCTGGGATAAACCCTGTCAACTGAAGACAGGAGAATATCAAGTTTTTTTTCCAGATCTTTACTATTTGTCTTTATTTTTTTAACCACAGATTGTTAAATTGAACTTATGTAATTAAGCTCTTTTAGATGATTAAATATCATATATTGATCTAATAAATTTACCACACCGTTTTATGAACCATAATAGCCATACTAGAAGATGATATTCAACAGAATAGTTAGAAGAATACTTATGATAATGGATGGCCAGATCAGAAATTTAAACTTAACCATGCCTGCACTATACAAAAAGAGCGTGTGAACCAAGCAAAGAATAGGTAATCTTTCGATAAGAAACTTTATATTTAAACTATCCCGGAGCCTTAAAAGAAGTAATACATACTTATTTCTTTCCTTGTTTTCTTTGCATTACTATTATCTTGTCCCCGTTTGGAAGATCTTTTACATCAAGAGGTGTAAATCCCTTTTTTTCATATAATTTCATCGCATTCTTATTACTTTCAAAAACTTCCACTTGCTGTATATCGGTTCCCGATTTTTCTATAGCTTCATCCACGAGACTACTACCTATTCCTTGCCCTTGTCTGTCGGGTTTTACAAAAAGACCTCTTAAGAAGGCGATAAACCCACCTTCGTACGGTCGCTCCTCAACCGAAACATTAATCTGACCAACAACATCCTTACCTACTTTCTTTTGTAATGTTCCCGAGAATCGTTTTGGAGATCCTTCGCTCATAATCGGATTTTAACTTTTCAGTCTTTGATTTGCAAAGTAAACCATTGCATCTCTCATAAAAATAGCCAACCCTTTGGAGAATTTTTCATAATAAGCGCCAAATCGCTTATCATCAACATACATCTGCCCTAAGCCCTTATACATCTCGTAGTTAGGCTCATAAAAGGTTCGTAAAGCTTCATAATGAAGAGTAATAAGCTTTTGAACTTCTGGGTTTTCTGCTGATAATCCTTTATCTTTCAGGTCGGCAATTGTTTGGGTAAAGCGTGCACCTTCTTCGGCAACACGCTTATAGTCTGCCTTGGTCCAGTGCTTTGTCCGCTCCACACTCTCTTTATAGGCCTCAGTATGACCCCATCTCTCCTTGGCTTCTTTTTTGTATTCTTCAATCTTTTCTTCCGAAAAAGATGAAAAGATATCGTCGCTACTCATAGTTTCACCTCCTTTCTGACTATCAATGGTTTTATCGATAGTTTTTATTAACTCTCCTAGTCGTTTTTGCTTCATTTCCAAAAGCTTCTTTTGCTCAATAAGTGCCTCTCCTCTGTTAAATCTTTTTGACTTCATCATTTCAGTTATCTGCTCCAGACTAAACTCAAGCTCCCGGAAAAAAAGTATCTGCTGAAGGATAAGTAGTGTTTTTTGATCATAGTACCTGTATCCATTTTTCTTAATGGTCGATGGCTTTAAGAGTCCGATCTCATCGTAATAGTGCAGCGTACGGACCGTAACGCCTGCTAGTTTCGCAAGTTCATTAACGGTATATATCATGAAAGCGATTATAAACTATGACGTAACGTTAGTGTCAAGTGCATATATATTTATTATTATTGTTCACATGCTTGACAGGAGGAGCACAAAACGATATCTTTAAAAGTAATGTTTGGCGTTATTTTTGTGCCTAAAAAAACTGCATGACTAAAAACTTTTGGAAAAAAGGAGTTGCACCCCTTATCCCTATCATCGTTTTAGGCACAATTGCCGTTGTGAGTATAGTTTCTTCCGTCATCACCCAGAACCAGAAACAAACAACTCAGTCTAAGGCCGCGGCCCCAAGGCCTCCCGAACCAACTATTTCCCTTGAGGGCTGCGTGGAACCAAGCTGTGAAACATGTCCCGCAGGCACAACAAGTTGTCAGTACTGCATTAACGGGAAGGCCCGCTGTAATGGCTCCTTTCCGCTCACTCCCACACCGATTGCAGATTGTTTTTGCCAGGAAAATGATAGATGTAGCGTCTCCTGCAGTGGAGGGCGTGCCGGTGCTTCATGTGACGCTTCAAATGTTACCAGTGGTGACGCTTTTTGTCAGGGTCGGCCGCAACAGCCCACTTCTGTCCCTACGTTAAAACCAACGGCTACCCCTACCTCCACACCAACCCCGATACCGACAAGCACACCGAGGCCTACCTCCACACCAACACCCACAAGGACTCCTACGCCAAGGCCCACTAATACGCCAATACCGACAAGCACACCAATTCCGCCGACTCGTACCCCTACACCAACAAGAACACCAACCCCGATTCCAACCCGTACGCCAACACCCACAAGGACTCCTACACCAACGCGCACTCCGACCCCAACCCGTTTCCCGACCATTACTCCCTTACCAACATTCCCTCCAACAAGGATCCCGACCGCAACCCGCACTCCGACGCCGCCACCGACAAATACGCCAAAACCTACCTTTACACCCATACCAACAAGGACTCCCACACCAACACTTCGACCTACTGTAATACCGGTTTCTGTTAAGTGCTGTAACCCGATAAACGGAGCCGCAAGCTCATGCTTTCCTGAGAATACGCAGTTCTGTGTGAATGGTATCGCGCCCATTTCCTGTACAGCCGCCTGTCCTCAGCCACCCACCCGGACACCTACTGCAACAAGAACACCGACTCCTCCGGTGCGACTGCCTACAGCCGCTCCAACCGCAACACGTACGCCTACTCCCTTTATCAAGACACCGACGCCAACCCGCCCTTCGGCTCCTACCGCCACCGTGACACGGGCACCGACTCCGACATTAAGACCGGTTACGCCAACACCTCAGTTCTTCTGTGAAGGTGGAGTAAAAGGGGGAAACTGTTGCGGTAATCTTTCCAAATGCGTAAAATTCATAGATTCGAGCGCGCCTGCCTGCGTATTTTCTTGGGACTGCTTTTTAGCAAGCGGGCCTACACCTACCGCCGCGCCAAAGGCTACTCCAACTAACGCTCCGACAAGGCCCCCACCTACGACAGGACCGTTGCCGACATTTGGTCGTTTACCGACCGCTGCACCTACTGTAGTTCCGACAAATCGCCCATCACCTACTACTATTCGAGTGCCCACATGGACACCAATTCCGCCGACTCGTACCCCTACACCAAACCTCTGTAAGTGTGAGAATAATTTCTATAACAACTACTGTCCTCCTCCCATTGCAGGATCCTACTGTGGACCAACATCAAAACCTAGTCCTTCCGCAATACCGACCCGCACTCCGACACCCGCACCAGGATGTATACCGGGAAGCTGTTGTACCATAGCTGGCATCTCGGGAAAATGTATTACATGGCTCGGAATAACCAGTTGTGCTCCAGGTTTGAGCTGTCAGGCAGCCACACCAACACCATCTCCACGCTTTCCTACCTTTACTCCCACCCCCCGTCTATTTGCCACCTTTACCCCTACACCTATCCGTAGGGCAACTCCGACGTTAACATTGACTCCTACACCAACACCCCTGCCACCAAGCTGTACAGGTACGGGAGGATCGTGTAGTCAGTCTTCAGCCTGCTGCAGCGGATTTTGTGATACAACCTCACCTAGTAGAAGTCCTTCAAACGGCATCTGTGCTATCGAGGGTAACCCACCCTGCCTTGGCCGTTCCAAATGTGAAGGAACACGATGTGTGGCAGCAAACCGAGGACCTGCGTCGGATGGTAGTTGTCGCGATACCTGTAGCGTTGACGCTGACTGTTTCCAGTTCTATCCCGGTCAGTGTGAGATATTCGCACCAGCTGTTATCGAAGCTGCAGCCGGCGAGACATTTGACTTTACCATAGACAAGATCATGTCAAGTGACGGTAAGTTTGGAGTAGCATGCGATAAACCAACTTTTTCCTCATCCTGTTCTCTGGTTGACAGTACCTATACCGAGCTTTGTACTAATGCTAATGGAGTAGACTGTAATCTTAAAGCTACGGTGAGACAGAGTGCCTCTACGTGTACTATCAATGTCATCTGCAATAACACCTCTCAAACTGTGTCATGTAGTGCTCAAGTGAGGATTCAGAGACCAAGACCGACTGTGGCACCAACGAGGGTGCCGTCAAGCGTACCAACTGCAGCTCCCACTGCTCCCGCCTGCACCATCTCAAGAGGCGATGCCAATAAAGATGGACGCATAGATTTGGTAGACTTTGCTATACTTCGTGACGAAATACTAGGCAGACTTACCACCAAGCGTGCAGATTTTAACTGTGACCGAAAAGTAAACCTTGTTGATTTTGCAGTCTGGAGAGCAAGTAAAAGATAATTTGTATGCAAGAAGAATTTGATAGACAACTACAAAGGTTACTCGATATAGGCTATCCGCAAGCTGCGCATCTCTCACAAGAAAAATTTCTTAGTTTAGCCACACCTTTAAAGAATAAACTCCGTGACATTAAAACTCTTCCTGTAGATCTCGCTCAGGGGAACGTTCCTTTTGTAATCGTAGTGTCGGAAAAACTTATTGCCGCAGAAAAGAAGATGGAGCTCGTTGTACGCGAAGGAAAAACAGGGGTCACTAAACTGTTCCCTCACACCTCAAAAGACTTCTCTCCTATTGACGAAGTAATCGTGCCTCAAAATCCACTTTACCTCATTGTCGATATTGACCGAGGAAAAGAAACTATAAATGTACGTCCAGCAGATGCTCTTGTTACAATAAAAAAAGACGGAAGATCTCCGCTTACTATCGACGAAGGGATTGCTATCGTGACTCAATACCCGGATTTTCTTATAAAGAATAACTGCTTCTCACTTCTCGCATCACGCAATTTGAAAGATAAGCGAGTGCCCGCGATCTGGATCAATGCCCAAAAACAGCCCAACTTGGGATGGTGCTGGGACGGGAATCCTCACACATGGTTAGGATCTGCTTCATGTAGGACAAGACTGGGAAATTGAGTTGTTATTTGGCTTCCCAAGGACTCATTAGTTGGAAGTAGTTACCGTCTAAATCTGCAAATGTTGCGATCCATGCGCCTCCCATTTCGTAGGGTTCTTTTATAACCTTGGCACCTGCTTTTTTAATACGCTCAAACTCTTCTTTTACTTCTTTTGTCTCGAGATTGAACATTACTCGCCCTGGATCTTTGGTTTGACCCTTCATTTCGGAGTGCTGACCAATGCCAAAAAAACATCCGCCCATCTGCCAACCGGCCCATCCTTCTTCTGACATATCTGGTTTTTTACCGAATACTTTTTCATAAAACTCAGCCATTTCCTTTGGCTGCATTGTACCTACCATGAGAGAATTTAGATTAAGCATATGTACAGATTATAGACGACTGATGTAAAGAATTCGTTAGAAGTTGTTCTTCATCTCATTTTTTTACTTCCTGAAAGACAGGTGAGATATGGTTCCTGCACGCTCGATCTGTTTGGGCCATAATCTGAAAAGTAGCGGAAGAATGATAACATTGGAGCCCACCAGGAGATATTCTCCTACCAGATCTGAGTCATTGCCTGTGGTGATATCGTCAAGAGCGAGAAGGGTAAAAATAAGCAGTACCGATCCAATAAGCGTCACAGCAAACTTCCGAAGGCAGATCATACCGATATAATATCTTCCTTTCTTTCGTTTCACTGTGATCCGCATCACTATCAAGTTCTCCTCTCTCATACCGCAGATTATCCTTTCGCAGGGCTCCAACCGCAGACGGGACATACCGTCAGCCGGCTCTCCTGAATGGCTTTTACCTCATCGTCGCTCGCCACCCATCCGCATTTTTTGCAGATAATCTTAAAGCAGACCTCGCAAGTATCCCCAGCATTCATGGGGAGATTATAGCAAAAATACCTCATTCTCCCGGCTCATGACCCTCCTCTTTGTGATGTTTTAGGACGGTGCGAGCGGCAACCTCCTCCGCTCTTTTGCCGTAGCGTTTTTTGCCCGACTCCTTGATATGCTCATACATACGCTCTTCTTTTTTACCTACTCCCCTCGGCATATTTCTCACCACCTTTCATAAAACCATGATATAGATGATCTTCATAAATAACTTAAAAGGACTGTAATAATCTCATAAGACTTCTTTCTGCAAAGAAAAGTACTATAATTAGGGTATGGCCGATGACAAGAAGAAACTACCCAATCTCCCGGTCCGAGAAGTCAGTACTACCTATCATGTGATGGATGATCATCAGACAGCCAACGAGTCGGAAGTGGCTGAGACCGACATGGATCAGATCGAGAAGGAAGTTTTCGAAACGAAAGAAACCAAGAAAGTGCTTACGGATGAAGATGATAAGCTCGATAACGAAGTCGATGAGGACACAGAAGGTCTACCTGTCGGAACCCCGGGTCACCCAGGACTTGATGAAGACACTTCATAAGTATGAAGACGCCTCCCTATTTTAAACAGGAACATCGCTATAATTGTTCACTTGCTGTGCTTCGGATGGTTCTTAAGGATCGAAAAATAGACGTAACCGAACAGGAGCTTCAGAAAAAAGTAATCAAAGACTACGGAACGCATTACAAAACACTCTGGAACACGACAATCGTCAAACTGGCGCAGCAATACGGTGTTCCAACAACCATATATGCAGACTGGCCCCTCTTCGATAAGGAATTACTGACCCAGGCTCTTACCGAGTATGAAACTAGTCCTACAGCCTTCGATGTTAAAAAATACGAAAATATAAAAGATAAAGATGCGCCTACCGAACCCTTACCTCTCGCCTATAAAGAAATGTTTGAAGCCTTAAAGCTCGGCTGCAAGACAGTGTATGGTACTCTTACAGAAGAAGAAATAAAAAAACATCTGGATCAGGGCGATCTTATACAGGTCACAATAAAATTACACTTATTGTATCCGGGTAAAAAACAAACCTATCATTCGATTCTGGTCTACGGCTACAAAAACGAGAGTGTTTTTTTCCATGATCCGACTCACGGAGAATCTCTCACTGTTACGTTTAAACATCTAAGAAGGTCAATGGTCGGGACTGGGGTAGGGATAGTGTACGAAAGATAATCAGTCTTCTTTGCCGGATTTGGTAACACCTGTGCCTTTTTCAGCATCTCCGCTTTCTATAGTCTGCTTAATCTGCCTCTGCGCCTCATCCTCAGCGGCCTTGAAATTACTACCGCTCAGTTTCGCCGCTACATGCGTTTTCATCTTCTTCTCGTAAAGCATCTGCTGAAACGATTTGTCTTTAAATGTTCCTTCTCCCATATTCAGAGAATATAAGAAAAAACTACAAAAAGCAATTTTCCCTGAACCAACGACTAAAGAAAACAGATTGTATAACCTATAGTAATATGATATATTACACTCTATGTCCCTTGAACAGGCCATACAGACAAGATTTCTTCCCGCAGACAGAGAGCTCAACGAATTCAGGGGGCCGGTGTGTCCCGAATGGGAAATGTGGTGGAGAAAAATTGCATCAAAGGCGAAAATAAATAAAAGCGGTTTTCTTGAGATGGATAATCGAATCGTCGGCGCCAGGTATACCGGTAATTTATACGGAGATGCCAGCGTCTTCGAAAATGAGGAGTATTTAGGGTCAGGAACTGTTTTGGTAAAAAACCACGAACGCGATAATCGGCTCCGCAGTCTGATCGGGGTAACCAACGGCTTAACGGTGGTAGAGGGGTATGTGTTTACCGTTGAGTTGTCCAGAAATAACGACTTTGTAGTTCTCAGGGCTGCACAGGAGGCCGATCAGGCTCTTCTTGGCAACTTTTTCAACAACTGCACACTATAGTAGTGCTTTACTTTGCGTAGCTCTCCAAATATCCGCAGTTTGTGCAACGATATGATCTGATTTTATAGTTGGGTTTGCCAATAGGAATATTCACTTCTTTACCTTTTTGCCAGTCTTGCTGTTGGGGCATAAGTGTTCCCCATGATCCTTGATCAACTGGCATTCCTTCTTCCATTTCTCCCTGACACTTTGGACATTTCATATCTCTATTATAAATCAGCTCCTATAAATTACGATGCAGAGAACTTTATCCTCAATTTCCATAGGTAACGCGCAACGCATCTCCTGGTTGTATCCGCAGATCTAGCGCGTCCGAAGATTCAGTTCCGTTTAGGAAAAAATGCAGTTTTTCTGTGGCCGAGTTGCAAAATGTTTGTCCTGTGCCGGTCACTAAACATTCTTTGGTGAGCGTAAAAGGAAGAGTTTCAAAAAAGTCTACCCATGTGATTCCCGGTTTTGTAACATGTACAACGCTTGGGTCAGGGTTCTCGATATAAGCGTTCGGAGACTTATTATGATACATGGCGGCGGTAAAAATCCGCTTCGTGCCCTGTGTATATATTTCAAATGATGCCGTGAATTCCTCCTGCGTCGGTGTTACTGTGGAAACCGATATGCCGTTTGGAGTAGGCGCCTGCACATTGGGTTTTTCTTGACTTTGACCAGGATATAACCGCAAGCCCGCAATCAAAACGATGAGGGTGCACAAAGCCAGGACGAGGAAGCTCGTTTTCTTGTTCACACTCTCAGTGTATCAAAAGTTGATTGCGACAACAAAACTTTCAGCCTTCCACTTCAACCTGAAAACCTCCATAGGCCATTCGCTTCATGTCAAAAGGCATTACCATGTTCTTATATTCTTCCGCCTTCTTGCCCATTTCCTCCATCACTTTGGCGTTAACTTCGTCTCGATGTTCTTTGGATTTAAAGACGATAAACGAAAACCAGACTGTTTCATCGGTTGCTGCACCGGCCATATCGGTAAATGCACGGGCCTTTTCGCCGCCCATCTCCTGGGGGACGAGATCATCGCCACGGCATTCATAATACTCAAGCGCACCCAATTTCATCCACATATCGCGGCCTTCTTCCGCCATTTTTTTGTATGCCTCAACCTTGTCTTTTGGCACCACGAGTACGAATCCGTCTACATACTTTGCCATAATTATTCATTCCTTAAATTAGTAATTTTTCTATTATACACAGGAAATATATGTTTATATTAGAGCAGTTTTTTGAGCAAGTCCTATGCAAGATGTTACATAGCTCGCCTTATCACATTACGTATAGTTCAAGTTAAATGATAAACTGATTATATGACGATACTTGCAGGCCTAGCTACAGTAACTGGTGTTTTTTTGGGACTGGGAAGTCTTCCTCAGGCAGTTAAAATTTTCCGGACAAAAAAGGCCCGTGATATTGCTCCCACAACATATGTAATCATGGTGGTTGGATCGTCCGTCTGGATTCTCTATGGAATGGAGCTGAAGAGTCTGCCAATAATGCTCCCCAATATACTGGGAGTTATCCTCGGAACGGTAATATTAGTAGGTTGGTTCACTTATGGAAGGCCGACCAAAAAACACCGTTGACTGAATATTCAACCTATAGGACTTAAAATCCAAGCTTTTCTTTAACTAAGACTATCGTTATTTTCCTACCAGCCATCGGATTTTCGCCGTTAATAATAAGTATCTTATTAAGCTGCGTTCCCATACCATATTTCTGCATCATATTTTCATTTTCCAAAGGTACGACATACTCCTTTAGCCGTTTCATTGCTTCTTTAAGATCAGCAGTAATTTTTTGCGTTCCAACAATCAGTATCACATTCGTTGAAGAATACGCAACATGAGGCAGCTGGCTTCCTGTATTGGAGGCGACAACAAATTCACCTTCTTCTGTCACGGCATGAGCGCTTCCAAGGTAATAATCGGCAAGCAATGCTTGTTTACGAAGTATAGCCTGTTTAGTAGGATCTTTTTCTGTCAGTATTGTTTCGTGTTGATTGTTCCAACCATGATCGCCCGACTTCAGATGTTCTATAAAACCGATCTGCTCGAGAGTTCTTGACGAACCGTTCATAACAGAAACGCCTCGAGGGATAAGCTCAAGGACTCTTTCATGAGCCTCCTTCCCTGTCTCTACCACGATCGAGTTAATATTATGTTCTTTCAATCGTGCAACAGTTCTCTCGATTGATTCCTGGTTCGCAAGTTCATCAAATTTTTTCATATTATTTTGTGAATGAATAATAAATAGATTATATACCTATTACTTTAATATGTAAAGTAGTTACAAAAAGTAAAGCATGATATAATATAAATATGAGGCATGATACTAATGATTGCGGAGTTACAAAAACGCTTAAAATTATAGGAAGCAAATGGTCCCTCCGCATTCTGCATGAGCTTTGTAGTGAAAAAAAACGATTTGGCCAGCTACAGAAATCTCTTGACGGAATCAGTCCTCGTACCCTATCTTATCGCTTAAAAGAGTTAGAGAAAGAAGGCTTATTAACCAAAAAAGTTCTTCCCGTTGTTCCTCTTCATGTTGAGTACACTCTAACCCCAAAGGGAAAAGCGCTTAAAGATATCTTCAATAAAATGGAGGAGTGGGGAAATTCAGTGTGAAACTACTTAAAGGTCTATGAAGAAAATTCAACTATCCACTCAATACCGTATTTATCACGAAACATACCTGCATATGAACCCCAAGGACTATCACCCATAGATCCTTCTACTTCTCCACCAGTCGAAAGACCAGTAAATAATCGGTCCGCCTCTTCCCTACTTGCCGCATTTACTAAAATCTTGCTTCTATTTTCACGCTCATTTACTCGCCCTAAAACCTCGGGGACATCATTGGCTATCAACATACTGCCATTACCTATAGGTAGGGCAATATACATTATTTTGTTTTCTTCTTTTTCGGGCACTGAGAATTCGGCACTCGCAATGTCTTTAAAACGTACTATTTTCATAAACTCTCCGCCGAATACTGATTTATAAAACGTAAATGCTTCTTCAGCATTACCATTGAAGTTAATCCAAGGATTTATTGTAGCCATGCGTTATATGATATCAAATTTTGCTCCCTGAGCCTTGGGCTAATATAACAATAGATTTCGAGACTATTATTCATGCTTTTCAAGATGTTCGTTACATTGGTGAATTAAGACAAAGATGGAATGAAATTAAAAAGCTACAAAATTGCAACATTCAACAGTCTAATTTACGTGTCTAGATTGTAAGTTAATCACAATTAGGAACTCCCATAAAGCATGGCCATTGGTCAATTACTAATCCTACAAATATCCATGCCAGTAAAATGAGGACAGCCACTTTTACTACAAGAAAAAAGAGACTTGCATCTGTTTTCTTCTCGCCCTGCAAACTTCGCAAAATAGACCCAAGTATAAATATAAAAATACTACCTGAAAACCACATTATAAAAAACAACGGGGGTATGCCTAATGACCAAAAGCCAGGAGTGTTTATCCATTCAAGGATGATAAACGGTGCAGTTAGAAAGAAGCCTCCTAATGCTGCTACGATAGGCTTGTTTAGTAACCTACTCATAACATGATTATAGCAAAAACTTAAAATCCGAAGAAATCCATAGAAAACCGTAGAAATGCTCGAGGATCGTAACGTTAATATAACCAGTCAATTAGCCCGTATATTCATAGTTTTTGAAGATTTTAGATTCATTAGCCAGTTAAGGGAGGAAATGGAGAAAATACAGACAGAGGTGATCAATCTTTAGTTTCGTATGAAAGCAATTCAGTCACTGTCACAAATTTATATCCCTTTGATTGAAGTAAATCTATTATTTGTCCGACTGCTTGCCTACTGCTGGAACATGCTTCGCAAAAAGGATGAAGCAATATAATTGATCCTGGCTGCGTTCGCCCTACTGTATGTTCAACCAAAAATCGCGTCTTTTCACTATCACTTTCCAATTGAGGCATGTATGTTTCCGCTTCTACATCTACCATGATTGTTTTGATGCCATGTTGGGAAAGGTACCAAGGGAGGGCAAATAACTTTTTTCCGAATGGTGGGCGAAAGGTAATTTCCCCTTTATAACCAGTATTGCGAATTAAATCGTTGGTTTTTTCTATCTCTGATTCAACAAACGATGGTGATTTAAGCAGGAATCGCTGATGTGAATATGAATGATTTCCGAGCTCATTGCCGTTTTCAACAATATATTTAGCCTCGTCTGGATTTTGTTCGATATTTTGCCCGATTGCATAAAACGTAGCTTTGATGCCTTTTTCATTCAATAAATCTACAACTTCATTCGAATGCTTCGTGGGTGCGTCGTCAAACGTTAGTGCTATTACTTTTTCACTTGTATTAACCCTAGGGACGATACCGCCGAAAAACTGGAATGTTCTAGATTTGCTGATTTGAAACAAAATATAACCACTCATCAGCACTAGGGTAAAAATTACTATTGCAATAAAAATAGAACGCTTACTCTTCATCAATACATTATATCAAGAAGTAGCTGGGGATATTAACCACATTTTGGTTATATTAAGTATCTAACAGGTTTAAATTTCAAGGCTATTTTGTTTATGCTCCCCCGGCTGGACTCGAACCAGCAACCTCATTCTTAACAGGAATTTGCTCTACCGATTGAGCTACAGGGGATCGGAGGCTATTGCCTCTCTATATTACCAAAAAAGCGCCTGTTTTGCGATCCAAAATGTATAATAATTGCATATGACTATGCCCAAAAGACCAAACTGGGATGAGTACTTCATGCAGATAGCTCAGGACACCAAGACCCGCTCGAACTGCATTACCCGCCAGGTAGGCGCCATAATAGTCAGGGATCATAGGATCATCGCAACTGGATATAACGGCACTCCGATGGGTATAAAAAACTGTTTTGAAGGAGGATGTGAACGGTGTATCCGCCGGTCAAAGGGTGAGCTCAAGTCCGGTGAGCAGGAGGATCGCTGCATCTGTGTACACGCAGAACAAAATGCGATCGTGCAGTCTGCCTATCACGGAATCTCAACACGGGGCGGCGTACTTTTCACGACTGCAAGTCCCTGCCGTAACTGTACGAAGATGATCATCAATGCCGGTATTAAAGAGGTTGTTGCTCTGGAGCGGTATCCTGATGATCTTTCGTTTGATCTTTTCAAAGAAGCCCGTATTCCGGTACGGATGCTCAAAAAGGAAGCGTGAGCGGGGTTTCCGTCTTTCCTGAGGACTCCATATACTGTTTCCAATCTACCCGTATCGACATACGCCCTCTCTCATTCTGATAGTAGATCTCACCATTCTGAACTCCATAGTCAAATATCTCTTTTGTGAGCGTCACATCATCTGCGCAGTACTGCCTCAGCTCGTCCAGCCGCCCCTCCCTGTACATATCTATCGCCATGAGACCGTGTCCTGTTTTCTTTTTGCCGAGCGTTGTCGTGATAAGGTCATTGAGAGCCAGTCTTCTGCCTATCTTTTCACGAATATCATCAAGAATGTCAAAGACTGGAAAATGGTCAATGTTCCCGGCATAGTAAGGCCTCAAAACCGCCAGATCGAAGCTTTTTACGTTGAATCCGACTATGTAGGAAGCGTTTTCAAGCAGGGGAAAAAGCTTATTGAGTTCATTTTCAAAGAAAGCGTACGGCTTACCGGTGGCATAATCATAAACGGCAACAACGGTTATACCAAGCTTTTCAGCTTCGGCAAATTCGCGGAATGTATGTTTTGTTTCAAGATCAAGAACGAGTGGAAAGTGGCCCATAAATAGTTAGTTTATTTTTCTATCGATAGAAGATTCTCTATATATTTCCATCTCAAGCTTAGGTCCGGGACCAAGCGCCGTTTCCTTCCTAAAGCTTGCTTTGTTGAGTTTTGACTGATATTCATCGTAAAGTTTCTCGAACATATCATATATAACTTCGCGATTTTTTCCTTCCATGTCATAATATTTCTTCTGGAATATCTCATCCAGTTTTCCCAGACTCCAAAGCATCTCAATAAATGTATCGTTTGCCACATCGATATTCGTAATATCACCTTCTATCGGCCGTATCCGAAACTGCATAAGACGGATGTCTTCGTACATTTTTCTTACAGATGGCTTTCGCCTGATGATTTTCTGGAAGGCGGTAATAATCTGAGCTGGGGAGACAGTTTTTTTTCTGATCATAGGGTATAATACCAGTATGCTACTCGATCAACTTAAAAATGACCAGCTCAAGGCCATGAAAAGCAAAGATCAGGCCAAACTTACAACGGTAAGGTATATTGTAGCACAAGTAAAAAACAAAGAAATCGACAAAAACGCACCTCTTACCGATGAGGAGGTTATGGGGGTTCTTAAAAAATTTGCGACCGACCTCAAGGAGTCTATTGCTGCTTTCCAAAAAGGAAATCGTACTGATCTCGTCGCCGAAACCGAGGCACAGCTGACGATCGTTTCTTCGTACCTGCCTCCAGAGATGAGTGATGAAGAACTGAAAAAGGCAGTCGAAGAGCTTGTTGCCGCTAACAAAGCAGTTTTCGATCAGAATCCAAAGGCACTTATCGGAATCTGCGTCAAAAGTCTGAAAGACCGGGCTTCCACCGATCGCATTATCAAAACTCTGAACACGCTTTAAGGCAGATATTGTTTCTGTTTCTGCTTCTGTTTTTTATAATATAGTATGAAGTCGCTTCGTACCATCGGTATCGTGCTGTTATTACTCTTTCTCATTACATCTTTCATAAAAAATTTTCTGGACTACCAAAATAAAAAAGCATTTTTTGAAAACTATAAGAAACAGTACGAGACCGAAAAGAAGCGGAGTCTAGAGCTAAAAACCGCGCTCCTCAAAAAAAGCGATCTCAATGAGATTGAAAAGATCATCCGCAACAAGCTGAACCTTGTCAAGCCAGGAGAGCTCACGGTTATCCTCCCTCAGCCGACACCAACACTCATTATTATTACCCCCACTCCGGCACCAAACTGGAGACAATGGGCAGACTTATACATACATCAATGATAAAACGTATATACAGCTATATTATTGATTCCGTTGAAACCATCGTTTTTGTCCTATCTCTTTATATCGTTGTCTATATATTTTTCTTCATGCCTTCGGAGGTGCGCGGATCATCAATGGAACCAACACTTCACACAAAGGAGAGACTCATCATCAATAAGTTTATTTACCGTTTCCGGGAGGTTGAACGAGGAGATATTGTTGTTCTCCAATCACCTCATAATCCCGATGTAGATTACATAAAGCGCGTCATTGGACTGCCTGGCGACAAGATCCGCATTGAAAATGGAAGGGTGTATGTAAACAATGAGATTATTCCCGATCTTTTTACAACTGCAGAAACTCGATTGTGGGAAGGTGGAAGATTTGAAGAGGGAAAGACATACCCTGTCCCCGCAGAGTCTTTGTTTGTCCTAGGCGATAATAGGCCACGCTCATCGGACTCCAGAGAGTTCGGATTTGTGCCTCTGGACTCAATTGTGGGTAAAGCCGTCCTTCGTTTCTACCCTCCCGAAAAGTTTGGCTTCATCGAAAATCCCTTGTCCGATGATTGATAATCTGGCACTCGTAAGGTATACTTAAGCACAACATTTTACGGGGTAGTGTACGGTTGCACAGAAGGCTCATAATCTTCTAGACCAGGTTCAACTCCCGGCCCCGTAACAAGATACCGTTCGGCACCTTGCTTCGCCAGAAGCATTTTTAAATCGCCGCAGACGGGTATAGAATTGTACCCGTCCATCCGTAATACACCGCGATCTTTGTTATAATTCTTTTCATGTCAGAGCCTCTCATATCTCTTGTTATTCCGGTTTACAACGAGGAGCACAACCTTGATCCGCTCCTTGACAGACTCCTTCCCATTCTTGAAAACGTAAAATATGAACTCGTTTTTATTGATGATGGATCTACAGACAATACTTTCACGAAGCTGAAAGAACTATCGAAAGAAAACAGACACATCAAGGCCGTCCGCCTTATGAGAAACTTTGGTCACCAGATGGCCTTGTCCTGCGGCTATAGTCTGGCGAAGGGAAGTGCGGTGATAAGTCTTGATGCAGATCTTCAAGACCCACCAGAGGCCATACCGGAGATGATTGAGAAATGGAATAAAGGAGCCGATATCGTGTATGCACGGCGAAAAGTACGTACTTCCGACAGCTTTTTTAAAAGAAACACCGCACAGTTGTTTTACCGGTTTATAAACTTCTTATCCGATACACCCATCCCATCGGATGTCGGCGATTTCCGCCTTCTTGATCGCAAGGTTGTTGACTTTCTGAATGAACTTCCTGAACAGTCGCGTTTTTTGCGGGGGCTCGTTGCTTGGGGTGGCTTTACAAGTGACTATGTATTCTTTGAGAGGGAAAAAAGACATGCGGGACATACGCACTATACACTTTCTAAGATGCTTAACTTCGCAACAGAAGGCATTACGTCATTTTCTTTAAAACCTCTTCGCATTTCGATTTATTTTGGTTTTTTTGCATCCGGATTCAGCATTCTCGTTATCGTTATTAAATCGATTCAGCATTTTATCTTAAATCAGGGCGACTGGCTGCCAGGGTGGGCATCACTTTTCTTCTCTATTGTCTTTTTAGGCGGAGTGCAGCTTATAACAATCGGAATTATCGGTGAGTACGTGGGGAAAATCTATCAGCAGGTACAAAAACGTCCGCGCTTTTTAGTTCGTGAGAAACTGAACGTAGATTGATATGAAAATTATCGGCCTTCTTCTCATGTCGTTTGGGTTGGCTCTTTTGGCATTCGTTGTCTATGCCTTCGTACAGGGAAGGAACGAAGTTTTATCCCCAATACCCGACAGTACGGGCGTAAAGGTCATCTTTGTCTCTCCAACACCCTGAAAAGAGAGTGTTATTACTGCGTAGGAATCTCGAATCTAAAGAGTCTGCCCTGACCGCCCAGAAACAGGACATCTATCGTGAAGATAATGAGGTAGGCCGCAAGAAAAAGAACGAACCCGATGAATGCGTAACGGAGTGTCGCCTGTGCCTTCTTGACTTTTTCTGCACTTCCAAAAGCTGTAAGGTACTGAAACCCGCCGATCACCACCATAATGAAGAGAGCTAAAATGATAAATCCCGAAGAGAGTCTGAGAAGATTTTCAAAAATAACCTCAAAACATTTTAGTGTTGGGACTCCATCTACTACGCAGTTACCCCAAGGGTTCATATCATTTCACCAAACTTGGGATGGTGATTGGGCAGGTGAGACCGAAGCAGATCAGCTTATTGAAGACCACATTCTCAAGTGTTGCAACTACAGCAAGCACAACTGCAATAAGAATGACGCCTATTACAGCCTGCTGAATTTTCTGCTGGGCTTTTTCGACGTTTTCCTTATTGCCACCTGAAGTGACCCATGCCAAAGCTCCTAAAAGGAGATAGAAGAGAGCGGCAAGACCAGCAATGATAAAAAATCCGCGGATTGCGAATGTCAGAATGTCGCTGAATGTTGGAATTTTAAATCCTAGTTCTCCCTGATTTACCTGAATGCTGTTCTGCGCTTGAACCGAGCCCGTCAAAAGAAATGCTGAAGCTGTGAGCACAAATGCAGAGAGTTTGCGTACCATATTTAGTTACATCGTACTTAAGGGGAAACCTTTTGTCAAGGGGATATGCAGTGTCAGTCCCATGACTTCCTATACTGCAATGCCTCGCTTATGAAAGTCTGTGTTATTTCATCAGTATCCTGCAGATCTGCGATTGTCTGGGCTACCTTTATTATTTTAAAGTAGCTCCGGGCGGAGATGTTCAGTTTATCAACTGAGCTTCCTATCAACTTTTTCGCATCAGCACTCAGTTTGCAGTGAGCTCTGACCGCTGAGGCAGACATCTGCGCATTTGCAATAATATCAGTCGACTTGAATCTTGTCTCCTGCCGTCTTCGGGCATTTTCCACACGCGCCCGTATGGAACTACTCGACTCACTCATCTCGGCTATTTCAAGCTTATCCCGCTCCACAGGAGGAACGTGTATGAAAAGATCTATCCGATCAAGTAGCGGGCCTGACAAGCGCTTGCGGTATTTAAGTATCGATCCCGCCATACAAGTGCACCTTCTTTTCGCACTTCCGGCATAGCCGCAGGGACAAGGATTTGCGGCGGCCAGAAGCTGAAAACATGACGGGAAGATCGTGCTTCCCGCCGCACGTGATACCGTAACAAATCCATCCTCTAAAGGTTGACGGAGCGACTCGAGTACGGTCCTTGGAAACTCTGGTAGTTCATCAAGAAATAATATGCCCCTGTGAGCAAGGGTAATCTCACCCGGTGCCGGTTTCGTACCTCCGCCAATGAGTCCTATACGCGAAGTTGTATGATGAGGCGATCTGAATGGTCGATTACTCATGAGGGAAGAATCTGTCAGGAGCCCGCATACTGAGTAAATACGCGATATTTCAATAATTTCTTTTTCAGTGAGGGAAGGGAGAATCGAAGGAAATGCACGTGAAAGCATTGTCTTCCCTGCCCCCGGCGGGCCGCTTAAAAAAATGTTGTGACCTCCAGCCGCCGCAATTTCCATTGCCCGTTTTGCCTGATACTGTCCGTGAATATGGGCATAATCAAAATCAAACTGTGGTTTTGTATGTATGCGCACCGAGTCTCGACATACTTCTATTTGCTTCTGCCCATTGAGGTGTAGGATCAAATCAGATAGAGATGAGATCGGATACAGATCAAGTCCTCTTATAAATGAGGCTTCAATTTTATTATGTGAAGGCACATATATTGTGTGGATCTTCTGTTTACGGGCCATTACCGCAATAGGCAGTATCCCTGTCACCCGACGTGCCCGGCCCTCAAGCGAAAGTTCTCCAACGAAAAGCGCATCGGCGAGTTTTGATTTATCTATATAACCTGCAGCAGCCAATATGCCAACCGCGATCGGCAGATCGAAGTGCGAACCATCCTTGGGAAGATCCGCGGGTGCAAGATTGACGGTAATGCGTGAATCCGGCATTTCAAACGAGGTATTGGCGATCGCCGTTCGCACCCGCTCCTTTGCCTCATCGATCCCTTTACTAGGTAATCCAACGATAGTGAAGGTTGGGAATCCCCGGCCGGCAACATCCACTTCCACCTCTATAAGTACGCCGTCCAGTCCGACGACCGTACCTGCGTTCACCTTAGCCAACATGCATTAACTCTATTGGAAATGCCCGCACCTTTTCTATGGAGTATAGTCGACTATTTTTTTGCGAAGTATTTCTTGGGAAGCCCTTTTAGTTCAAGTTTCTGAAACCAGCCGCGTTTATACATGACGGCAATAACAGCATAAACACCTATGTCAACCCATGACTCCTCGATCGATTCGTTGCTCGGCTTCTGCCCAGTCTGAAAAAGATTTTTAAGACGGCTCAGTTTGTCACTTATGCGAAATGCGATTCCCAGCTCTTCCGTCTCCATAATATTGCCTTTTCCGTAATCTTTATACTTGCGGACAAATACTTCCTCAAACTCTTTTGCCACTGTTTCAAATGCCTCTTCGAGCGTTTCTGGGTCTTTCATTTTTTTGTTAATTCTAAAAAGGTAAACTCATAACTTCCTTCCTTATGTTTTTGTTCTAAAACTACATGTTTAAACTCTGAGTAATCAGGAAAAAAAGTATCTGCTTCATACTGGCCCTCTACGATTGTCAAATATAGTTTATCAGCTTTTTTAATGGCGGTTTCATATATTTGCCCGCCGCCTATTACAAAAACCTCATCGCTCCCCAGCTTATTTGCCTCGTCAATTGCCTCATCAAGAGAATGGACAACGATACATCTATCTGCGCGAAACGTACTATCGCGCGTGACAATAATATTAGTCCTTCCCGGTAAAGGACGGCCTATTGATTCATACGTCTTT
Source organism: uncultured Gammaproteobacteria bacterium (assembly GCA_964415435.1). GTDB lineage: Bacteria > Patescibacteriota > Microgenomatia > UBA1406 > GWC2-37-13 > CAYPZT01. Next base: position 39,925 of record CAYPZT010000001.1, read on the forward strand.
CTTCCCATAATGACCGGATGACCAGAAGTCAATTCCTTAAAATGTTTCATGTCGCGCTTTATATGCCACAGTAGCTTATTGTCTTTACCAAGGGCCCTCTTTTTTGTTATAGCAGCAATGATGCTTAGCATTGGTTAGACAGCAACCGGAGCTTTAATTGGTGGATGTGGATCGTATCCGACAACTTTGAAATCCTCAAACACAAAATCATCGATGTTTCTTACCCTGGGGTTTATCTCCATTTTAGGAAAATTTCGGGGCTTTCTTCGTAGCTGCTCCTTAACTTGCTTTATGTGATTACTATAAATGTGCGTGTCTCCAAAGGTGTGAATGAATTCTCCCGGCTTAAGACCTGTAACCTGTGCAAACATCATGGTCAAAAGTCCGTATGAGGCGATATTAAATGGCACTCCTAAAAATAAGTCTGCACTTCTCTGGTACAGATGGCACGAAAGTTTCCCGTCGTTGACATAAAACTGAAAGAACGAATGGCATGGTGGCAACGCCATCTGCTCAATATAGGCAACGTTCCACGCACTTATAATAAGTCGTCTGTCGTACGGCTTTTCTTTTATTCTTTTTATGATCATTGCGACTTGGTCGATCTCTTTCCCTTCAGGAGTTTTCCACTTTCTCCACTGTACTCCATATACGGGGCCCAGATCGCCATATGTTTTTGCAAACTTGCTGTCTGCCTTGATCTTTTCCACAAATTTTTCCTGCGTCAGCGGTTTCTTCCGCTTCTTCTTCATTGCCTCGGTATATTTCTGGTAAGGCCAGTCGTCCCATATGTGGACATCACGGTCCACGAGGTATTTTATATTCCTGTCTCCCTTTAAAAACCACAATAACTCATGAATGATTGCGCGCATGTACACCTTTTTTGTCGTTAGAAGAGGGAATCCTTTCTGAAGGTCAAAACGGATCTGTCTGCCGAAGACGCTTTTTGTACCTGTTTTAGTCCGGTCGTCTTTGAATTTACCGTTTTTCAAAACATCTCGGAGAAGATCGAGATACTGATACTCGTCAGATTTTGTTTTTCGTGCCATATGTATAATTGTACTCCAAATTAACCCGTTGATCCAAATCCACCACGCGACTTTGTCTTCATTTTTTTTACCTTTTTGAATGTTACGACTTTGCCTATTTTCACAAACATTGCCTGCGCAATGCGTTCTCCCTTTTTGACAACAACATTTTTTTTAGTGAAGTTTAAAACCTGAAGTCCTACTTCATCCTTGTCTCCAGAATAATCCTGATCGATTACTCCGATTCCGTTTGCAATCATAAGTCCTTTCTTAAGAGGTAGCGAACTGCGGGATGCCAAAAGAAGCATATATCCTTTAGGAATTTTCACAACAATATTTAAAGGAACAATTGTTGGAGTAAGCGGTTTAACTGTTACATCGGTACGGGCATATAGATCGAATGCTACAGAACCGGATGTTTGATAGACAGGTGTAGGAAGTGATTCATCGATGAGTCGTATGGTGATATTCATCGGGGGACATTATAATGACAATGTATTTAAGAAGTCAATATGGAAATATGGCGATTTTGATTGCTGGACTACTGCTCATACTATTTTTTATTTTCGTCTCTATTCAGGGAACAGCTCTGTCTGTCAAAAAAAGTGTCGTACTGGGTTTTATACTCCGTATTTTTTTTGTCGGCATATCGATAGGAATCATTAACTATGATCTTCAGTCATATCAAATTATTGGTGCTGTTACCCGAGACGGCATTCCTATCTATCCCGAACTTGCTCTTTTTCGCTATCCGTATGTGCCATTTTTTCTTTATCTTCAAACTCTTGCTACTTTTGTAAAACCGTACGACATTATTTTTATAAAACTTGTCATCGTTCTTTTCGATACGGCAATTATTTACCTTTTACATCTTCTTACTAAAAAGAAACAGGTACCTTTGCTTTATGCTATAAATCCGATAAGTATTTTTATCTCTTCTATCCATGGTCAGTTTGATGCGATTCCATTATTTTTCCTTATAACCGCAATCTATGCATTTCAAAAAAACAGGATTGTGTGGAGTGGACTGTTATATTCCCTCGCTGTAGCTCTCAAGACATGGCCAATCTTTTTTATCTTTCTTTTTATCAAGTCTTTATCATTGAAAAATAGATTTTTATTTCTCGCACTCACCATATCGGTCCCCCTTCTAGCAGTCTGCATCTATAGCGGAATCTTTAAAACACCTTTAAATATGATCATAACCACCATTCGGACATATCAGCCTGTGTTTGGGGTCTACGGAGTAGGGCTCGTACTTAAAAATGTGTTTGGCCGGGAAGATCTTTATTTCGTAGGAATTGCAGAGAAACTTTTTCTGTTAAGTTTGTTTGGGCTATCATTTTTTACCCGAAAAAAAACGCTTCCTGAGGAGCTTCTGTTTCTACTCCTGTTTCTGCTTTCCTTTACCCCAGTTTTTGGCATTCAATGGTTTATGTGGGTTGTTCCTTTCATTCTGATCGTCAATCCCAGAGGAACAGTTGCCTTATTAGGCATTGCCTCTCTCTTTTTACTTGTGACTTATGCGGGTTGGGGAAGATTTGAGGACAGCCTTGCAATACATCTGGCGGGGATAGCGGCATGGATTGCTAGTATATACGTCTTTATTCGTTACACTTCACCCATATCCGTGAGTTCAAACGTTCCGTCTTCGGCGAAATCTACCAAGTAGATAGGTAATCCTTTTGCCAATCGTTTTGCCGTTTCAAGAAGATGGTTCTCCGTCATCTCTGATATAACTTCATAGAGATATTCTGCATCAAGCCCGTTGAAGAGTTTGACCGCGCCTTTTTCAAGAAGTTTTTTTGCGAGCTCTTTGTGCCGGTCGTTTACAAGTGTTGCATGGAAAACAAATGTTTCGACTTCTTGTGTTCCTTTTTCTGTTTCTAGGAAATATCTCGGCTTAACACTATACCCGTCTCCTTTTATCTGAAGGACCGCGCCTTCGATATGCTCACCCTGAAGAGCTATTTCCTGTGCACCGCTTTTTTTTGCCTCTTCCGCAATCTCAGCCAAAGTAAACACGTCTTCCTTTGTAAGTTTGTACGGGGCCGGATCTGTTTTTATCTGTTTCAGGTGCCCACAGCCGGAAGCGACAACATTTGGATCTCCGTGCGAATCGGTGTGCATCTGAAAATTCTTTATGCCGCCCACCAGTTCAGCTAAAATCTCATACGTTTTCTTCATGTCAACCTCAAACCCGTATGCGTTTCCGGTTGCCTTGAGAAGTGCAATTTCGCCAAGATCTGCACCGGCAATGGCCAGGGGAGCCAATGCGCGTGAGTCTTCGTAACGACCATCAATGCAACGGCTTATAAACTTGCTTTCGTTGACTTTAAATTTGTTTGCCTGAACAATTTCGTAGATCTGTTCTTTATCAAGAATTATTTTTGTCATGAAAGTTATTATACAAAAGTAGTGTAGATTCCAGGAGGTTATGATGTAATGTTTATAAAGCGAAAAAGATGTCGCTGAGGTACCCTGCGCGGTACGAACTTTGCGACATCTCCTTTCGCCTAGAATCTACGAGTGGTCGAGACGACCGGCAGAAACTGCGTTCGGAACATTCAGTCGCGGATGAGGGTTGTCAACCGATCGAATACTGGGAATCGTAAATCGTCTCACGATGAACAAGCTCATTGTGTTGAGAACAACAAACCATGGCAGACTGCAGGCAAAACACACGACTGTCTCCACGTCACGGATCTTGACCAACCAACTGAAGAAAGTAATCTTCTGAAGCCAGTAGGTCCAGAACAACAACCCGGAGGCGGTAATCCATCCACATCCTTGTAGATGTGAGCGGACGCTGATATTGTGACGGAATGTCTCTCTGTATATAAGCAGGTAGACGAAAAACAAAAGTGTAGTGAGCATACTCAACAAAAATCGGAGTGTAGCCGCCGCAAATGCCAGTGTGGCAAGAATAGGAAGTCCCAAGGTCTCAAAAAGAAGACCTAAGACAAAGTATTCGAACCCAAAGGAAAAGCTTGCGCTACCGCCGAAAATGACGAGTTTCTTCCATACCCGCCCATCGCCACAGCCGATGACGTGATCCGATGCCGATGCCTCAAAACTTACGTGCCTTGTGCGAAACAGCCAAAGTATGATGGGCACAAAACCGATTACTGCAAGCAGTACGGTTAACTCTGGATTCTTACCCAGACTGCCCAAAAATTGACGAAGCACTTGTTCTAAAAGGTACATGTATTAACTCCTTATGTGATTTACTCTGCGCAGGGTACCTCCATCAATGGTCCAATAAAAAGACTGGATGACTGATGACGATACCCTACCAGAGGTAGGTCATTGGAGTTACATCATAACTCTCCTGGATGTCAAGGTGCCTGGACTGCCTCCTAACACAGGCTAATAGTGTTTTTAGGCCGTCAAAACAGGCTCAAATTATACTCAATTGTCCCATAATATTCAACGAGGTGCTTTAGGCAAGAAGAAGATTTGAAGATACTATACACCGATAGAGATCGCGGACTTGTGCGTATCTGTCCTATGCTCCAGGGTAATCATGAGGTAGCCGACCAAAAAACAAAGCGTTGCACCTATAAAATAGATCTCCATAAAGAAGCGATTATAGCAAAAAGCCGTTGCTTTGTTACAATGTAATCATGTCCGACACGTATATATTCGACCCGCTTGCCACCGATGAAAAAAGCCGCATTCGAGGTATAGGAAGATACATGCAGATTATGAGGGAAAATCTAAAAGATGGGTTTAGATTTACACCAAGCCTTAAGGATATCCCTTATGATTCTACATTTGTTAACCCTTTCATTAATTTTCTTACTCCTCCCCTTATTCAAAAACGTGTTGCACGCAAACAGGTCGCAGTTATCCATGATCTCATACCCCTCAAGTATCCTGATCACTTCCCCACCGGCATCAGGGGAAAGTTCGACATCTTTTTGAACAAACACGCGCTTAAAAATTACGACATGATCGTGACGAATTCCGAAACAACCAAAAAAGACGTTGTTGAGATGCTGCAAATCAATGATAAACAGGTAAAGGCAATCTATCCTGTACTACAAAAAACATTTACAGCTGCCGCGCCGGAAACCATTCCCGGCGACCTTCCCACGAAGTATTGTATTTATGTAGGAGACGCTACCTGGAATAAAAACCTAGTAACACTCGCGAAGGCAATAAAGGAAATTAACGTTACATGTATATTCGTCGGAAAAGTGTTTGGAGAGAAAAACGTAGATCATCCCTGGCAACAGGAGCTGAAAGATTTTCTTAGTCAAACTGCCGGTGACAAACGGTTTATTTTCAAAGGATATGTATCCGATAGTATGCTAGTTACATTATATGAACAGGCTGTAGTAAATATATTGTCATCACGGGATGAAGGATTTGGGTTTTCTTACTTAGAGGCCGCCTCTCAAGGCACCCCATCTGTGCTTGCCGACATACCAACTTTCAGGGAAGTCTCCGACGGAAAAGGAGCACTTTTTGCTCCGGTAAATGATGTTTCAGGCTTTTCTAACGCGATAGGCGAATTTTATTTTAGAAAGGGCCTGCGTGATGAATTTGGTTCTAAGGCTTTCCAACGGTCTAAATATTTCAAACCGGCTACATTTTCTGCTGAGTGGAAAATTGTATCAGAATAACGACAATAATACATATCTCTTGACACCTCTTCTGAACTGATCTATTCTCATACTAACTATGGCAGGACGAAAACATGAAAAAATGAGTAGTTTTCTCCTTCGGATGTCCTTTATCGTTCTTTTAAGTGTGATCGCTATTGGAGGTCTCATTTTCGCTTTTACCTATGGACCTCTTACTCCTAATAAATCCCGGGCATCGAACGCCGATCTCATAAAAGTAGATCCTCAAACAGGTGAATACTATGATATGCAGATCACGTCATATATCGAAACTTCTACCATTCCGCAGGGCGGACTTCTTTATAAAGCGAAAACGCGCTTCGAACTGGGAGGTGAGCGGGTTCTCGGGTACCGACAACTCTATGGTTTTCTTCAGGAGGAAAAAGGATATCTCGACAGGCCGTATATAACATTTGAATACCAAGGCGCAAGTTATCCACAGTTTAAATCGCAGGATGCGAATCTTTCATATGCCCAGTGTATCGATCTCCATTCATCAACGACTCCAACTCAGGAGAATTACGTCGCAACGTTTTGCTATAGAAATACAGAAATTTCACCAGGGTCGACTACTCGCATCTACTCACCAGCGGCAAATCCGTTCGTGGAAACCAATTACGTAGGAAAAAAACAGACGATGGCACAAATTCTTACTACTGCATTTAATAAATACCAAAACCCTGCTCCCTACACTGGACTGCCGGTCAGAAGAACACGCGTACATTACTTTACTATTGATCCTTTGAACTCCACACCCACTGACTTCAAAGATGCAACATACATCATGCAGGGACTAACTCACGATCTGAATAACGAACAATATGATTTACTCTGTACTATCGGCACCGATTATCCTAAGAAATATCTGAAACAGTCCTTTGTCGTAAATCCTTTCCAAGGCGGCAGTAAGGAAGAAATAACAGAGCGTGGCCCAGGAGGATGTAGCTTCAGCTATGCATACAGTTCTTTTAAGCCGTTTTTTATAAGTCTTGATATGGAGGGCGGTGTCCCGCTTCCAAAACCCAGCCCGACTGCCACAGGACCAGTTCCAACCATATTGGTTTCAGAACCTCCGAAAAAACCAACTCCCTATCCAACAAAAGCCACCCCGCCACCAACAAAATTACCGACACGAGGCCCAACCTCCGGACCATTGCCTGTTGCTCCAGCGATATCCAACACAACTCTCCCAACCGCAGTCCAGGGACGTAAATACTCAACCACCATAACTGCCACGGATACGAATCTAGATGAAAAAATTAGCGTTAAGATCGCTGGTCTTCCCGCCGGTATCTCGCAGGGTTCATGTGTAACGGGCAAATCTTACAATCAGATTTCCACTACCTGCCAGATTAGCGGAACAACGAGCAAGGCAGGTTCGGTAAAAATTACCGTCACCGCAACAGACTCAAGAGGATTGAGTACAAGCAAAGCGCTTATTCTTCCTATCAAATCAATAAGAAATATCTCTTTCTGAACTGTGCTATCCTAACAGTACATGGATCTTTTCATCTACTGCATTTTTTCTTTGTTTTACGTCATGGTGATCCACATGGCAATTGCAGTCCGTAAAGAATTCAACTTGTTTCTGATGACGGGAATATTTGTCTTGTGCGGAGCGGTCGGCTGGTATCTGCAAAGCTATGAAGTGGGATTTGCTGGAGCGATTATTTTAAGTCTTATCTTCTGGTAACCCGAAAAGTCTTTTTGAATTGCGTGTCGTTATCTTGGCAAGCTCTTCCGTTTTTATCCCGATAATCCCCGCAATGTACTCTATGATGAGAGGGATATTCTCAGGCCTGTTCGGGTATTTTTTTTCCGTACGCAAAGGCTCCGGTAAAAGAAACGGTGAATCTGTTTCAACAACCAGCATCTCTAGCGGAATACTTTTTATAAACTCTTGCTTGTCTCTTCTGTAAGTAATATCTCCATCCACACCTATATACATCTCGTGCTTTTTTGCAAAGTCAAGAAGCTCCATGTCAGGCTCACAGCAGTGAAAGACAGATCTGCCTTTGAGCGTCGCATCCCATCTGCTATCAAGCGCGTTCAAGAGAACATCTTTCGCTTCTCTATTATGAACAATGAGCGATTTGTTATGCTGCACCGCAAGTTCTACCTGTTTGGTAAAAATATCTCTTTGAAGAGAAATGAACCTTTCATCAACTGCATAATTCGTATACTTTGTCTGCTCGTACACATGCCTGTCCATCCCCACCTCACCCACCGCCAACACCTTTGGATGCTGAAGTAGGCTTTCGATGTCTTTTAATTCCTGTTTCTGTTTTTCTTCCTGCTGAGTAAGATCATATACATGATGAGGGTGGATACCCACAGCTGCAAATAGTCCTTCGTACTCCTGACTGATCTCAACTGCACGTCTTGAGCTGGTAACGTCGGTACCGGGAATGAGGACCAATGATACTCCCGATTTCTTTGCTGTTTCTATAACTTCGGGAAGCGTCTTCTTGAATGATTTAAAGTTTAGATGACAGTGGGTATCAAACATAGTTAACTATAAGTTGCAATCGGTTGAAATTAGTTTTAATCGGTACTAAGCTAAAGGGTATAATCGACTGTGACTGATTATAACTGATTTAACTGACTATGACTATTTTTATCGGTGCAGATCATCGGGGATTTGCGCTCAAAAACGAACTTATAGAATATCTCCAGGAAAAAAACATCCGTGTCGAGGACCTTGGCGCATTTGAAGAGAATCCGTCGGATGACGAGGTCGACTATGCCAAGAAAGTAGCCGAGGCCGTGCTCCAAAAACCCGATGAGTTCAGAGGGATCCTTGTCTGCGGATCAGGTGCCGGCACGAGTATCATGGCGAATCGCTACAAGGGTATACGCTGCTGCGTTGCCCTGAGCGCTACACAAGCCAAGTTCAATCGAGAGCATTCACATATCAATGTGCTTGCGTTAGCCGCAGACTTTACCGACGTAGAGGAGGCAAAAAATATCGTTACCGCCTTCCTCGAGACACCTCCCAATCCCGATCCCAAATATCAGCGGCGTATAAGCAAGATGGATCAGGTCGGTGCATAATCTCCGCTTTCGTTTTTTTCTATATACCCCCTCAACTCAAGCGCTGTAAGAATTCCAAGAATATGCGTAATGGGCCGGGCGGTTTTTTCCACCAGTTCATCGACCGATAGTGGTGACCTGAGAAGTATGTCAAACAGGTCTGCCTCATCTTTACTGGAGAAAACCATCGCTTTTACCGCTTTTCTTTTTTCGATTCCAAATTCCTGAAGAATATCCTCGGGGCTTGTCGCAAGCCTTGCCCCTTCGCGGATGAGAAAGTTCGGCGCAAAGCCAACTGACGAAGTAATCGGTGAAGGCACCGCAAATACATCTCTGCCTTGCTCTGCCGCAAACCTAGCTGTTATAAGCGAGCCGGAATCCTCGGCGCCTTCGATTACGAGAACTCCCTCGGAGAGTCCGGAAATGATGCGGTTACGAGCAACAAAAAGTCCTTTCAGAACAGTATGTCGCGGAGGAAATTCTGAGACGACGAGACCTCCACCTTCAACAATTTGATTGTAGAGTCTTCTATTGCTTGGCGGATACACAATATCTACCCCACACCCCAAAACCGCGATCGTTTTCCCAAACTCCATCGATGCGGAGTGCGCGACACTGTCAACTCCAAGGGCCATGCCCGAGACAACAGTTATATCGTTTTGCGCTAATGCGCGGGCAAATAGTTTGGTCGTATAAATGCCATATGAGCTTATATTTCTCGTGCCGACAACTGCAAAACGTCTATGAATATTGAAATCATTTTTTGCAAGGTCGCCTTTGACAAAAAGACATATCGGCGGATCTGATGTTCTCAAAAGTGACCTCGGATAACGCGAATCTTCTTGTGTTAGAACAGCTATGTAATTTTTTGTTAGATACCGATCTTCCTTCTCATAGTCAAACCGATTGACAAAGGCATATATCTTTCTACCTGTCTCGATCCCGAGAATGGATTCAAAGGTCTTAGATGCTTCATTAAATATTTTCTCGACGCTTCCAAGAATGCTTTTAAGTTTTTTATACCGCATGGGACCTACCCCATCACAGTAGGAAAGACACAGGTGTGCAGCAAGTTTTTGATCCACTTAATAAAGATATCTGTGCAGATTTTTCCCTTCTATCGATTATAGGCTACAATTATATATGGGTATATATAGCTTAATACTATTTCTTTAGACTTATGCAGAAGCACATTGCTATAGTTTGATAATCCCGATAGTATTTTGTATAATGCGGGGCTATATGGCAGAAAATCTTAGACAAAAAGTTATCCACTCCGCACGAAGCCTAAAAGATCGTACTTTCACGGGCGTTAGAGATTTAGCTACGCCATATCTTGGAATAGTAGACCCTCAGCAAATTCCTGCCGAAACATTTGACCGAACCGCCAAAATTCTTGATGCATTCTCCATAAAACATGATGTGACAGCAAATTACACAATAGCAAATGGCATACATGGTTACTACGTAGATTATTTAGGAGAATATCAAAAGATATTAGCAAGAAGCACTACCGATATTGATGAATTGGTAATGATGGGTAATACACTTGTAGAGGGTCTCGGTCAATTTGTCAGTCCTTTCCCTAAAAATAATGCTACACCTCTCACAGATGCCCAAGCGTTGGTTGGCACGAGTGATTATAAAAGGCAGCTCATTGTACATTTGATGACCGGCGTCTATTTGGGTGAAATTGGCGATGCAGTAAAAAGATTACAGGAAGGTGGAATCGCTAAAGACGTTGAAACTTTATTTGAACTGCAGAATAGTGTTCTCAATGCGCTTAGCACAACTGAACCAAAAGTTGTACGTAACTGGATATCTAGCCGTGGATCCTCTTCTCCAGGTAATATATTTGAGAAAACTCCCGACAAGGTAGAATTAGTGGAAGTTGCTCTAAGACTTCAGACAAGAAGAGACCTCGAAAAACTAAATACTAACCCGGCTGGAGCTGATGAACAACTTGCCGCAATATTGGGAGGCCATAAAGCTGCTCTTGAGGGAAGATATTTAGATCTTTTATCTGATGATCCTGACAAAAGAATGAGTGCGATGCAAGGAATTATGAAGAACGACTTCCTTGTTACAAGTATGAGATCGATAGTACAACTTCAGGCTGGTTTAGATGACCCCAAATTTATAGGTGTTAGTGCTAAAGCTAAAACCAAAAATACTCGAAAAGCTGCAGGAATAGCACGGAAAGATACTGGTTTTCATGGAGCGCTTGCTAATGCAATTATTCCTTCTGAATCACTCTTAAACGCACGAGTAGTTCACGTGCGTAATGACAAGCCTCAGCTCCAAAGAGCTCTGACAGACCTTTTTTTGACTGAAAGCGAATCGGCCAGAGAAGACGATCAAGTTCAGTTTTCTGGTATATCTGCATACGATGCGATGTTTAACCGAACTCGGGATATATTACCGATTAAATGTCCGCAGGCAACTACAGACTTAAACACCTATGGTCAAGATAGGGTCGAGATTTCTGATCAAGGAGCTTATGCCCAAGAAAATACTGAGTTCCATCTTACAAGAGCACAAACGGCGGTTGGTATGGCTGAACATGCCTTGAGTAAGCCTGAGGATCCTGTTCTTGCCGATCATGCCGCAGCGTACCTCACGTATGTTACCACTGACCTAAGCACCGAGGTTGGCGAAATCAATCAGTTTAAATCCGAAGGTCGTCACGCTATTGCAAATGAACTCATATCTTTACATCTAAAACCAAATACACCAGCAGTACTCCGTCAAGCAGTTAATCATGCCTTGCAAGAGATTGCAGCAAACTGGGATGAGGTCGATCAGCAGTATATTGTAGATAGTTTTCTTAGTGCTGGAGGAGCGAGTCCGGATAGACTTCTTGGGGAAGGACGTCTCGGAGACTTTCTTATCAGACTCGCCTATCTAACTCCAGATTCTGTTCCTAATATTCCCAATAATGAGAGAGTAACACCAGTCACATCGTATATACGTGAACGGATGAGAAACAGGATTAGAAACTACGCCTCATGGGACAATGGAACTACCGGCAATAGATCTATATACCGAGAGTTGCAAACATATGAAATACTAAAGAGTGAAGTTATAGTTGTGGATCAACCAACTGTGGCTGACGCACAGCGTTTTGCCCAACACCTTCAAATGATGAGTCAGGTCGACTCAAGCTTAAAAGTAGTTCGAACCTTAGCGGAAAAGTGGGGTGGTGCTTTTACTTCCCTTTCTACTTCAGAGTTAACTACAGAAAATAAAACACCCATCGCCCTTAATGTTTATATCGCAAATAAGAATCTGTCCCCTGAGAATATAAATATGGTGACATGGGAAGAAGATATGAGAACATACCGACATGAGTTAAGCAAATTAAGAAGAAGGGCGCCACGTATGCTTCTTTATGACATTGTTGATATCGCTAAATTTGCGGCAAATGCAGAAGAAATGCAGGATCTTGCGCTTGCGATAGGAGAAACCGTAACCGCGGAGCTTGAAGAATTACTCTCGCCCCAAGTAACAGTAGAATTATTCGATCGAGAAACCGATGAAAAACTGAGAAGGCTTACTGAAGATGTTGGTGAATTAACCTCTCCGGAAGCACTTGCGGCTCTGATCGGCCAAACTAACGTGGCTGGAGCAATAACAACTATTAGAAATAATGCTTCCCTTGGTCCTTCTCTTGTACAGAACGGCCTCGCAAAAACTATAGAGACTGAATTACTGGCAAGAATTGAACAGATCAATGTGAATGACTTACTTCCACATGTTTCAACCGTCCGAAGTCAAGAAGAAGCCACCCAAGCCGCAATTTGGAACGTGCTTGCTCCAATTTACACCTCATCGTCTCCTGAAAATGGGACTGGAGAAAATGGAACAGCAGGAGCAGTCCAGCAGGTTATGAAAATGCTTAATGGATCCGGAATGATAAATGCTAAAGTTGCTACTGCTTTATCAGCAGGGAATACTCACGCAGAACTTAGTCAAGCAGTAGGCTCGACTGTTGGAGAAATGTTCACCGCCCGAAGACAGACACTACAAGTACTACAAAGAACGATAACGGCTATTGCCGAATTAACTTACGAAACACTAACGGATTCAAAAACTCTTGATACCGATATGAAAGATAAGATTAAAAAGGCTCTTTTCAAGCAGTTTACAACCGGAATGGATTATATTACCGACACTCTCCAGGCTATGGAAGATCTTCAGTTTGCACAAAGTTCTTCGATAAGAGCAAGAGCCAAACTGGCAAGAGATATTGCAGGTTCAGTTGAAGCACGAGCAGCAGAAAGGGCTTTCTATGTAAAACAGGCGCGCGGTTTGGTGACAAATCTACTACATCTAGATCCAAAATACGTAGGAGAAAGAGCCCTTATTGAAGAAGAAAAGAAGAAGAAAAAGCAAACAAACTAATAGACTATCCTGTTACCTCGTCTCCATTTTAATATCTACTCTATTACAATAGATATATATGGATATCGCTCTTACTCCACTGGAGGAAGATCCTCAGAAAGTTGTTTCTCACATTAAGAGATTTTTTCCGTATCTGTCCCGTTTCCAAATAGATGTTATCGACAACGAATTTGTTCCTGCAAAAACGGCGTCACCGAAAGATTATCTTGCCGCGCTTCCCATGGATAGTCATCATCGCTACGACTTTCACCTTATGACTGTCGATCCGGTAAGGTATTTAAATGATCTTGTGCGTTATCCGTTTCTTCCCATCGAGTATATTCTTATCCACTCTGCAATAACTCCTAACATGAAGGCTATTCGCAATCAATTTCCTTATTTTCGTTTTGGTCTGGTGCTTAATTATGATGAGGATGTCGGCGAAGTCTCGAAAAAGTATGACTTTTCTTCTTTTCCGGTAGTCCAAATCATGACCGTGAAAACTGGTTATCAGGGTACGGCATTTTTGCCGGAGTCTTTGAAAAAAATTGAGGCACTTCGCTCCTTAGGATATAAAAATAAAATATTTTTAGATGGTGGAGTGAATGATAGTTCTATTCAAGAGATCTGCAAGTCGATTCATAAACCGGATCTCATTGCGGTTGGCCACTATCTCATTGATTCGCCTGATGCTGATATAAAAAAACGCATTGATCTTTTGAAGAATTCTTGTTAAAAAAAGCCTTTTCAAGATATTGTCTTTTTTACCCTAGTGCGTTACAATAGTTTCTCCTCATATGAGTACCATAAAAGATATACGAGCCATAGAAATTGTCGACTCTCGCGGCACTCCAACAGTAAAAGCGTACGTGACTCTCGACGATGGATCCATGGGATATGCCTCTGTCCCATCAGGCGCATCAACCGGTTCACACGAGGCGGTCGAACTCCGTGACAACGACTCCAAAAGATATTTTGGAAAGGGGGTCAGACAGGCAGTTGAGAATGTGAATACAACTGTTAAAACAGCTCTCGTTGGGAAAGATGCCGACCCAAGGAAAATTGATGAACTATTACTGTCTACTGATGGCACAGAAAACAAAGCGAAGCTCGGCGCTAATGCAACACTCGCAGTTTCGGAAGCCCTTATTCGCGCTCTTGCTTTTTCCCAAAAAAAACCTTTATGGAACTATATTAACTCTTACTATTTTTCTGGCCAGGAGCCTTCATTTCCTCGTCTTATGGTCAACGTGGTAAACGGAGGAAAACACGCAGGATGGAACTTTGATATTCAGGAATTTATGGTAGTTCCGACCTCAAATATTCCCTCCCAGTCTGTCCGTGTTGCCGCTGAGTTGTTTCACGAACTTGGCGTGTGTCTAAAAAAGGAAAAACTTTCAACCTTGGTTGGTGATGAGGGCGGATATTCGCCGGTACTCTCATCAAACGACGCTGTGTTTCAAACTATCATTGATGCCGGTAAACTCATCGGGCATGAAGTTGGTTCTTCTTTTAGTTTTGCGATAGACGCGGCTGCCACCGAATGGCATCATGACGGCCTCTATTTTATGAAAAAAACCAACTCAGCTGTTTCTGTTCCAGACCTTATAAAGACATACCTTTCCTATCAGGAAAAATATGGAGTGATCTCTTTTGAAGATCCGTTTGCAGAGGATGACTGGGAAGCATTTACTGCACTAACCCAAGAACTCGGAAACAAGGCTATTGTGGTTGGTGATGATCTGTTCGTGACAAACGTAAAACGCTTAGAGAAGGGAATTAATACACATGCCGCCTCAGCAATTCTTATAAAACCGAATCAGATCGGTACGATTAAGGAGACTATTGAGGCGATAGAAACAGCAAGGGCAGCTCAATACAAAGTCATTATTTCGCACCGGTCGGGTGAGACAGAAGATTCATTTATTGCTGATCTTGCTTATGCATCTGGCGCTGACTTTATAAAAACCGGCTCCATGTCGCGCTCTGAGAGACTTGCCAAATATAATCGTCTCCTTGAAATTGAACAGTCCGAACTATGAGACCGATTCTTTTTATTATTTTTGACGGATTGGGAGATCGACCTATCGCTGAACTTGATGGTAAAACACCCCTTGAAGCAGCAAAAAAACCAAATCTTGACAGACTCGCTGAACTTGGCGTCACCGGTTTGATCCATACAATCAAAAGGGGCATCAGACCAGGCTCGGACGTTGCCCACCTCTCTCTTTTGGGCTACGATCCGAAGCATAATTATATGGGTCGGGGACCATTTGAAGCCGCAGGATACGGACTCAAACTGCAACCAGGTGATATTGCCTTGCGAGGAAATCTGGGGACGGTAAATTCCGAAGGAATCATTACCGATAGACGCGCCGGCAGAATCGATTCTTCAGCACCATTTGCAGAAATGATAAATGGACTCACTATTGATGGTGTCACAGTAATCGCACAGCCGGGTATCAATCACCGTATTGCCATAGCTCTTCGTGGTCCAGGACTCTCAGATAAAGTTAGCGATGTTGACCCTCATTTGGTTGATCAACCTATTCTTACAGCAGCCTCGTTAGACGACTCTAAAGAAGCTGCGCACACCGCGGTCGTAATCAATAAACTTGTGGCAAAGGCGCGCACTCTCTTTGAGTCCCATCCTATAAATAAGGAGCGACGCGAAAGTGGTAAACCAGTTGCAAATGCTTTACTTCTTCGTGGAGCAGGACAGATGAAAGACATAAAACCATTTCATGAAGTATATGGGTTAAAAGCAGCGTGTGTTGCCGGTGGCGGACTCTATAAAGGCATTGCTCGTATTTTAGGAATGGATGTTTATGAGGTTTCAGGAGCAACAGGAAAAGCCAATACAGATGCTGTCGCGAAAACGAATAAAGCGCTTGAACTTTTGAAAAAATATGACTTTGTGTTTCTTCATTTTAAAGCAACCGATAGCTTGGCTGAAGATGGGAAGGCACTTGAGAAAAGAAACTTTATAGAAAAGGTTGACGCCACATTCGCTCCTCTTGTACCATTAGTTGAAAAGAAAGATATTATTGTGTCTGTTACAGGCGATCATACCACCTCTTCAGAACTCAAACTTCATACTGCTGATGAAGTACCCATACTCATCACAGGCTACGGCACCCGTACCGATGCAGTTAAAACATTCGGTGAACGACCTTGCCAGAGTGGTGGCTTAGGACACATGGAAGGCAAGAACCTCATCGACTTTCTTATGAACTTACGAGGACAACTTGTGATGTACGGTAACTAGGGAAATAAAAGACTTGCTAATGAAGGATTCTGTACAAGAGCTACTATGTCCTGCGTATCCAAATGACCATCAGGATAGAAATCAAGGGGTATCATAAACGGGAATTTAATCTCATTATTTTCTTTCCGAAATCGTACAAATGTCTGTCGAGGCAAATAATATCTCTTAAGAAGGACCGCCCGATAGCGTGGTCCAAGCGCTATGTTCTGAATATTATGTACCGTCGCCTTCCCATTAGCCACCCCTACGCGTTTCTGCTCAAAGACGAGATCCTCATTTCCATCAAATACTTGAAAGGTAAAATCATCGCCCACTGTCCTAAGTTTTGGATACAGGACGGCATTGAACGTAAGACTGGGCCATGGTACTTTTTCATAGGTCCATAATACGTCTTTCCCTATCTGCTCTTCACCATGGAACAGCACAATTGGCACACTTTGTTTACCGAGAGATTTATCTGTTTTCAGATAGACGTCTACGACAGCTTCGTCGAAAGGCCGCACTCTCCTTAGATCTGAAAAAAAATACTCACCGGGGAAACTTTCTGCAAATGCGATTTTATAACCCTCATCACGATCCCAGATCGACTGTCCTACATTTTGAACCGTAAACTGAAAATGAAATTCCGACTCAACAGTAAGTTCCTTCGGCAGATCAATACGGAAACGAATCTGTTCCACCTGTTCCGGACTGCCTTTTGTTTTAGATAGGGCTTGTGCCTCGGTGTACTGTGGATAAAAATATGTGCCGCCTGGCTGTTGCCAAGAAAACTGCAAAAACGGTTCAGACTGATAATTGAGGATGAAAGGCGTCACTGCACGTACACGCCTGTCCTGTTCCCATACATTTTCATAGACGTCCCGTAAATAACTTCCTATTACATCTCGCGACACACTATTACTACTCCACCCTGTTTCCGTGATAAATACCGGCATTTCCTTTTCTATCCCCAGACTTTTTAGCAGTGACAGCTCCCATTCATAGGTGCGAACTGTGCCTCTGCCCTGCGCTGCCGGGCTTCCTGCAAATGCTGGATTCGGATATGAGTGAGAGCTTAGACCATCAAATAAATTCTCAAATGTTTCGTCTCCCATATGTGAAACAACTTGCGTAAGATACACGTCTTCACTTTCATAATTAGGCAGAGACGAAGGGGCGGAAGCATCTAATCCGCCCAGCATGATGAAGTAGTCGCTATTTCTCCTTTTTAGCTCTTCCGCAAATCGTTTCGAAATATCTGCGAAACTTACCGGATCGACCGCTCCACCCCATTCGGTAGCATGATTTGTTTCGTTAAAAAGGACTATATACCGGTCCTTTACAACCCAGTGGAGCGAGTCAAGAAAGTTCGCCCACGAAACTGCATCCTCTATGTTGGGACGACGCCAATTCGCCCCTTCAGGGTTTGTAGCAATACGAACAATGGGAATGAGCCTCTTCTCGCGAAGACTATTGAAGACAGACTGCCACTTACCCTTATCGCGATCGTTCTCCTGGATGACGAGCGTGACATATCCCCAGTCGCCTCCTGAAGAATTCACAAGTCTTGCCGCATTTTGTATATCTTCATCTGAAGGCTGTGCCAGATGGATGCCATGTATGTTATTGGGTCGTGCCTGATCCAAGGCTAAAACAGGTCGGCAAACAACACATGCGATACACACAGCTATAAAAAATGCGGGTATATTTTTCATCAAGAGCCTTAGAACAATATATTCTTTCGTGAAACGAGTAATTTCATTATACCAAAGATAGCTGGACTATAACTTGACATGTTTCATTTTTTTTAATAGCGTGAAAGTATATGAGAGGGGGTGATCACAATCTATGATGGAAAATAAACCTCTT
Organism: uncultured Gammaproteobacteria bacterium; assembly: GCA_964415435.1. Taxonomy (GTDB): domain Bacteria; phylum Patescibacteriota; class Microgenomatia; order UBA1406; family GWC2-37-13; genus CAYPZT01. The sequence goes on from CAYPZT010000001.1 coordinate 58,116, forward strand.
CATTTGCTTACGTATGTTTTGGTAATAGTCGGCGCTCTCAACTGGGGTTTGGTAGGACTTTTTGATTTCAATCTCGTGAACATGCTTTTGGGTTCCTGGCCGGCTGTTGAGCGAATTGTATACATATTAGTTGGCGTCTCGGCAGTATACGACTTCGTGGCTCACATGAAATATTGTAAGCACTGTTCAAAGTAACGACAGCATTTTTAGAAGAAGAGGTTATCTTTATACTTTTCCTTTTAAAAAGGACTGCTTTTTGTGTTCCGGGAATCGCTCAATTGCGTATCGGATATTGTCCCTGTGTTTGAAACTATAACTCCAATAAATATGCTGCTTTGTATATTGTCTTTTCTTTGTTTTAAAAAGTCTTGCAAAGGTTTTGGTACGTTTTTGATTGATCGGCTTATGAAGAGAAGAGAGCATGGATAGCTTTGTCGGGGCGGCGAGACTTGAACTCGCGACCTTACGCACCCCATGCGTACATTCTAGCCATCTGAACTACGCCCCGATTACTCAGATTATACTATTTTTCAGCCTTAAAATGCGCTATAATCAGAAATATTTCAGAACACTTGCAAAATGACCATTAAAATTCTACAGCTCAACATCCTGAAAGGTAAGTATTTACCCCTTATAGTGGCCTATATTCAAAAACAGAGGTTCGATGTAGTAACGATGCAGGAGGTGACCGGCGGCACATTTACGCTGGGCGAAAAAGATATATTTACTACCTTAAAAAGCTCCCTCTCTATGCATGGCGAGATGGTGCAGGATATCCACAATCCAGGGACAGACAACTACTACGGCTCGGCGATCCTGTTTTCTGACACCTTTAAATTGACAAGAAAAGATATTGTCAGAGTGGCGCCTGTTGCGGACATCAACATTACCAAACAGGCTGAGTGGAAAGAGATCAAGCGCTCCGCCATCTCTCTTGCATTAAAAAAGGGTGAAAAAGAGTTTAATATCGTTACAACCCACGGCGCATGGAGCAATTCGCCCTACGATAGTCCTGATAAGATTGATCAGGCCAAACGCATATCGGACTATCTCCTGACCCTTACAAACCCTTTTATTTTCACAGGAGATCTCAATGTTGTTTCGGAAACCGAAGTCGTACGGCTTTATGAACGCGCCGGCAGTAACCTATCGAAGCGCTACGGCGTCACAAATACCCTAAACCCCCGGACACACTATGTGAAAAAGCTTTTTCCCCCAGGGCTTGCCGTTGACTTCATATTTGCTTCTTCACAGGTAAACGTAATGCAGTTTTCCGTCATCGAAACACCCGATCTTTCGGATCATTTTGGCCTTAGCGCTACGGTTGAGCTATAATGATAGTCCGTGACTAAACTTCCATACATCAAAAAAGGGTATTCCGCAAACATGCGCTTTGCCGATGAGCATGAGTACTCTCCGCATCTTACTTTTTTTTTGTTTCTTTTGGTCATCGGTATTTCGTTTTTTTTTCTTTTCGTGAGGCTTTTTCAGCTTACCGTCGTAAAGGGAAGCTATTACCGGCGACTGGCGGAAAGCAATCGCATTCGAGAAATTATTATAGAGCCACGGCGCGGCATGATTCTTGACAGAAAAGGCGTGACGCTCGTCCAGAATGATGCACCGAATCTCACGTCCCTTGAAGCTCGCCTGCCCTCGAAACGCGTGTATCAGTCTCCTCAAGAAGCACTCGCCCCCGTCATCGGCTACCGTCAGATCGCAAACGAAGAAGATCTTGCGAACGATCCTTGCATAAACAAACTCACTCTGGGAGATAAGGTTGGTAAAAAAGGCATCGAAAAACTGTATGACTGCCAGCTTCGAGGTATGTATGGGAAAAAAATGGTTGAGGTAGATGCACACGGTGAAATACTCCGTACCATAAATGTACAGCCGGCGAAGGACGGCGAAACGCTCAAGCTTGCGATTGATTGGGAACTCCAGAAAAAGGCGTATGAGCTTATTAAAGACAAGCGTGGTGCTGTGGTTGCGCTCAAACCCGATACTGGTGAGATCCTTGCGATGGTTTCTTCCCCAACCTATGACCCCCAAGCTTTTGAAGATGGGCTCACAGATCAGACCACCGCGTATATTAAGGATGAAAATAAGCCGCTATTTAACAGGGCAACGGAAGGCGTCTACCCGCCTGGGTCCGTTTTCAAACTTGCCGTCGCTCTGGGTGCTCTTGAGGAGAAAAAGATAACTGAGAAAACGGTTATAGAAGACACCGGTACTCTTAAGGCAGGTTCGCTGTCCTTTGGCAACTGGTATTACCTGCAGTACGGAAAAACTGATGGTGAGGTCAACATCACCAAGGCCATCCGCCGGTCGAACGACATATTCTTCTACAAAACTGGCGATCTTTTGGGCCCAGACAATATTAAGAAGTGGGCTGAGCGGCTGGGGTTCGGCCAAAAAACGGGAGTGGGACTTGAGGAGGCGGAGGGTACTGTTCCATCCCCTTTTTGGAAAAGGGAGGTTCTTAATGAAGGCTGGTATACAGGAGACACCTATAACTTTTCGATCGGTCAGGGATATACACTCGTCACACCGCTTCAGGTTGCCCTCTCAACCCAGACAATAGCCAATGAAGGTCGCCTCTGTAAACCACAGCTTCTTAAGGATGTTGAACCGGAATGTAAACAACTGCCTGTTTCAGCACATACTCTTCTTTTTGTAAGGGAGGGGATGCTTGAGGCATGTGCCCCGGGAGGCACCGGCTGGCCGCTTTTTGATTTTAAGATCCGCCCGGCAAGTGCCGGACCCGCACCGACAACTTCTCCCGAAAGTTCAACATCTGCAGATCTTCGTGGCGCCACTATCCCTATCCAAGTTGCATGTAAAACCGGCACTGCCGAGTCTAACTCCGAAGAAGACATTCCTCATGCATGGTTTACTGCATATGCACCATACAAGGATCCGGAGATTGTACTTTCTGTTCTTATAGAGGAATCTGGGCAAGGCTCGGACATCGCCGGACCTATCGTGCGGGATATTTTAACCTCCTATTTCGAACGGGATGAATGATTGGGACTTGAAAAAATAAAAAGATTGTATAATATAGACAAAGAATGAAAGTCTTTTTCACTGCTTCACAACGTGGCAAAAAAGAGTTTGGACCACATTATCTCTCTATTCAAAAAGGAATTAAAGCTGCTGGATATACCCTCATCGAAGATGATATTGCAAGTACTGCTCCCAACAAACTTTATGACGATCTTGAGGGTGGCGGACAAAAAGCAAGTGTCGATTTTTACAAAAACAAGCTTGAAAAGATAGAAAAAGCTGATATGAATGTTTTCGAGTGTAGTACTCACAGCCTTTCGATTGGTTTTGTTATTGAAAAATCGTTACAGGCCAACAAGCCCACCATCGTCCTTTACTACAAAGATCTCATCCCTTATTTCTTGACCGGCAGTGAAGATGAAAAACTTCTCCTTAAAAGCTATGATGATAATAACCTTACATCTGTTCTAAACAACTCGCTGACTCTAGCCCGTGAAAGGAGGGATAAACGCTTCAACTTCTTTATAAGTCCCAAACTGCTGGAGTATCTCGAGAAAACCAGTAAAGAACAGGGTGTTACGAAGTCCAAATTCATCCGCAATCTCATACTTGCCCATATGAAGAAATAAGCGTTACGCCTCAACTGCTTCAAATACAAGCCACGCTTGACAGTTGGTAGTTAACTTCTCTTTTTCAAACCCCTCAAGGATTACCTTTTTTAGTCGAAAGCCATTTTTTCTCATAATCCCTTCCCACTCTGGTATCGTTCGGAAGGTAAAAGGAAAGTTAATATCCAGGTGACCAAAAACTATGGCGTTAGCAAAAAAGTCCTTCAGAATGAGCGCTCGCTTCTGGTCCTCCACTGAAAAACGCAGAAATTCTGCAAGCAGGGGTTGTGCTCTTTTCTTTTTTTTGAGTCCTGACAGGTTTGGGGGGATATTGTATGTATCCTCCTCAATTATGAGATGTTTACATGTCAGTCTTCGAAGTTCTTTTAAGACCGTTTCTATCTTATCTTCGTTTATGTGGTGAAGCACTGTTTTGGCGATTGTGGTATCAATCGATGCGCTTGGTATGGGGACCGTCGTCTTGTCGATCATTTCGTAAAAAGGCATGTTTTGCGCTTCCGGAATACGATAATGAAGTATGTCGGTGGTAATAAGTTTGTGCCCGTGCCTCGCCACTTCAAGCGCTAGAAAACCGGCACCACATCCAAAGTCTAGAACGTTTTTCCCCTGTACATATTGCCCAATCAACTGGAAATCCTTGGACGGACGAATATCCTTTTTATACGTAAAATACATTTGATTAAACCAAAAAAGTGGGTCGTCTTTACCAAAGATCTCAAAGTGAATCGTGCGGGCAATTTTTATGAGAGAGCGTACTTTTGCTTTTTTCAGAAGGGTAAACGCGTTGTCAAGCATTTCGTTTACCTCCTCTTCATGCGACTTAAAATAAGCGCAATAGTTTTCCTTAAATGAGGCTTTTACAAACTGCAATACATGAGGACTGCGTATTGCTCTGATAAGCTCCGTTTTCTCTTTCGCTTTCATACTAATATTGTGTGCAATTATAGCTTATTTTCTTTAGAATCCTATGGTCACTTCCTATTTGGACCATGTAAAAAGACCCATAGCATAATATGCTAGATTTTTTAACAATTTTCTTTACTATGAAAATATATAGGCTTTTCTGGAGCCTGTTGGTGTAGTTCTTTTGATTATACCTATAGTATGTATCTGGTATGTATGGAGCCTTTTGCAAGGCTTTGACTTTCCTGAAAAATAGCTTATAATATTGTTATGAGCGAATTCTTTAGAGGTCTTCTTACTAGAAAAAATGTGGCGCGTGTAGTCGCCGCAGGCACTATAGCCGCGGGCGCAGTTGCATGTGGTACTCCTGACGTTGCCGCTCAAACCCCAACGCCTCCCAGACCAGGAGTAACAGAGGGGCTCGTAACTCCAACTCCCATCGAATTGTTACCTACTACAGGTGGAGACTTTGAAGTGAAGGCATTTACTCCAGTTTTAAGTGCAGCCGGAACACTTCCCGAGGGCATCACTCCAGACATGAACCTGCGCGCCCTCAAAACGATCGACCAGGTAAAGAAAGATTTTGGACGTACGATAAGTGGCGAATTTATGTCTTTTAACCTTGCGCTTCAGACGGAAGAAGGAACTGTGGGTGCTGATCTTGTATATAGTCCAGTAATCCAAGAGCTCGACGATCAAGGACATAATCTCGTATATATAAATGGTAAACCAGCCGTTACGGGCATCGCAAGCACCATGCACGAAGATGATGGTACTGCTACAGAAGCGCTTGTACATTCTTACTTAAACGCAGATGGATTAAAAAAGGTACAGGATGCGCTAGCTAAGGGTGCCGAACCAAAGCTTGATGATGCTGATTTTGGCGAATTTGCCCTGGCCCAACAGCTTACCCGTGGTAACACAATTGAGGGTTATAAAAAGGCCTTAAAAGGCCCACAGGCAGAAAAATACAAACAGAGCATTGACAGAGCTTTTTTCAGCAATCTTTGGGTGTTCGATCCCAATACGGCAGACAAGACCGACGCTTTCGTTTTGAAGTATCTGCCGGCACAAAGCTCAAATGTAGGAACGGTTGCTGATACAGCAGCTATTATTACGGATGCACTTGATGGTTTTTTTGCTTCGACTGCGGGCTCTGTTGAAGCCGCGCCTCAGCCACCTCCATCTGTTGCACCTCGTACAGCTACACCAAAAGCCACCGAAGCGCCGTTCCCTGAACCATCACGAACACCAAGTCCTGTAGCTATTGCAACAAAAGAACCTACTAAAGAACCGACAAAAGTGGCCGTTGTTCCAACTAATACTCCTGCACCAACTGTAACACCCGAACCAACAGTTTCTATTCCGAACGGAGAAACAGACTATTCTAATTACAGCCAGGAACAGTTCGCAAAAATTTATGATGGTGCTCAAAAAATGTATAACGTGGGTCAAAATGGAAAAGAGGGTCAAGAAATTCCTTTGGGTCTTTATCAATATACATCAACAACAGGCGACATAAAAGTAAAGGTCGATGGTATTTTACTTACAAAAGGTCCAAAAGAAACAGTAAGTGTAGATGGTATTTCAGACATTCCCGGTGAACCCGTAACTAGAGAAACGGGAGCCTATAAAGGACAGATACTTATCAAGGATAGCAATGGTGTGTTCTATGTTAAAAACATCTTAATACAGGATCGTAATGTTCAGTTGCAAACTGCTTCGAATCACGAGGATGGAGCATCTACAGGTATTTCCACTCCTGTGGAGGATGTGGTAAATCAACTTGATACTAACACTCAACATGCATTTGTTGCGTATGCGAAGACCGACCATCAAAAAGCTTTACAAACTATTCAAAAATATATAGACTCTGGCGACATTGCATCCGCAAATAGTCTTAAAGTAAAACTCGCGCTTATCGAATCTATGGGAAAAGACACGCTACTTTTTGAAAACCTTTTTGCCACAGGTGGAGACCTTACCGAATTGAACCAAATTGACACATTTGGACCCGTAGATATCGTTAAAGTAAATAAACCTTAAAACTTCGGGGGTTCTTCCTTATTTGAAAATTTTTTTCTTCTCTGGTATGGTATTACTAAGATGCTTTTAAAGCGCAATTTTTTTTTGGTAGGGGTCTTAATCGTGCTTTTGTTGACTCTCATTTTTTTATACCTTTTAGTTAGCCAAAAAACTCTTAAGAAAAGTTTGCCCGTAGTTACCTTTTTAACTGCTTATGGCGAAAGTAAACCACTTAGTATTTCTTTGGTAGCGAAAAATAACTTTGAGGTCCATCAGATTATCGGCGTTTTAGAAAAAGTCTATGACGAAGGTGGTACTCCATTTATTGACGTTGCAGTCCCCAATAAACAGGAAGTGGTGATTTTGAAAATTGATCTAGTAGGTAAGGACTACGTTCTCACTCAAAAAACTGTAAAAAGGGGTCCTCTTTCCAATACCGTCGCTTCACCGTCTGCCTCAAATAAAACTGGTGTTATTGAAAAGGCTAACCCTATTGCTGTCACTGATTTGTTAACCACACTTAACAAAAATGTTGGAAGACCTATAATCGTCGAGGTTGTTGCGTCAGCACAACCTTCGAGAATTAATTGCAGTTCGTCAGTGTGCCAAACCCGGCTAGATGCATTTAGAAAATATGAACAAAATAACAACAAGCTGTTCAACCTTTCGCTTGTTAGAGATAGCGTCGTGCCAATCGGTGCACCAACTTTATTCCAATTTGAGAATATAGATGAGAACCAATAATTTATTTGTGAAGTTTGTGTTCCTGGTATTGCTTTTTTTTTCGTTCCTCTTTATCACAAGCACTGTACAGGCTCAGTCTTGCTCTGGAAGTCATACAACTACTGGATTATTTACATGTGACACTGATTTTGAAGGAAATGCAGTTTGTGCATATGGAGCATCCGCAAGCGCACCGTGTGAATATCAGACTAACTACGATCAATGTATGGCTACACATTACGGTAATCATGTCTGTGAGGTAAGTGGCCCCAATTGTGTGCGTGTTGAATGGAATGAGGATGGTCTTACCGCACAGGGCTGCACAACAATCCGACCTACAACACCACCTGTTGTTACGAATACACCTCGTCCACCAACTTCCACTTCTGCACCTGGACAGCCAACAAGCACACCTGCCCCTACTCCAACATCTGGACCTCCGACCCCCACCCCAACGACAGGAGGACCCTGTCCTGGAGGACAGCTGGGTGAGGGTGCGTACTGTTTAAATGCCC
>CAYPZT010000002.1:0-35379 GCA_964415435.1 uncultured Gammaproteobacteria bacterium
TCAAATATAACAAAATAACGGTCTCCGGAAAGCTCGCGGTTGGGACAACAACACTGGCTAAAAATCTGCAAAAAATTCTTGGATGGAAGTACGTAAATGCAGGAGCTATCCAAAGAGAGTACGACAGACAACATGAGATCCATGAAAACAAACAAGGCGCAATGGCTCGACCGGATGACCATGAGCGTCAGATAGACGAAATGACCAAAAAGATGTTGGAAAATGATGAAAACGTTATTTATGAAGCGTGGCTCTCAGGATTTATGGCGAGACATATGGATCATGTGTTCAGAATTCTTGTGGTCTGTTCGGAAGATGCAATTCGCATTGATCGCATAGTCAATCGTGACAATATTTCTATAGAAGAAGCCAAGCAATGGATGAAGCGACGTGAATCGGAAAATATAGAAAAATGGAAGAAACTCTATGGGGATCATGATTTCTGGGATCCTAAATACTACAATATGGTCATTGATACTTTTTCGACAGGACCACTGCAAACGACAGGTCATGTATTGGATAAACTCGGCTATAATGGTACGCTTACCATATAATGACATACAATAAAATTACGGTTTCCGGAAAAATCTGCACCGGCAAAACGACACTTTTTAATGGTCTTCATAAAAGACTTGGCTGGCCAACCTTTTCTACGAGCCAGTTCGTACGTGAGTACACCCGTACGCATCAAACAGATCTTGAAAAAGCAGAAGAACAGAATGAAAAAATGACCGTTATGATGGACACACGCATGAAGGAGATGCTTAAAACGCCAGGCAATCTGCTCGCTGAAGGTTGGATGGCGGGAATAATGGCAAACCATTATAAAGGCATACTGAAAGTTCTTCTTGTATGTGATGACAAGGTACGGATCCAGCGATTCGCAGACCGTGAACATGTCACATATGAGGAGGCGAAGGCGCGTCTTGAAACACGGGAGAATAACTGGATGCACAAAGTGGGTAAAGTTTATAAACGAAATGATTTTTTTGATCCTAAACACTATGATGTTGTTATCGATACGTCGGACAAAACAGCAAAAGAAGTGGAAACAATAGTACTTTCTTCTATATAATAGACCAAATTGATATAAGGACTTATGAAATATTCCAAACTATTCGGAAAAACACAGAAAAATTCTAAAGAATTCGCTTCTAAAAATGCCACTCTTCTTATTAAGGGCGGTTTTATAGACCAAACGATGGCTGGTGTTTATACATTCCTCCCTCTTGGCTTCCGTGTACTTAAAAAAATAGAAGATATCATTCGCGATGAGATGAACCATATAGGGAATGAGCTCCTTATGCCATCTATCGTACCTAAGGAAGTGTGGGAGATTACAGGTCGATTGGAAACTGTCGATGTACTCATGAAAACATCTCCCGCCAATGAAAAAGCAAAAGTAAAAAATGATAATGAGTATATTCTTAACTCAACGCATGAAGATGTCGTTACTCCGCTTGCTAAAAGATTCGTGCAAAGCTACAAAGACTTTCCTTTTGCGGTATACCATATCCAAACAAAATTTAGAAATGAACCGCGGGCAAAATCCGGTCTCATGAGATGTAGAGAATTCCGCATGAAAGATCTCTACAGCTTTCACACCTCGGAAGAAGATCTGAAAGAGTACTACGAAAAAGCGAAGCTAAGATACATGAATGTTTTTAATAGAATTGGCTTGGGTAAAGACACACGGGTTGTTCTCGCTTCAGGTGGAGATTTTACCAAAGACTTCTCCCACGAATTTCAAACCCGATGTGAAGCTGGGGAGGATACTGTATTTTTCGTGAAATCAAAAAATACAGCTTTTAATAGAGAAATCGCGCCAAGTAAGGCACCCCCAGTAACTTATGGGGATAACGAAATGTTGCCTATGAGTGAGGTCGAAGGAAAGGGAATAGTCGGTGTCAAAGAGTTAGCTGATTTTTTAAAGATTCCTATCGAGAAAACTACAAAAACAATGCTTTTTGAAACTGATACGGGAGAAATTATTGCGGCAGGAATAAGGGGCGGCTATGATATAAACGAGGAAAAACTGACGAAAATTATCGGTGCCAAATCAATAAGATTAGCTCGAGCGGAAGCGGTGAGGGCGGTGACAGGAGCAGAAATTGGTTACGCAGGTCTTCTCAACCTTCCAAAGGAAGTAAAAATATTCATGGACGACTCAATGGAAAATAGAAAGAATTTTGAGATGGGAGCAAACAAAACCAACTTTCACAGTATTAATGTGAACTTCGGACGTGATTTAGAGTTACCAGAAAAGTTTCATGACTTTAAAATTGCTAAAGAAGGCGATATTTATCCGGATACAGGGGAAGTTTATGAAGTATATAGCGCAGCCGAAATTGGTAATATTTTCCCTCTTAACACTAAGTTTTCCAGGAGCGTCGGATATGAGTTCGTAGATAAAGACGGCACTACAAAACCTGTGTACATGGGAAGCTATGGCATCGGACCTTCCCGCATAATGGGAGTACTTGTTGAAAAATTTCATGATGAGAAAGGCATCGTATGGCCAGAAAATGTTGCACCATATAAAGTACATTTAATCGGTCTTGATCTGAAAGATGACGTTGTTAAAAAGCGTGCTGAAGAAATTTATGCAGATCTTATCTCAAGAAATGTGGAAGTTCTTTATGATGATCGAGAAGATATAAACGCTGGATCTAAGTTTGCCGATGCGGATCTTATCGGTATTCCTCACCGGCTTGTTGTTTCCAAGAGAACAGGAGACAAAATTGAGTATAAAAAACGGTCCGAGAAAGATTCACGTCAACTTACCTTACAAGAACTTGAGGGTGTACTGCTATAATTAGGGGTTCACTTATGAAAACGGTAGTAACCCATATCTCACCTGATCTCGATGCAATAACTGCAGTTTGGCTCGTGATACGATATTTTCCAGACTGTGAAGGAGCGTCAATTGTTTTTGTGCCTGCAGGTAAAACCCTCAATAACATGGCTCCCGACGAGGACCCCCGGATTATTCATGTAGACACAGGGTTCGGTAAATTCGATCATCATCAGTCGAACGAGTTTACATCAGCATCAAAGAAAGTATTTCAGCACATCATCAAGAATGCTGAAATAAATGAAAAGGCTGCAGATTCGCTTGCAAGAATAGTAGATTTCGTAACCGACATTGATCATTTCAGAGACGTATATTACCCCGATCCTCAGGAAGATCGATATGACTTTTTATTGCATCAAATCATAGAAACAGTTAAATATAAAATGAGAAACGATGAGGAACTTACACGATTCGTCTTCCCCATCCTTGACTCCTATATACCTTACTTTAAACGCAAGGGAGACGCTGAAAATGATATCGAGAGGGGATATATATTCGAAAGTTTTCTTGGCAAAGCATTGGCACTTGAAACCCAGAATGGAGAAGCGGCAAGACTGGCTCAAAAAAAAGGGTACGTGCTTGTTGTTACAAAAGATCCTGCACGTGGGAATATTCGTATCCGCACTTTGCCCGGTAAAGACTTGGATCTGACACCTGTGTACGATAAGCTTACTTCAATCGATAAAGAAGGAACATGGTTTCTGCACGCTTCAAAAGCGATGCTTCTCAATGGTTCATCAAAGAATCCTGAGTTCAAGCCAACTAAACTATCTCTCAAAAGAGTAATTGAAATACTACAGAATTTTTAATAGAATACACTATTGCACGTAGGGACAACAGGCTGCACTGGGGACATTCCCACAGCTACTTTTGAAAGGAGGCGGTACATTCAATGGTATATGTAAACAAAAAAAAAGGAGACACAAAAGACAGTATCTTCAGAAAATTCACCCGGTCCTTTATAGATGAGGACGTTGTTACTGATGTACGAAAAAAGCTTTTTTATAAAAAACCATCACTTGTACGGAAAGAGGAAGAAAAAGAACGACGACAAAACATGAGAAGGGGAGGACGCGTAAAGTCATTCCGTACATTCAGAAGCAGGACAGCTAAGTAAGGATCACATGATTAACATCATTTCATCTTCGCGCTACAAAATAAACAGGAGACTCATTAAGAGTACTGTTGATAAACGTGTAGACGGTGTCAGCATGGGCAATGGAACGCTCAATGTTGTTTTTGTAGGTAAAAACAAGATGAAAGCGGTTGCCACCAAGTACAAAAACGAGCCTGTCGCCTTGCCTGTTTTATCTTTCAAATATGATGAACCCCAGACACCGAACGGGCTTTTAGCGGAAATAATCATCTGTTATCCACAGGCAGTACTCCTTGCTGCAGAGCGTGAAAAGAAGGTAGATGACATGATAAATTATCTTGTGGATCACGCAATTGATACACTAGACATATAATGTACTACACAAAACACCGTCCCCGCACCATTGCCGAACTAGACAATACGGCAGTCAAGGACATCCTCGGAAACGTCCTGAAAAGCAGGACGCTCCCGCATGCTCTCCTTTTTATTGGACAAAAAGGAACAGGAAAAACTTCAAGCGCACGAATAACTGCCAAAGCACTAAACTGCCTCAACAATGCATTCGGCGGAAAAGGAACTTCCTACGAACCTTGTAATGTTTGCCGTGAATGTGCAAGTATCGAGTCATCCAACTCTCCTGATGTCACAGAACTGGACGCCGCCTCAAATCGCGGTATAGAGGACATGAAACGACTTATAATGGAGGCGAACTTCCTCCCCCTTTCTGCGCGCTATCGTGTTTTCATTATTGATGAGGCACACATGATTACCAACGAAGCCTTTAATGCTCTCCTGAAAACGCTTGAGGAGCCTCCGTCCAAAGTGGTATTCATCCTTGCAACTACCAACGTAGAAAAAGTGCCCAAGACTATTGTTTCCCGCTGTACTGTCGTAAACTTCGGCATCGCACAGAAAGAAGACATCATTGAGATGCTTAAACGCATCTCGGCAATTGAGAAGATATCGATTCCCCCCGAAACTCTGGAGCTTATCGCAAAAAACGCTGAACATTCATTCCGTGACGCAACCAAGATTCTTGAAGAACTGGCAATCCAAAGCAAACTTAACCCAGAGGATGCAAAGCAGTATTTAGGAGTGGTGAAACAGGATCTTCTTGATATTCTTTTCACAAAAGATCTCAACGCAGCACTCGAGTGGGTACGGTTTTTTGAAAAACAGGGAGGTAGTGTGAAAAACCTGTTGAGTGAACTCTTATATGAGCTTCACGACATGCTTATTTCGCAGTCTAAAGTTGAATCAAAAGACATCGCACGGCTTATGAAGCTTCTTAATGATGCGTATGTATCGATGAGATCGACACCTATAGAGACAATACCTCTTGAGATCGCGGTAGTAGAGTTTTATAATGGGAAGAAGCAATAAAGGCTTATATGATCTGTTATTAATTTGAATAATATTATGATTGGACCATTTGGAGGATTGGGAGATTTACAAAAATTACAGCAACAGGCGCAAGCGATGCAGTCCGCTCTTCAGAAAGAACATGTTGTTGTTGAGAAGAATGGAGTAAAAGTTACGGTACGCGGCGACCAGGTTATCCAAGAAGTAGAAATCGATGGAGTAATAGAGAATCGGATCGCTGAGGCTATCAACGAGTCAATCAAAAAGACACAGGAACTAGCTGCCAAGAAACTTATAGAAATATCTCAAAAATCAGGGTAAACTGATTGTATGGCCAAACTATTTTCGGGGACCGCAAATCCTACCATTAGCAAGGAAGTCGCTAGTCTTCTGTCGATTCCCGTTGGTGCTTCGGAAATAATCCGCTTCGGCAATTCTGAGGTAAGGGTACGTATAATCGATGACGTAAAAGACGAAAACTGTGTTGTTGTTCAACCTACGTCTAATCCCTCGGATAGTAATATTATGGAGCTCTGTTTCTTCTGCGATGCGCTCAGACGGCAGGAGGCGAAAAAAATCGTCGGAGTAATTCCGTATTTCGGCTATGCCAAACAAAATATCGAACACCGCCCCGGCGAATGTGTTTCTGTCAATGTCATAATCCGGCTTCTTGAGTCAATAGGTTTCAATAAAATATATACCTTTGATCTGCATGACGAAGCCACTGCGGGCGTGTTTTCCATACCCTTTAAAAACCTTTCAGCATTTCCTCTCTTGGCTAAACATCTCGCAAAATATTTTAAAACAAGGTCAATACCATTACATAATGTCGTGTGTGTTTCGCCTGATCAAGGCGCAGTCGAAAAAGTCAGGAATTTTGGAACCGTATTTTACGGACATGAGAATTTTTCTGAGGCGGTGATTGAAAAGAAACGCGATCAGGATATCGCACATCAAGCAAAACCTATGGGTCTCTATGGAGATGTAAAGGGTAAAATCGCGATCATAGTGGACGACATGATTGTTTCGGGCAGCACTCTTATTCCTGCCGTCGATCTTTGTCTTGAGCAAGGGGCTAAGGAGGTATATGCGTGCATCGTGCATCATGATTTTATAGAAGGAACAAAAGATCTCATTCAAAATTCAAAATTAAAACGATTTTTCACGACAAATACAATCGCACTGAAAGATAATAATCGCTTTGAAAAGCTTGAAGAAATTTCGGTTGCGCCGATTATTGCAGAGGAACTCCGCTATCTTATTTAAAATGATCTCCTGTTTTCAAGTGATTTTTTGAGAGTCATGTAGTCAGCATATTCCAAGTTTGCACCTATTGGCAGTCCGTAGCCCAGGCGTGTTACCTGGAAGTTGACTTTCAGTCGCTTTTGAAGTTCATCGATCCTGTTTTTTATATAGATTGCAGTCGCCTCGCCCTCCATATCGGGATTGGTTGCAAGAATAATTTCCTTTACTTCATCCTTGCTTTTTTCCAAACGCTCAATAAGCTTTTGTATGTATATATCCTCCGGCTGAATATTATTAAGAGGATCTATTCTTCCGTGAAGTACATGATAAACACCCTTATATATATTCCCGGTCTCAAGGGAAACTATGTCGAGAACTTCCTCTACGATAGTTATAGTGCTTTTATCGCGAGACGGATCTTTGTCAATACTGCAGATCTCATCTTCTGTAAGATTCAGGCAGACAGAACACAGTTTTGTTCTTGACTTTAAATTCTTTATATTTTCCGCTATTTCATGCAGATCTTTTTCCGGCATCCGGAGAAGATAAAAAGAAAGTCTGTTGGCAGTTTTTTCACCTATACCCGGAAGTCTCTCTAAAAATAAAGATATTTCGCGTATGCTCGAGGGCAGTATACTCATTTACTTAGGTCCGAATCACTTCTACAACTACTAGCGGATCACGTCCTCTTTCTTTGTAAAAAAAGTCCTCGAGATTGCGCCCTATTTCTTTTTTCAGGTCACCCGTATCGAGAATTGCTCCCTGTCTTGCGGACATCAGTCTTTCAATAAGCTTAGTCGCTGACTCAAATAACTGTTCTTCTCCCTTTTCGTACACAAAGCCTTTCGAAAGAATCGTTGGCCGTGTGGTTAATTTTCCTTGTGAGTCGACCAGCAGTAAGGTTACGACCATTCCCTCTGAAGACAACATCTTGCGGTCGCGGAGGACAACATTGCCAACATCCCCAACTCCATAGGCATCGACGAATATATTTTTAGTTTCAATAGTATCTCCTTTATAGGCTTTATTTTTTGTAAACCAAATAGTATCACCTTCTTTAAGAAGGAATACGCTTTTTTCCTCGAAATTCATCTGGGCCATAAGTTTCTGGTATTGAAGCTGGTGGCGTACTGTACCTCCGATAGGAATAAAATAGCGCGGGTTTGTGAAACGTGCCAGAAACTTCATATCTTCCTGATTGCCGTGGCCCGAGGCGTGTAACTGGTCCTGAATGTCAGAATACACAACATCAGCGCCTTTTTCGGAAAGTTCTTCTATCACATTATAAACTTCATCCTCATTGCCAGGAATGGGGTCCGAGGAAAAAATAACTTTATCTCCCGGCTTTATAGCTATATTTTTATTACGGCCAGCCGACAATTTTGAGAGAGCTGAGCCGAACTGACCTTGTGAACCGGCGACAATGAGACATACCTTGTTAGGTGGCAGTTTCATAACTTCTTCTTCCTTACCCATAAGAGCTTCAGGAATAGGAAGATATCGTATTTCCCTGGCAATTCGAGTATTCTCTCTCATGGATCTTCCAAGAAATACAATTTTTCTGTTGAACTTTATAGCAGCATCAACACATTGGCGGATACGGGAGATATTGGACGAAAACGTTGTCATGACAAATTTACCTTTCGTTTTCCTCATTTCATCTTCAAATGTCTGGCCCACGATATTTTCAGAAAGTGTCAGGCCTTCTCGTTCGGAGCCAAGACAGTCAGAGAGGAGACATAAAATGCCATCGTGGCCTGCCTTGGTTATCTTATAGAAATCAGGCGGTTCACCATAGGGAGGAGTGAGGTCGAGTTTGTAGTCCGCCCCGTGATAGATAGTTCCGACTGGTGTATGAATAATAATATGACACGTATCCGGTATTGAATGAGTCATTCGTAAGAACTCAACCCGAAAATCACCAAAACTATATTCTTTGTCGTATTTCACCTCATGTATTGCCGGTTTCAGCCCGGTTTCTTTAAATTTATTTTCTACAAAAACAGTAGTCAATTTGCTTGCAAAAATTTGAGGCGATCCCAGTGCTTCATAATGATAGGGTAGGGCAGAAGTATGATCCTCGTGTCCATGAGACAGAAGGACGGCGCGTATCTTGTCTTTCTTGTCGGCCAGATAACTTATATCTGGTATGACAAGGTCAACACCCAGCTCTTGCTCCTTGGGAAAACCAATTCCACAGTCTACGATGAGGATGTCCTTCAGAATGTCGTTTTCGTAGAGCTCGTACACGTACATGTTTTTCGTAACGCCTACGACACCGCCGAGAGGGATAAAGTGAAGTTTGTATGTATCCATTTATGACCATTATATCATTCTGATATACTGTAGACAATGAAATTTACTGAGAAAAAAGTACGTGAGCTTCTTGAAAACGTAATGGACCCGGAACTAAATATATCGGTGGTGGACCTGGGACTCATATATGAGATAAAGGTCGAAAAAGAACATGTTTATATAAAAATGACGCTCACAACTATCGGCTGTCCTTTGTTTAATATAATCGAACAGGAGATAAAAAATAAGCTTTCCGAACTTAATATAAACCAAGAAAATGTGAAAATAGAGTTAACGTTTGATCCTCCATGGACAATGGAGAAAATGTCGGAAAAGGCAAAAGCGATGTTGGGTATATAACTACTTAAATTAAACCTATGGCAAAAGGACAGTTCTGGGACGATACAATCGAAAAACTGGGAGAACTGGGTAAATCGACTGCGAAGGAGACTGTTAAATCGGTCAAAGACACCTTAAGCCCTGTCAAAATGATAGAACAGGCAGCAGGACTAAAAAGCAGTTCCCAGGATATACAGAAAGAAGCAGCAGAAATGAAGAAAAAAAGCGGTAGTACTCCGCTGGATTTTGAAAAATTAAACAATAACTACTCCCGGCAGGATAAAATAAGGACAGAGGCGCTCCGAATGAAACTTTTTAATATGGTTAAAAAGGACGATGAAGAGATGCTCCGGCGACAAGAACAGAAGGAAGAGGAAAAGACAAGGAGAGAACTTTATGAAAAGGAAGAAAAAAAGCGCAGGCTCATAGAGCAGAAAAAACTTCAGGAACAAGGCCAGACTCCAAGAGGAAGAGTCCGCAAAAGTATCTTTTCACCAAAAAAAGTCGCTCAGCGCGAACAGATTGAAGTGAAGGCAAACACAGGCAAACAGTAATATTTTCAGTTCGGCTGATATAATTGGTTTTAACTTTTGATATCGGGGTGTAGTTCATCGGTAGAACGTTCGGTTCGGGACCGAAAGGCAGTGGGTTCAATTCCCGCCACCCCGACACTTTTCTATTACGCGCCTCTTACCTATCACTTACCAGCTACTTCTGCTGTACAGGGTACAGTATATCCATTACCAATTTCATAAATATATGGATATAAAATCAAAAGACGATCTTCTTCTTTATGAACTGCAGGACTTATACTCTGCCGAACAGCAAATCGTAAAAGCCTTACCTAAAATGGTGGAAAAAGCACATGACCCGCTCCTCAAGGGAGGTCTTGAAAAACATCTGGAAGAAACGCGCAGGCAGGTTGAACGTCTTCAAGCAGCGGCAGGGGAGCTTGGCGTAGATATCGACGGGGCAATATGCAAAGGCATGGAGGGGTTGCTGAAAGAAGGCGAGGAGCTTATGGAAGAAGAACCAAGTGAGCTTTTGGATCAGGCTCTCATTAGTGCTGCGCAACGTGTAGAGCACTACGAGATCGCCGGTTACGGCTGTGCGATTACCTATGCAAAACTTTTGAATACACCCAAAGTCGCTGACCTTTTACGAAAAACACTTGCGGAAGAAAAAGCCGCAGACGAAAGGCTGACGGAAATAGCTGAAAAAGAAATAGAAAAAACCAATTAATATTTTTGGAATGGCTCATAAAGGTCATAGTTTATGGCTTCGGCGGCAGCTGCTCCTTCATAAGCGGCACTGACTATCTGGTGCGAAAACATGCGAGTCACGTCACCTGCTGCATATACACCGGGGACATTTGTTTTCTGATCAGTGTCAGTTTCCAGGTACCCTTTTTTGTCCGTCAATACACCGAGACTCACAGCGAGTTCAGTATTGGGAACGGCTCCGCGCTGACTTATCAGCATCTCAGCATGAAGGATAGTCCCGTCATCCAAGGACAAACTTTCACACATACCCCGTTCTCCTTCAACAGTTTTGATTATGCCGTCATAGAAAGAGATACTTCGCTTCTTCAGTTCGTCCAGATATTTTTGAGAAATCACATGGCAGTTCTTCTCACAATCACTTACAAAAGTTATATCTTTGGTAAAGTTGAGAAACTGCAAAGCAGAAATAACTGCATCGTCATCTTGACCTATCACTATTATTTTTTTATTCCTGGTTTTATATCCGTCACATGTTATGCACCAGAACAATGATCTTCCTACATAATCGTCCCAATGCTCGAAACGGGGGAATAAATCTTTTACACCTGTGGCAAAAAGTACCGTTTTGCCTAAAAGAGTGTGATCCTTCGCGGAAATTACAAACTCTCCATCCTTTTTTTCTACCTTACTCACATAGTCGTGAATATATTCTGCTCCATAATGCTTCGCTTGCTTGAGTCCAAGATCGCGGAGTTTAATGGTGGGAATGCCGTCAGGAAATCCAAAATAATTTTCATTTATTTCATGTGTTTTCCAACGGCCGTTTTCCTTATCTATAATGGTTACTGACCTGTTGTAGCGAGCAAGATATATGGCGGCCGAAAGTCCGGCGGGCCCGCCGCCTATTACAACCGCGTCGTATAACAGCATAAGACTAATTATAGTATTCATCGGGGATAAAGATACTAAACATTCGTTTACACGTTTTGTATTTTCTGCTAAAATGCTGGTATGAACCTTGCTTATAATCTACGACCTACCTCACTTAAGGAGTTCTTCGGTCAAGAACACCTGGTAGGCGAGGGAAAAATAATCCGCAAGATGATCGAAGGTGACTCACTGTTTTCGATGATTTTATGGGGTCCTCCGGGAAGTGGAAAGACGACACTTGCCTCTATAATCTCAAAAGAAACGAATGCAGATTTTCACGCTCTCTCAGGTGTCACAAGCGGCAAGGCAGATCTGGGAAAGATAATTGAAACTGCGATACTCAACAGACAGATAGGGAAGCGGACCATTCTTTTCATAGATGAGATTCATCGGTGGAATAAATCACAACAGGATGCACTTCTTCCCCACGTTGAAAGCGGACTCATTGTACTTATCGGCGCGACTACAGAAAATCCGTCTTTCGAAGTAATTAGCGCTCTTCTCTCACGTTCCCGTGTGTTTGTTCTCCAATCTCTTTCTTATGAACAACTTGAAAAAATCATTGGAGCTGCGCTCGTCGATAAAGAACGGGGGGTAGGGAAATACGGAAAAACCATACAAGACGATGCAAAAGAACTTCTCATCCGCCTGTCCGGCGGTGATGCACGAATACTTCTCAATGCCCTCGAAATTGCCGTTACCTCTTACAAAGAAAAAAAGCTGACCACGGAAATCATCAAAGAAGTATTCCA
The DNA here is from genome assembly GCA_964415435.1 of uncultured Gammaproteobacteria bacterium. Classification (GTDB taxonomy): domain Bacteria; phylum Patescibacteriota; class Microgenomatia; order UBA1406; family GWC2-37-13; genus CAYPZT01. Next base: position 12,097 of record CAYPZT010000002.1, read on the forward strand.
AACACGCTCGGCAGGACTATACGACAAGAAGGCAGACGAGCATTACAATATCATAAGTGCGTTCATAAAGTCCGTGCGCGGCTCTGACGCGGACGCAGCCATTTATTATCTTGTGCGGATGCTAGAAAATGGCGAGGACCCCAAATTTATCGCGCGTCGCATGATCATACTTGCCTCCGAGGACATCGGACTCGCAGACCGTGGCGCGCTTATCCAGGCAAATGCGGGATTTGAAGCGGTTACCAAAATCGGTATGCCAGAAGCGCAGCTCGTCTTAGCTCACATTGCGCTCTATTTGGCACGCGCACCAAAATCAAGAATGGTTCCCAACGCTCTCGGAAAGGCAAAAGAGCTGGTGTACGAATATCCGAATGAGCCGATACCAATGCATCTTCGCAACGCCCCAACAAAACTCATGAAAAACCTCGGATACGCCAAGGATTATAAGTGGTCAGACCAATACGTCGGTCCGACCAGAGGCCAGTCATTTTTGCCTGAAAAACTGAAAAATAAAAAAATTGCGGAGTAATGCTATACTTCATCTTATGAAGTTGTACAACACACTTTCAAGAAGTCTTGAGGACTTTAGGAGCCTCACTCAAAAAAAAGTTTTATTTTATCACTGTGGTCCAACGGTGTATTGGGTGCAACATATAGGAAACTTGAGAGCTATGGTCTGGGCGGATCTTATAAGACGCTGTCTTTCTTACTTGGGCTATGATGTAGTGTTTGTACGCAACTACACTGACGTCGGACATCTGGTAAGTGATGAGGATGAGGGGGAGGATAAGATGGATAAGGGAGCTAAAAGAGAAGGGCTTAGTCCTGATGAAATTGCTGATAAATACATCTCTATTTTTGAGAAAGACCTTAAGGCACTAAACATCGAGGAACCTCGCTCAAAGCCAAGAGCCACCGACTACATTCCGCAAATTATCGATATGATCCAGGTACTGCTCGACAAGGGATATGCCTACATCACTTCGTCTGCGGTCGTATATGACGTCAGCAAATTTCCGAATTACAATGCTCTGAACCGGCAAAAACTTGATGAGAATATCAAAGGTTCAGGAAAAGGGACAATAGAGGATCCTGAAAAACGCCACTTTGCTGACTTTAATCTGTGGGTTTTCAAAAAAGGTGTACATAAAAATGCACTTCAAACATGGGCTTCACCGTGGGGCAATGGATTCCCGGGTTGGCACATTGAGTGCTCTGTCATGATCAAATCGCTTCTTGGAGATACCATCGATATCCATATGGGTGGTGTGGAACATATACCAGTACATCATACTAACGAGATCGCACAAAGTGAGGCGGCAAACGGGGTAAAGTTCGTAAATTATTGGCTCCATAATGAACACCTTGATGTCGACAACCGCAAGATGGCAAAGTCAGAAGGAACCGGATACACACTGGAACAGGTTATTGAGAAGGGATATGATCCGATGGCCTTACGTTATTTTTTTCTCTCTGCACATTACCGATCAAAACAAAACTTTACCTGGGAAGCGCTTAATGCCGCTTCTGAAACACTTCGCAGATTAAAAGAAACTGTTGTTGCTTTGAAAAAACAAACAGACCGAACTTCACTATCTGATGAGAAGCTAAACCAGATAGATGCATACCGAAGCAGATTTGACGAAGCAATTTCCAATGACTTTCAAATTCCTCAAGCTCTGGCAGTACTGTGGGAGTTGGTAAAATCCAATATTCCCTCAACCGATAAGCTTGATCTGATTTTAGAAATGGACAAAATATTTGGTCTTCAACTAAATGATGTAAAAGAAAGTCAAATTCCTGAACATATTATGCAACTCGTAAACAAAAGAGATCAAGCGCGCGAAAGGAAAGACTTTGCAGCTTCTGACACTTATCGAGATAGAATTAATGCAGCCGGATTTGAAATCGAAGATACTTCAGAGGGAACAAAAGTTAAAAAAAAATAATCTTGCAAAAAGATATTCTTTTGCTACAATAAATACATACCTATGATACATAGCGCGTCACAAAACATTATCGTCCTCCTTATTACCCCCTGACGGGCGGAGGACTTTTAGTAGTAAAAGCACCGCCCCACCGGGCGGTTTTTTTTATGTCACAAGAAATACAGACAATTCGGAAAGACAGAGGAGCATTTAACGGCAGTACAGAAAGAATGTACGCGCTCGCTTCGGCTGCTCAAAAAAATCATCTTCTTTACAGACCAGATCCGATTCATCCTGAGTTCATGTTGGCAACTCTTGCTCGTTATGACGGATTTCCGGAAATCATGCTGCAGGGAGACGGAGGTTGGGAACTCCAAAGACAGGTTATCGATGAAAATTATGCAACTATTGCAACTATGCTCCCGGATATCGTTGATTCTAATGCAAAACTCAGGAATGCAGGATATATGCATACTGTCAACCCGCATGACATTACCTCAAGTCCTGAAGGACTTATAGCAACGGGTCGTGAGTTCAGTTCCGTTATTTATCATACTTATCCCGACGGCAATGGAGGAACGCGCTATCCTCTTAAAATAAAAAATCCTGAGGCTGTGACAGAACAGATCCGAAAACGCGAACTCGATGTATATACAGTGCGGGACCAGGATGGAATCATGATAGCAGGCTTTGGAATCGTATATAAGAAGGATATTCTCGGTCGGGGGCCACACGCAATAGAACTTGGAAGGACAGGAATACTTGCCTCCCGAGTTGCGGAACTGGAGGAAAAAGGAGTAAGTGTCCGTGGTATGTCTAAACTCAGATTATTTCACATACTGACTCAACCTGAATTTTATGCACGTTCCGGAAACCCTGTCAATTTTATTTATACCGACAATAGGCTTTCCTCTACATGGAACGACGAGTTCCAGGGAGGCAGGGGAGTACAAGGTGTATTCTACGGCGGACGGGCTGTTGGTGAACAGTTAGGGTTTGGAATTGGCACTGTAGGATATAGATATCGGATGGGCGAAAGAACAGAACCTTTTTCAAACTCTTTCCGCCCTCTCCTGCCAGTCACCTATGCGGAAAAATTACAGAATACTGCAGTATTTATTCCTGATCCAGAGGATGCCGCGTTTGCCCAAGTACTTCTCAGTGAAAATTTTGGCGTTGCGCCGGAAATCAGGCATAATGGCAGTCATCCGGTACAACCTCTTCATCCCACTGATATCCGAGTGTCACTAAATTACGATCCCTCTTCCTCTTATGCGAGAGATGTGTTTGCACAGATCGATGTTGTTGATACGCATCAGGAAACTCATCAAATGATTACAGCCATGCTACCTACCATGTCGTTGGCAGACGCACTCTCTGCGGTCGCGAGTGGCCGGCCGCCATCAACGGAGGTATACATAGAGGCAACCCTAGGAGATGAGGTTACTGAGGAAAAAATAACACGCACCGTAGCAACCTTGAAAGAGCTGGGATTCGTATTCAACGGATGGTTGCCGTCCAATAGACGTGCAGAGGGAATCATGTGGTCTTTTGCGCGGACCGAAAAAGAGGCGGATCCAGTCCAGGAAGACATGCCCGAGCGCTATTATCAAAACGGTCTGGAAAATTCTCGCGTTGTGGCTCAGCAGATATTAGCAAATCTCCGCACAATGGCCTGATACCATATAGTATGCAGAAGAAACATATGAGTAAAGTGGAGTACAACAGTATGGCCAGACACGGCGAACTGAACCGTTTTCTCCTTTCTGCACTTGAATCCGTAAAACCGGTGGCACATGAAGCGCTTGAGCTACAAACCGTTGATGTGACTGAAAAAGTTCTACTGCTTACATCTCCGTTTGAAACCTCCTTTGGCAGATTTGACAGGATGACAAAGTTTTTTCCCGTCCTTTCTTTCAAGACACTGGGGGGAGATACCGTGCAAGGAGTAGGCGAAGGTACACCTCTGCCGTATCCGTGGTACGACGGAGAGTCAGATGCAACTGTAAGGACCGTTTTACAAGAATATATCCTTCCGGCACTCCGGTCAGAAAAGAAGCTAATCTGTTCCGTTTATGATTTGCAGGGTGTGTACGGGAAAATTGTTGGGCATAATATGGCAAAAACTGCTATCGAGGGCGCCTATTGGGATGCGCTCGGTAAACTTCATGGTGTTCCGGTATCTTCATTATGGGACGGCACACGAAGGGAAGTCGAATCCGGAACAAGTGTTGGACTGGAAAAAAGCCCTGAAGCGGTTGTCGCAAAAGTTGATAGGGCGGTCGAGATGGGGGTAAAGCGGGTTAAAGTAAAAATCGCTCCAGGACGGGATATTGAGTTTGTCGCCGCTATAAGAAACAGACATCCTGATTTGCCTCTGCAGGTAGATGGGAATGCGGCATATGATTTATTTAGCCCGAAACATGTATCGATGCTTCGCGCATTGGATCAGTTTAACCTTCTTATGATCGAACAGCCTGGCCCAAACGATGACCGATTTTACCATCGTGAACTTTCTAGACAACTTAAAACACCCATATGTCTTGATGAAAGTATCCTTCATGCACGTCATGCTATAGAGGTGATTCAGATGTGGGCAGAAGCAAATATTATGGAAAGGCTTGTTGTAAATATCAAACCACCACGAGTCGGGGGCTTTTGGGAAGGAGTTAAGATTGCAAAGATCTGCGAGCTCGTAGGCGTGCCAACCTGGTGCGGCGGCATGTTGGAATCAGCGTTAGGAAAGGCAGCCAATGTCCATTTCAGCAGTTTAAAGGCCGTCGATATGCCTGGTGATCATGTATCCCAAGGCGCCTATTATCAGAAAGACGTTGCAACGCCATTACCTTATAAAGACGGCGTTATAGAGGTGCCACAGAGGCCAGGGTGGGGAGTAGATTTGACTTTAGATTAAATTTTTATATACTGAAACCTATGCAATCAGCGAACTGGACATTTTTCTTTTACTTTTTTACCCCGAAAACCGCGGGCAGCTGATTTGTAATCTTTAAAAAATCACCCCCGCGAAAGCGGGGTTTTTTAATGTCTATGGGAATACACGAAAAATTAGGAAAAGCATACGGTAAGGCGGCTGAGCAGTACCCAAATGGTTTAAAAATAATAAATCCGTTTGATACGTCTGTACCAGCATACGTCCGGGCTGAACATCATCTGAAGCTGCTTGATTCCGTCTACCACGGTGGACATCCAGGGTCGGCAAGCACTATCGATACCCTCGTAAAAAGACAGTCCGCTGGAGAACTTCTTACCTGGTTATATTATCGCGGTGATGAACCGATTGCTATGGCAAATATAGAATTGCGACCGGATGGTGTAGCGGAACTTGTGCGAACCGGGAAGATGGAAACGGCAGACGAGGTGCATGCCTCTCATCTTATGTACCATCGCCTTGCCGAAGCCTTGCCTTATCTGGCACAGACAGGTAACACGTGGGCTCTTGAATCAGACCTAAGACTTGCGAAAGCGGTTCCTCTTACCGAAGGCGGGGAAATAAAAAGGGGAGTATACACACAACACATCAACCGATTTGATCCCAAGCAACTCATAGGATTGCATCCGTTTCTCCTTTCGGTGCCGCGTTTCCAGGTACATCCAAAAGGCAACATGCCGCATCAAGAAGTCTTCCTGCAGTCACGCCGATATCTTGAGCCTGATAAAGTACTTTTAGACCAGCTTTATACACCTGAAATAAATACTCGACATCCAAATAGCCCATCTATTGCAGAAATCGCATCCGTAACCATTGCAAATGCATTCGGCCAACAACCGGAAATAGTTGACCATGACCATGGTCTGCAGATGGAGTTTCGATGTCAACTTGAACATACTGCCGGTATCCATTTTTCAACGCTTAAACTAAGCGGGCCTGCAAGTACTGAGGAAATACAGAGGATGGTAAAAGAAGCACTATACAATACGCGCTTTCTTGAGGTTGTGGTACCCAACCACCCGGCAAATATAAAGATTCAAAAAAATCTGTATGCGGCAGGGGCTGTACCTCTCGGAACATTTCCGGGTCGACTTTTAGACAATGATAGGTTAAAGACTGCGCCTACTACCCATCACTTTGGCTTTGCACGACCAGACATAGTTGCACAGATGGTACCGATAGAAATGGCCAAAGACTATGATGGTACTCCATTTCCAGCACTTTGCCAGTCGATATGGGAAATGTGGAAGTCTATAGGTGCAAATCGATCATAAATATCCTATAATATATTATGGTAAATCCTTTTGAAAAATTACCCTCCCAACCTATTGAACAGGCCGACTGGAATCAAATGGCTGCTTTTATATTGCGGCTTGGAGGAAGCTATATTGAAATCCGTCGTTTGGATGACGTCGCTCCCGACGGAAGTGCTGATACCGCCTGTCAACAAAACCACGAGAAAGCCATACAAGCAGGACAAGTCGTTATCGTCAAGAAAAATGTTCTTCCCGGTATAAGCTCATCCAAAACTTATCGAATTTTTCCTCCAAAGCAATAATGTCGGTAGAACATGGGCAGAGGCTCAACAAGTGGTATGCAAGATCCACAATGGAAGGCGGATTTTCCAGAACTACCCCGGTAGGAGATGCTGACAATGAATACAAGGGACATCATACTCTGATGATACGCATTATCAAACCTGGAATGCTCATGGGAAACGAAACATGTGAACATACCGGCCAGCCACAAAACGGCAGACCTGTTAAAACATGCATCGGTAAACCAGTGATTGTTTACCATTTTATCCACTGGGACAAATCTGAGGAGTTACGTGCTTTATGCGCAGACCACATACCCGAAAGTATGCGCAACGAAATTAGTATTCCTCATATATAATTTTCCTATGAATACTGTAGTCAATCTAGCAAAAGAGCTTATTACTATTCCTTCCGTAAAAGGAAATGAAGAGGCACTGCAAAAAGTACTTCATACTGCCGTTTCTAAGGTAAATAAGTTTGAGGTTGTTCTCTTTGAACAAAATGGCAGTCATAGCGCACTAGTTTCAAACGGAAAAACTTCAAATAAGAAATTCAAAATTATCTTGAATGCGCACCTCGATGTAGTGCCGGCAAAAGAGGAACAGTTTTCCCCATACGAAAAAGGTGGAAAAATCTATGGCAGAGGAGCGATCGACATGAAGTCATCTGCGGCTGTCGAGATATTAGCTTTTAAAGAAGTTGCCGATAAGATCAACTATCCTTTGGGACTGCAGCTTGTTACCGATGAAGAGATTGGCGGCTTTAATGGTACCAGATATCAAATCAACAAAGGTGTACGCGCAGATTTTGTTGTCGCTGGTGAACACACCAACTTTGGGGTCAACAACAAAGCCAAGGGAATTCTGTGGGTCAAGTTTAGGACCGCCGGTAAAGCGGCGCATGCGGCCTATCCGTGGAATGGGCAAAATGCAGTTATACAGATGATGCCGGTTATGGAACATATACAAAAAACGTTTCCAACTCCTGAAAAAGAATCTTGGGTCACAACTGCAAATATCGCAGTTCTCGACACGGCAAATAAAACATTTAATAAAGTCCCTGATGTTTGCGAACTCTCAGTCGATATACGATATGTTCCTGAAGATACCGACACCGTGGAAAAAAAATTGCTCTCTGGTATTTCTAAAAATGTGGCTTACGAAATTATTGAGAAGGAGCCCGCACAGATTACTGATGGAAATAATGAGTATGTTAAAAAATTGAGGCAGAGTGTATATAAAGTTTCGGGAAAAGAATCGCCGATTATCGTCAAACATGGCGGTTCAGACATACGCCACTATAATGATGTGGGTTGTGCGGGAGTGACATTTGGACCCTTAGGCGCGGGACTTCATACTGACGAGGAATGGGTCGATATCGATAGTCTTGGAACCTACTACCAGATCTTGGTAGATTTTCTTCTTTCACTTAACACATGATTCTACTATAATCCATCCTTAACTATGGACGAATTGTATAGGTGTGTTACACGCATAAGGAATTTCGATGTCCTTGCCCGTGCCAACGGCAGTAAAGAGAAAAACTTAAGTTTGGGCCCGACAGATAGAGCAGAATATCAGCACCCTGCCCACCGGATAAAAGGTTTTTGCCCTGCTCTCATAGATGACCCCGGTAACTATATCCCTCACTTTACGGAAATCCACCGCCTCAGAGAGGAGACTGGCGCAACAAGAATCACAAGCCGCCTGGTCGCAAAAACCGAACTAGCAGATCCATCACATCCGCTAGGATTAGAGAGCCTTTTTTTTAAGCAGGAGGCAGTAATCCCTTTGGGAGGCGACTGGAAAGGTTACTCGTTTGTAATGCTTGGCCAAAACGAGCCTGAAAGACAGATTCGGCAAGAAGTACACAGTGAGATTGCCGGCTTAGCACGCCGGGCAATGACGGCAGGAGCAGAACATGTAGTAAAGCCTGTTCAGGAACTGAAAGATGGGTACAGGCTGGAAGCGTTAGGAGACAATATATCCGACCAAGATGCAGTTGGACTTGCTGAAATTTACCGGGAAGCCTTTGAGTATTATCTCACCGACGATTACGAACAATCCATGCATAACCCTGCATATATCAAAAAGTGGGCAGCTCAAGAAAGCGTCGCACCCGTAATCATCAGAAGCCCTTCAGGCCAAATCATTACCGTCGCCGCAGCCGACTTCGGCATGATGAATTTTCAGGGTAAACCTTTTAGATATATGGAGCTTGGCGATTCGGCAACGAGGAAAGAGGCGACAGAACACGGATTCAACCGCATCCTAAAAAAGCAGCTCATACTGGCAGGGGTCGCGGTCGGTGCCGATCTTATCTATACGGAGCCAAGAGCTACCTTCGACCGAGTCAATTATACAAATGCGTTGTGCGGTCTTACATGGAACGGGATCCTGCCACAAAATTCTTACATACGTTCACCCTATAACACCATTCATGAAGGCGGAAAGTATCAAACGATGAACGTCTGGTCGATTGTTCCAGACAGTCCCGCGTGGTCATACTACGACGGCGTATTGATGGGAAAGTGAGAAAGGTGATATACTTTGCCATGACAGCCCACAGACAATTGACCGATACCGTTCTTCTCGTAAGTCCAGACACATTTGGTTTCAATCCCGAAACCGCGTCCAGTAACGTATTTCAAAACAAATCAGAAAATGCTCTTGCGGGTGCCAAGAAAGAATTCGAAGCAATGGTAAAAATACTTAAAGACAACGATATAAATGTAGTCACCATCTCCTCCCCAGCAGACAAGATTACACCCGATGCGATATTTCCGAATAACTGGTTTTCGACTCATGAGGATGGGACTCTCGTCGTATACCCGATGCTGGCACCTAACCGTCGTGACGAAAGACAAGTAACGGTACTGCAAAAATTATTTAACATAAAAAATGTTATCGATCTTACGTCTTACGAACGACATAATATGTTTTTGGAGGGAACGGGGAGTGTAGTTTTAGACAGAAAAAATAAAACAGCATTTGCGGTCGAGTCTCCGCGAACTACTAAGGATTTGTTTCATCTCTTCTGCAAATATATTGGATATAAAGGAATGTTATTTCATGCCGAAGACAAAACAGGAGTCCCTATTTATCACACCAATGTCCTCATGAACATCGGTGATGGATTTGTAGTACTATGTCTCGATGCAATAAAAGATATTACTGAGAAAAATATAATTCGTGAAGAGTTTAAAAGGACAAACACCGAGGTTATTGATATCTCCTTCGATCAACTGCATGCATTCTGCGGCAATGTTCTTCATCTTGTAAACAAAAAAGGAGAAAGGATAATTGTTCTTTCCCAAGCTGCATACGATGCTTTTAGCGATGGTCAAAAACAAACGCTACAAAAATACGGCAAACTATTACCTGTCCATGTTTCAACGATAGAGAAGGTTGGCGGGGGAAGTGCCCGCTGTATGTTGGCTGAAATATTCCTCTAACTTACTTCTTCTCGTAGTATAGTGTTACGACCGATGATATCGTCTGGGTACCGGGTTCCATCTGTGGACCTCCACCGCCGAGTCCGGACGCCATCCTGTCGTACATAGGATATACCGGTGTGCCACCCGTTGCCTCGATAAGATTAGTTACTCTTCCCAAGCGGATACCAAGAGTCTTAGAAAGCATGGCCGCCTGCTCCCGAGCATTCTTTATCGCCTCTTCACGTGCTTGCTCCCGATAAGCGGCGGGGTTCTCTACCTCGTACCGAGTGTTTTGGACCTGATTTGCGCCGGCTTGAGTTGCCTGCTCGATGACAGTACCTGCCTGTGCAACATTGGTAAGCTTGATAGTCAGTGTAACATTCCCGTTATACCCTGTAATGGTCTGTCCCGTCGGACCATAGTTTGGGTATATCGAAAAGTTTGACGTTTGCATATTTTCTTTGGCAACACCAAGTTTTACCAAAGTTGCAATGATATTATTGTTTACCTGTGTCATTTCACGCTGTGCATCTTCTGCCGTTGCCGAGTTATTGGTGCTTACGCCAAGATCGATGAATACGGTATCGGGTTTGACCTCTACCTTTCCTTCACCTACGACGGAAAACTCTGACGAAACGTTCGTCGAGGTTACATAAAGCGGATAAGAAACTCCAAGAACCTTTATAAGAAGCAAAAAGAAAAAAACAACACCCAGGACGCCCGCGACTGTTAGAATTTTTGATGTATTCATATTCCTAAATAATACCAAATATTAAAACACCTGTGTCAAATTTCAATTTTTGCTATTCCAATCTCTTATAAACTCTTACCACCGGGTGATCAAACACCGTCCATGTTTCTTCAGCTTGCTCATCATCAAAAACATATCGCAGGCCGAATAATTCTATGCGCGGAAAAGAATCGAAACGGGCAATCTCACCAAACCCCAAACTTCCATCAAACAGGCGTTTATAGTAATCGTTAAGCACAGGATATCTCTTTTTCAGTTCCTCACATCTGTCGGGACTAAAACCGAGATCCGAGAATGTACAAGTATGATTTGCGAAGACACGTCGTGAGGGAACGAGGATATAGTCAGCCCTGGCGATCTCCTCATCAAACTTTTTTCTTATGACCGGATCAGAATCAACATTATAAAAATCAAAAGAAACGACCGTGTACTGGTTTTCCATCCCGGGCTGAATAGTCGCATAAGGTATATCAACGACATTCGCCGTTTCAGAGAGGATATAGGCACCACTTGGAATATTTTGATTAACCCATTCTGATGCGGCCATACGACTATCATATGTTTGATAAACGGAAAGAAAAAGAATCCCCGGAATACACATAATGGCAATTACCAACCCCAAGGCAAAATGCGGAACTTTCTTGTAAAACCGCGCAACAAAAAGTATAGAAAAAACTATCATCAAGGGAAGAATTGGCGCCATGAAGCGTACCCATTTTGTGTAAAGAAAAGCGCTCGGCAGAAAATATACGAGAAACGATAACCTTAAAAATAAATTTGCCCTCGTATGAGGCAACGTGAGAAGTCCCAGCAGTGCAAATATAAAAACAGGCCATCCTAATGCATAGGGAAATACATTGATAACCTGAAAAAAGACCGGTACGCTCATAAAATATTGACGGGTATAAAATACCTCCAGAGTTCCGCGTGCAACTTCACTTTCGTATTTAAGGGCTCCTAAAAAATCCGGAAGGTGCAGAAGATTGTGGGGAGAAGAAGCAAACGCGACGCAAGTTGCCACTGCCGCAAGCTGCAGTAGACGCAATATATATTTTGGCAGAGAGCTGTTGTTTGTTGATATATAGCTGAAAAATAATGCGATGACCGGAACACCGGCAAAAATTCCCGACGATATTTTTGTACCGGTCGCGATACCCAGGAGAATTGCAGAAAGGAAAATAAATCTGTCGAAGGAAATAGTGTTTTCGATAAATCGAATACCAACAAAGACAAGCGACATGAATAAAAACATAAGAAGTGCCTCTGTTGTACCGAAATGGGCGAACTGTATAAGCGCCGGAGAAAAAACCAAAGGCAGCGCCAAAAAAAGAAGCGTCGTACCGTCGGTAAGACGTTTCTTCTCAAGTAATACCTTCATTAGGAAAAAAGATATTCCTACTGTCAGAAGAGATGAAACGAGTGATATGAGCCGCAGAGCTGTCGCCGCCTCCACATATGTTACCAGATCACTGATCCTTCCCATCGCAAGCTGGCTCAGCTTTAAAAGTCCAAAACCGATATATAAAGGAAATTGTCCATATGCATAAAAATGAGGATTCATGCATTCTATCCATGGCCCCGCCGAACACCTAAGCTGTTCAATCGCATAAATCATATTCCTTTCATCCGGGTGAAAGGGATAGGGAAAACCCCATGTCAAACCTGCGATACGCGTATAGAAAAGAGCAATTAAAAAAATAGGTGGGAAGAGGATGCGTAAGTGATTAACCTTCATACTTATCTATTATAATCATACTCCGTAGCCTTGCTGTAGCATAAAATCGCTTGATTTTTATAGGCTTTGCCATTATTATATAGGAAGATTTTTGCCTATATGACACAATACGAATTCACCTTCCTTCTCAACGAAGAAAAAGAGCTGGAAAATTTAAAGAAACTTATATCTTCTCTCGAAGGAAAGATAAAAAAAGAAGACAAGTGGGGAGAGAAGCAGCTGGCTTACCCCATCAAAAAGCAGATGACTGCTGTTTTTTATAACTGGCAGTTTTCTATGAATCCCGAAAAGGTAGCCGAACTTAAGAGAAAGCTGAATTTCAACGAGAAGCTCATTCGTTACTTATTGTTATCAGACGAAGAATAAGATTATGGCAAGCCGTTCATTGAATCGTGTCATGCTTGTTGGTAATCTGACACGCGATCCGGAGCTTAAATACACACCAACAGGAACAGCTGTCTGTACCTTTGGGGTTGCAACTAACCGTTCGTGGACTACCGCAGACGGCCAGACCAAGGAAGAAACGCAGTTTCATCGTATTGTTGCCTGGCAGAAACTTGCAGAACTTTGTAGCAAGCTTCTTACTAAGGGACGAAAAGTATATCTTGAGGGACGCATTATATATAGGAGCTTTACCGGCAAGGACGGTCAGCAAAAATCAATCACTGAGATTGTTCTGGATGACTTTATTGTTTTTGGTGACGGTACTAAAAGAGCTTCTGAAGAATTAAAACCTGAAGAGAAAGCAGAAGAAGTTCAACAGTCGGATTCGCCCGTGGAAGAAACGTCAGAAACAGCAAAACCATCCGAGGATGTTAATCCTGATGATATTCCATTCTAAATATTATGAATAAATGTTTTTTTTGCCAATACGGTGTTTCCCCAAGCTTCAAGGATGTTGACAATCTTAAGAAGTTCTTAACGCCGCGTATGAAAATCCTAAGCCGGGAAAGAAGCAACGTATGTGCAAAGCACCAAAGAAAACTTACCAAGGAAATCAAGCATGCACGCTTCTTGAGTCTTATTCCATACGTATCCTACCAGGGAGCGAGATAATACAAAGTTCTTACTTCCAACTTCTTGTATAATGAATGTATGCTCATCACTATCGCCATACCTGAGGGCGCAACATGCTTATTGAAAGAAGGTCATGAGGTTGACTTTGCAACTCCGTTTTTAAAAACAGGCAAAGATATCGAGTTTACCATTCCTTTAGCTCAAAAGCTCGGCGTACCTGCTTCCAAAATATTCCGCTACATGAAAAAACTTGTCGGTGACACAGTCGCCAAAGAAGATGTTGTTGCAAGTAAAAAAACAATCCTGTCGGAATTTCACGTAAAAAGCGAGCAGGATGGCATTATTAAGGAGATCAATCACTACGAGGGTACTGTCATTCTTCTCGGGAAAAGCACAGAGCAAAACACGATCCCGTGTTTTTTTAAAGGAACTGTTGAGAGCGTCAAAAAAAATGAGATCTCCTTAAAAGTCACTACAGCAAAAGACTTCGAGCTTAAAAAACCTGAGGTAAGTTTTGGCGGTGAATGGTGTGTTTTCAAAATTGAAAATGAAGAGGAGTTTGAAGAACTTACGAATAAGATTATATTTGCTGAAACATTTACCAGTTATCTTCTTGCCAAAACCGAAGCCTTGGGGGCGATCGGGTATGTTTCCCTTGATAGACTAGAGGGGACACTAATGCCAAAAGCACAGCTAAAAAATATTGATGATGCAAAAAAAGTTGCTACAGTCAATTTACCTTATTGTTTAATTGACTCTGGTTGTAGTAAAATGTATCTCTATAAGTGATACAGGAAGTTGGATTTTTGTTTCTGACCTCCAACCCCTAAACTCTATTTTTTAATTTACACATGTTTTACAAACAGATAACTAACCTCCTTCTCATAGGGTCTGTTGCAATTCTGCTTTTTGGATCCGGTTACAAGCTCGGCGAATATAAGACTCGCCAAACTACTGTTTCGCAGACGAACTACAACATTACAAACAGCAAGCCGCGGGGCCAGGCCGCAAATCTGGACTTCAATCTCTTCTGGGACGTGTGGGGAAAGGTACAGGAAAAATACGTAGACAAAACTAAAGTCGATCCCAAGAAAATGTTTTACGGAGCGATAAAAGGAATGGTTGCCTCAGTAGATGATCCTTATACATTCTTCCTTACCCCGGACGAAAATCAAAAAAGTAAAAATGACCTTGGCGGCAAGTTTGAGGGAATCGGTGCGCAACTCGGACTAAAAGAAAATCGCATTGTAATCATCGCTCCTCTCAAAGATTCTCCTGCTCAAAAAGCGGGCATACGCGCAGGAGACATCATCGTTAAGGTAGATGATAAAGATACCAAGGGTTGGACCTTAGTTGAGGCTGTATCGAAAATAAGGGGAGACAAAGGAACAAAGGTTAAGCTAACAATTCTCCGTGAAGGTAAACAGTTGGATTTCGAAGTAGTAAGAGACTCCATAATAGTTTCCTCTGTTGACTACAAAAAGGAAGTATCTACAACATGTAAGAGCTGTGGTGCGGTCGGATATTTGAAATTGAGTCAGTTTGGTGATAATACCAACTCCGAATGGGATGACGCAGTAAACCAGATTCAGCAAAGTTACGCAAATGGTGAAATTAAAGGATTGGTGCTTGATCTAAGGGATAATCCGGGAGGATATCTGGAAAGCGCTGTTTATTTGGCATCTGAATTCCTGCCCCGCGGAGACCTTGTTGTGAAGCAGGAGTCAACAACCAGCGAGTCCCGTAACTACTCAGTAGATAGATCGGGTAAACTTCTTAGCATACCTCTCGCTGTCATCATCAACAAAGGTTCTGCTTCTGCATCAGAGATCTTGGCGGGATCACTTCGGGACCATGACCGCGCAAAACTTATCGGGGAGAAAAGCTTTGGAAAAGGATCGGTTCAGGAAGCGCTTGACCTGACCGATAATGCTGGACTACATGTCACGGTAGCCAAATGGATACTGCCTGATGGCGCCTGGATAAACGGGGTAGGCATTGAGCCTCAAATAAAGGTCGATCTAAAGCTGGAAGAAGGTGATACACTGACTCGGGAAACCGATTCTCAGCTTGAAAAGGCTGTACTTGAAATAGTACAATAACATAATGAAGAGGGTCCTCCTTATTGTCGCAGTCGCGATAGTTCTTCTTACCATCGCTCAGGAAATAAAAATTATCCCCCATTTTGACATAACACTACCGTTTCATTTGCCGGAAATTAAGCCGCCGACTCTCGACAAGATCGACGCACCAGCATCGATATATGACGAATCAGTTATAACAAGGGTTGTCGATGAGGCGCTCCCTTCTGTCGTAACTGTATCGGTTACAACCTCTGGTTCTCCACAGTTCGAGTTTGATCCCACAAACCCTTTCAGCCCCTTTAGACAAGTGCCTGGCACCAGTGAAGAAGAGGTCCATAATATCGGTTCCGGCTTTATCATCACCGCCGATGGCCTTATTGTTACCAACAAACATGTGGTTTCAGACACTGGTGCGAAATATACCGTCTTAACAAGTGATGAAAAGTCATACCCGGTAGAACGTATCTACAGAGATCCTTTAAATGACGCGGCTATTTTGAAGATTAACGCCACCGGACTAAAACCCTTGAAGTTGGGAAACTCTGAAAATCTGAGACTTGGACAGCTTGCCATAGCTATCGGGACACCTCTCGGAGAGTTTACAAATACAGTCACTGTCGGTATTATTTCTGGCCTAGGCCGCGGCATTACTGCCGGTTCACCTCTTCAGGGGTTTGTCGAAAAACTTGATAATGTGATACAGACCGATGCCGCGATTAGTCCAGGCAACTCAGGAGGACCACTACTTAACTCAAGAGGTGAGGTTATAGGCATCAATACTGCGGTAGCACAGGAGGGGCAGAACATAGGCTTTGCTCTGCCTGTTAATGTCATCAAAGATCTTATCGATACCTTTAATCGAAACGGAGGTACATTTGAGCGGCCATACATCGGGATACGATACAACATGATAGATAACGAAAATGCAAAAGCTCAAAATATTTCACCGGGAGCTTACGTCATACAGGTTGTAGATGGTTCTCCTGCTGAAAAAGGCGGACTTCAGGATGAAGATATAATCACACGTTTTGATAGCGTTTCAATTGATGGAACCGATGATCAAGTAATCGCCAAAATTCTGATCGACAAAAAAATAGGGGATACCGTTCAAATGACCGTATGGAGGGATGGCAAACTATTGGAACGAACGCTCGTGTTAGAAGCCGCACCCGACCAATGAACACCGTTGAGAAAAACTACCAGGAACTGCAACAGTCGTTGGGATTGCCGCATGTTCCTATTTTCTTTACCTACTTTGCTCCTTATCCAGAATACCTCGATTACATTACCCAACAGATCGTTACAAATACAAATGATGCGCGGTTTATTGCGCTTGCACAGGAACTTTCGATAGAAATTGCGCGTCTATTGAACGAATCTTTCCCTAAAGGAGGTGTGCTTTCCGACTGGCTTGCGAGAGTCAAAAATTCGCCCTCATATTACAACTTCAAGAAAGACAATCGTCACATACACTCAGTAAATGCAAAGCTCGCATACATTTTCATAGCGCTGCGGGAAGCAATAAAAGGTTGGGGCATTGCGGCAGAAAAACTTCCTGACAAGACACAGCATGTACAGAAAGTTGTCGTTGAGGAGCCATTCATTTACGAATCCATTGAACCCGTAACTAGCCCCATACTGCATCCTGCCGAAAAGATGGACAGATCCGATAAGGGAATTGAAATCGACTTATTGCCTCACTATCTGGAGCTTTGCCGAAATGAATACGGTACTATTCTGAAAAGCGAACTATTCCTTTCGATCAGGGTGCAGACTGAAAAAACAATGCTAAATACTCTTACTCTTTTTCCCCATCTCATTACATCTCCTATCGATGTGATGTATAAACTCATCGGCAAGTATCCAAACCATCCCGATTTTCTCTATCAGTTAAGTGAACATTTCCCGACCTATGCGGTACAGCGAATGCTATTCAGCGCCTATCTTCTGGACTAAAGATGTTTTTGAACATCTTTCCACGATTTGAGTCTCGTTATATTGGCGTGAAGTTTTGTGGCCTTTGCATTCCAGGGTTGTTCAAGGAGAAACACTCTTATATCTTCTCGAGCGCAGTCATGCGCATACGTCAACACATCATCAATCATGATCTCAATGTCAAAATCTTTGCATACCTGTGACTTTGATTTTGAAATGCTTTTATTTTCCGTTATCAGATTTGTGTGAATAGCGTGTTTGAAAACGTTAGGAAAGTATTTATTAAGCCAAGACCTGGTTTTATTTTCTATCCGGGGTGGACGAGCAGTAATTAACACCGGTTCGTATTTCGTCGATAAATAAGATAATCCCTCTATCGACCCTTCAACAGGTATCGTATTATCCAAAAACTCACTATCATAAAACTCATTTACTTTCTTTAAAACACCTTCGTAGTCTGTACTCCATGGCTCCTTAAGGTCATACCCATCATAATCAACTACTGTGTGGTTTGTGCCATAACGAGTATTATGAAAAGCTACCAACTGTGGATTAATATCCGCAATTACAGAGTCCATGTCGATTCCTATCTTCTTTTTCACGCATTAATTATATCAAAAGCTATCAAATAAGTAAGCTTACTGTACCAACCTGTGTTATAATTTTTCGTATGACGAAGGTAACACCTCAAACACTTAAAGGTTTCCGTGATTTCTCGATCAAAGATACGATCAAAAGACAGTATGTGATCGCTAAAATCAGGGAAGTATTTGAACTGTACGGCTTCGATCCTATCGAAACGCCGGCTCTCGAGTATTTGGACACATTTACAGGCTCAATCGGCGAGGATGAAAAGATGTTTTTTAAGTTCGAGGATCAGGGAGGTCGTAAGGTAGCTCTTCGTTATGACCAGACCGTTCCCACGACCCGTTACGTGGCACAGTACCGCAATAACTTACCCACCCCTTTCAAGCGCTATCAGATCCAGCCAGTCTGGCGCTCAGAGAAACCTCAAAAAGGTAGATACCGAGAGTTTATCCAGTGCGACGCGGATATTTTTGGTATTGCCGGTCCAGAAGCAGACGCGGAAGTTATCGCCCTCACCATCGATCTTTATAAAAGTCTCGGATTTCAGGATTTTATAGTTAAAATCAATGACCGAGCGATTCTCCAAGACATCCCATACCCAGCGCTCGTTGCAATCGATAAACTTGCCAAAGTCGGAGAAGATGGTGTGCTTAAGGAAATGCTCGCCAAGGGATTTTCAAAAGAGCAGGCTGATGGATTTTTAAAAAAAATTATGGAAGCCAAACCAAACGAAACCATAAACACAATCTTTTCCTATCTTAAAGGACTAGGAATCCCTGAGAAATTCTACGCATTTGAACCTACCATTATCCGTTCTTTTTCCTATTCATCGGGTCCTATCTGGGAAGTTATTATCCCAAGTTACGGTGCTGGATCAGTGCTAGGGGGAGAAAGATATGACAAACTCGTCGGCCGATTTCAAAATGAAGAAGTACCTGCCACAGGATTCGCGGTTGGATTTGACCGAACCCTTGAAGCTATGGATGAAATGGGACTTATTCCAACCCTACCAACCAAAGCAATGGCACTTGTCACCATTTTCTCCCCAGAGATGCTGCAGACTTCACTGAAACTAGGTGCAACCCTCAGACAGAATAAGATTAATACAGACGTCTACACAAACCCGTCTGACAAACTCGACAAACAGTTGAAGTATGCAAACAGAAAAGCGATTCCTTATGTTGTGATCATAGGACCTGATGAGGTCGCAAAAAATACCGTAGTTGTAAAAAATATGCTCACTCGCGAACAGAAGGAAATGTCAGAGTCTGAACTAACTCAATTTTTCACTAGCCTCAAATAGTCTCAAACAGAACCTTATTCATGATATAATTTGTACTACTTATGCAAGCTAATCCGAATGTTGCCATTATTGAAGCCCTGCCTGGTGTTGGGGGCGATGAATCAAAGCTCTGGATGAAGGAGCTTCTTCTTTCCTATATCCGCTTTGCCCAAAGACGAGGATTCAGGTTTGTCTATCTCGACGACAATACAATCAGGATAACAGGCGAAGGCGCCTACAATATGTATAAGAACGAAACCGGCGTACACCGAGTACAACGCATCCCAGCAACCGAGAGAAAAGGAAGAGTCCACACTTCAACCTGTGTAATGGTGGTCTTGCCTCAGATTATCCAGTCCGACGTACGCATTAACCCAAGCGAACTCGAGTGGCAGTTTTATCGAGCCGGCGGACACGGCGGACAGAATGTGAATAAGGTTTCGACTGCAGTACGCCTCACCCATAAACCAACCGGTATCGTCACAACCGCAAGTCGTGAGCGGTATCAGGAGGCAAACCGTAAAATTGCCATGGACCTGCTTCTGGGAAAACTCTACCAGCTTGAGGAAGAAAAGCGGAAGGGTATGATCGTTTCCTACGTAAAAGACATAGGAAGCGGCGAGCGTGCCGATAAAATCCGCACCTATAACTTCCCGCAAAACCGTCTCACCGATCATAGGATAGGTAAAAGTCACCACAATCTAGAACAGATTATTGAAGAAGGTAAATGGGACAAAGTTTTCGGCTCAAATTGAAGATAGTATGTTATAATAGTTTCTCTATGAAAAACGATATCCATCCAACATATTTTACCGACGTAACCGTAGTCTGCTCCTCATGCGGCAATAAGTTTGTCACAGGTTCGACCAAACAGAATATATCCGTCGAGGTCTGCTATAACTGCCACCCCTTTTACACGGGCGAACACAGACTTCTTGACGTAAAAGGACGCGTCGATACTTTCCAAAAGAAAATGGAGCAGGCGAAAAAATATAAAGAAACCTATAAAGGCAAGAAGAATAAAGGTCAGAAAGAAGAAAAGCAAACCAAAACTTTGCGTGAACTTTTGGGGGAAGTATAGTATAATTGGTTATCACCACATCTTCGGGTATGAAGATTAAATCCCGAAGACATTTGTCCTTGGGACAAAAAGTGAATATCTATGAAAACCGCTAAAAAATCTGTTGTCGATACACTCGTATCGCAAATATCAAAAGAGTCCAACTTTCTTCTTGTTAAATTCGAGAAGACAAGCCATCAGAATCTTGAAGCGCTTCGACGTGAGCTGAAAAAAACTGATACTTCTTTTAAGGTCATCAAAAATACTCTTCTTGAAAAGGCCTTTAACAAGCTCGGGCAGTCCCGACAGGAGTACCGTGAGCTTAAAAAACGCTTTATGCCCCTCAGAGATGTGACAGCTCTCATGACATTTAGATCTGCTGATTGGAGTAACGGCCTTAAAGCATTCCATACCTTTGCCGAGAAAGAAAAAAGTCTGGGATTCAAGTTTGGTCTTCTCGACGCTACTGCCTACGATGCAGATACCATCACCAAAATTGCAAAACTTCCAGGTAAAAATGAACTCGTTGGCAAACTTCTCGGAAGCATGAAAAGCCCGACCTTTCACGTGGTCAACGCCATGAAGTTTAACATGCAAAAATTTGTATACGTTCTATCTCAAAAATCGAAGCAAAATTAATAATATCCATATAAGAAAGGCAGGTGATATATAAAACATGGCAGATGTACAATTAAACGAAAAGTTGGCAAAGATTGCGGCAGACATCGAAGGACTAACCGTCGTTGAAATGGCGGATCTTTCCAAATATCTCGAAGAAAAGTTTGGTGTTTCCGCAATGCCTATGGCGGCAGCAGCCCCAGCGGCAGCAGCCCCAGCTGGAGCCCCGGCAGAAGAGAAGTCTACCTTCACAGTAGTTCTTTCAGCGTCAGGCGATAATAAACTAGGCGTCATCAAGGCAGTTCGGGAAATTCTTCCCAACTTGGGCCTTATGGAAGCAAAAAAGCTTGTTGAATCCGCACCAAAAGATTTGTTAACAGACGTCAAAAAAGATCAAGCAGAAGAGGCAAAGAAAAAGATTGAAGCGGCAGGTGGTAAGGTCGAGCTTAAATAATATTTAAGTGAAATCCTTAATCCACTTGACGTGGATGAAGGATCCCCTTACCATCTCCGGTTTAGATTGTAAGGGGATTCCTCCCAAGTCTATCTTGGGAAAGACTCAAGCGACGTGACAACAACAAGTAAATCCACTATAATGACAACTTATGGACAAAAATAAAAAGTCAGAATACGGTGCCGAATCCATCGTAGTCCTCGAAGGACTAGAGCCTGTCAGAAAAAGACCAGCGATGTATATCGGTACCACTTCACAGTACGGCGTCAATCACTGCTTAAATGAAATTGTCGACAACGCCATTGACGAGGCTCTCGCCGGGTTTGCCCATAATGTAACTGTCATCATCGGTGAAGACAACTATCTCACTGTTTTTGATGACGGTCGAGGTATCCCAGTCGATAAAGTACCTAAGTACAACGTTTCCGCGCTTGAACTCGTCATGACAAAGCTCCATGCCGGAGGTAAGTTTAATGTCGGTGCATATAAAATATCAGGAGGTCTTCACGGCGTCGGTGCATCGGTCGTAAACGCACTTTCAGAACACGTCATTGTCGAGGTAAAACGTGACGGAAAGATCTATCGCCAAGAATATCGCCGCGGCAAACCAGAATATCCTGTAAAAAAAGTAGAAAAGTCGATTCTTAACTTTCCTTTTGCAAACGGCACTGCCGTTTCGTTCTTGCCAGATAAAGAAATCTTCAAAGAAACGAACGAAATCAACTATAACACCTTCAAAAAACAGATCAAAGAAAGAGCATATCTCATATCAGGAGTCTATTTCCGTATTTATAACAATAAGGAACATGATCGAACTGCTCTGTATTTTGATGGTGGTATCTTGTCGCTTCTTAACGATATGAATCGTGATAGAAAAGTTCTTCATGAACCAATTCGTATTATCAAACAAGTTGATGACAAAGAAATCGAAGTAGCCCTGCAGTACAACGACTCTATAACAGAAAATCTTTACTCATTTGTAAACGTCATCAATACTCATGAAGGAGGAACTCACTTAACAGGCTTCCGTATTGCGCTCACCAAATCCATCAATACCTATGCTCGGAAAGAACTCAGTGAAAAAGATATGAGTGAGTCTTTCACTGGAGAAGATGTGAAAGAAGGGTTAGCCGCTATAGTATTGGTGCGTATGCCTTCATCTAATCTTCAGTTTGAAGGACAGACTAAAATGAAGCTTGGCAATTCCGAAGTACAGTCGATCGTCCAACAAGCTGTTTCAGAATATCTTGACACCTACTTTGAAGAAAATCCAAAAGTTGCTCGCGAAATCGTGGGCAAGATCATGTTGGCTCAGAAGGGCCGACTTGCCGCAAAAGCCGCACGCGAGGCTGTTCTTCGAAAGGGAGCCTTGGAAGGCGCTACATTACCAGGAAAACTCGCGGACTGCCAGGAGAAGGATCCTGCGCTCTCAGAACTCTTCTTGGTCGAGGGTAACTCAGCAGGCGGCACCGCCAAGCAAGGACGGGACAGACACTTTCAAGCGATTCTTCCTCTTCGGGGAAAAATTCTTAATACAGAGCGCGCATACCTCGATCGCGTACTCGAGTTTAAGGAAATCAAAGATCTTGTTATCGCACTTGGCATGGGTATCGGGGAAAGCGTCGACTACGCGAAGCTGCGTTATCATAAGATCGTCATTATGACGGATGCAGACGTTGATGGAGAACATATCCGCACTCTTATCCTAACCTTTTTCTTCAGACATTTACCGGATATCATCTATAAGGGTCACCTATACGTTGCACAACCTCCGCTCTACAAAATTGCACTTGGTAAAAAGTCGAGTTATGCCTTTTCGGATGAAGAAAAAGATGCAACAGTAAAATCACTTACCAAGGATTCGGTAAGTGGCGAAAAAAATACAAATGTTGTTATCCAACGCTATA
>CAYPZT010000002.1:35389-46951 GCA_964415435.1 uncultured Gammaproteobacteria bacterium
ATTTCTCTTCAGCGCTATAAAGGTCTTGGAGAAATGAATCCTGAACAGCTTTGGGAAACAACCATGAATCCGGAAAATCGTGTGCTAAAACAGGTGACTATCCAAGATGCTCACGAGACCGACCTCATCTTCTCGATGCTTATGGGCGAGGAAGTGCCACCACGGAAGAAATTCATCATCACTCATGCTAAAATGGCTAATTTGGATATATGATTACATTAATTACTAATTTATTTTTACTATGAACTTATCAAAACTGACCGCCGGAAAAAACCCAAACGAGGGCGAGATCAATGTATTCGTTGAGATTCCACACGGCTCATTTATCAAGTATGAACTGGATAAAGACTCAGAGGTTGTAATGGTTGATCGATTTGCCTATACCTCAATGGCATTCCCGGGGAACTACGGATTTATTCCCCAAACTCATGGCGAGGATGGCGATCCCCTAGACGTACTTTTGGTTGCGACATATCCCATAGCACCAGGAGTCGTTGTTCCGGCCCGGGTTATCGGAATGCTTGAAATGGAAGATGAGGCTGGAATTGATACCAAGATCATTGCAGTCCCCACCAAAAAGGTAGATCCATTCTACTCACATGTTGATGATATTGCTGATCTTGATGAGACCGTTAAAAAACAAATTCAGCATTACTTTAATCACTACAAGGAACTTGAGCCAAATAAATGGGTCAAGACCAAAAGCTTTTTGCCTCGAGAAAAAGGGATTGAAGCGGTGAAAAGCGCGATGAAATAATTTAAGTATGGCAGACGAACAGAAATTATCGGTACAAAATACAGAGATCGTAAGTGAGATGAAGCGCGCATATCTTGATTATGCAATGTCTGTCATCGTGTCCCGCGCACTTCCAGACGTCCGCGACGGCTTGAAGCCAGTACACCGACGTATCCTCTTTGCAATGTACAAGATGGGTCTTACCTCAGGTGCTCGTTTTTCAAAGTCCGCTAAGGTCGTTGGAGAAGTCTTAGGTAAATACCATCCTCATGGAGATGCCCCAGTATACGAATCCCTGGTGCGTTTGGCCCAGACATTTTCGATGCGATATCCATTGGTTCGCGGACAGGGTAACTTCGGGTCAATCGACGGCGATCCGCCCGCGGCCATGCGTTACACCGAAGTAAAGCTCACGCGTATTGCGGAGGAGATGCTCACCGATATAGAAAAAGATACGGTAACATTTTCAGACAATTTTGATGGTACCCTCGATGAGCCAGACTATATGCCAGCAAAACTTCCCAATCTCCTCCTCATGGGAGCAGAGGGAATTGCTGTCGGTATGGCAACCAAGATTCCTCCTCATAATCTGACAGAGATTGCGGATGCCATCTGTCATATGATCGATAAGGCAGCCTTGAAACCTGAAGAAGGAGAAAAGAAAGCAAAAGTAGAGAAAGATGCAACAAAAGTTGATCCAAAGAAACTCATCTTCAATACGAATATCGAGGAACTTTTTGAATATGTAAAAGGCCCAGACTTCCCAACATCAGGTATTATCTATGGACAAAATGATATCAAACAGGCTTATGCCACGGGTCGTGGATCCATCCTTATAAGAGGAAAGGTCGAGGAAGAAGATCTTGGTAAAGGAAAGATGGCAATTATTGTAACCGAGCTCCCATATCAGGTAAACAAGGCCAACTTGGTTATAAAAATTGCCAAACTCGTCACCGATAAAAAGCTCGTCGGTATCTCTGATCTTCGAGACGAATCAGATCGTGATGGTATTCGTATTGTTATCGAACTTAAAAGAGACGCGTCCTATAAAAAGGTATTAAACAATCTCTTCAAATTTACAGAGCTCCAGACAACATTCCCTATGAACGTGGTAGCCCTCGTAGACGGCGTGCCACAGACTCTATCACTAGATACTATTCTCGAGCTCTATATAAAACACCGAGTGGATATTGTCATAAAGCGTTCAGAGTATGAACTCGCACAAGCTAAAGCGCGTGCCCATATCCTGGAAGGGTACCTTATCGCCCTTGATCACATTGATGAGGTCATCGAAATCATAAGAAAGTCCGCAACCGAAGCCGAGGCCAAGACTAAACTTATGAGTAAGTTCGGCCTCTCCGCAATCCAAACACAGGCAATCCTCGACATGCAGCTCAAGAGACTTACCGGCCTTGAAAGACAGAAGATCGAGGATGAACTTAAGATGCTTCGTGAGACAATCGCATATCTTGAAGGACTTTTGAAAGATGTATTTAAGATCCTTAACGTCATCAAAGAAGAAGTCCTTTACCTGAAACAGAAGTATGGTGATGAGCGAAGAACCAAAGTCATCAAAGCCAAACCAGGCGAAATCTCCGATGAGATGTTAATCGAAAATAAAGAGGTATTCGTTGTCCTTACCAAGGAAGGATACATCAAACAGATCCCGCGCGAAACTTTTAGAGTCCAGAATAGGGGAGGAAAGGGTGTCTCTGGTATGGAAACCAAAGAGCAGGACAATGTCGCCTCGATCACCAAGGCCATGATGCACGACCAGATCCTGTTCTTCAGTAATCAGGGCCGCGTATTCATAAACCGCGTTTGGGACATTCCGCAAGGTACTCGCATCTCAAAAGGTAAAGCAATCGTGAATGTCGTCTCACTTCGGCCAGATGAGAAGATCACCTCGATCCTGACATTCGATAGTCAGGTCAGCATGAAAGAGGCAAACAACACCTTTGCACTCATGTCCACAAAACATGGTACCGTCAAAAAGACACCATTTAACGACTTTGCCAACATCCGCGCCAATGGCATAATAGCGATTAAGCTGGAAAAAAACGACGAGCTTGAGTGGGTCAAGCTCACGGACGGCAAACAGTATGTCATACTCACAACCAAAGAGGGCAAGGCTATCGTGTTTAAAGAAGGCGAGATTCGTCCCACGGGACGCGCTTCAATCGGTGTCCGCGGTATTGAACTTAACTCCGGCGACGAAGTCGTCTCCGCAGACGTATTCGGAGAGGAAAAGATGAAGCAGGACCTTCTTGTGATCGGAGGCCGCGGTATCGGCAAGAAGACCAAGCTCTCCTTCTTCAAGGGTCAGCATAGGGGTGGAAAAGGCGTCAAAATAGCCTCAGTTGACGATAAGTTTGGTGCTGTAGCTTTTGTTCAGATCATCGAAGATGACATTTCAACGGTCATTATAACGAGCAGTAAGGGTCAGGTCGTCAAGATCCCTCTCCAGTCCATCCCTTCACGCTCACGAACGGCCAAAGGAGTCATTTTGATGCGCTTCTCGGACAAAGGTGATGGGGTTGTCAGCGCCACCCTGGTATAACTTTCCTAGCCTTGTTTCTGGGTATACATTTTGATATAATAAGGGGCATCTTGTATGGAAATACCGGGTAAAAAAATAGCCTCAACGCTCGAGTTACTCCTCAAAAAAGAAGTCAAAAAGCTCAAGAAAAGATTAAAGCTTACCACTTTCTTAGTCGGAGAGTCTACTGATCAGCTTTCTTTTGTTCGTATCAAATCACAGCAGGCAAAACGACTGGGTATAGACTTTGAGCTTATTCATCTAAAGCAGGTTCCCTCCTTCGAGAAGTTTCTGCATCTTCTGAAGGAAAAAGCGCTCGATCCAAAAACAACCGGCATCATCATACAACAGCCTCTTCCTGCACAGCTTTCTACCTCCAGTATCTATGATTATCTGCCTCTCGAAAAAGAAATCGAGGGCCACAGAGAAAAGTCGACTTTTATGCCTCCCATAGGTCTTGCGGTCCTAACGTCACTGAAGTATGTCTATGGCGGAGGGAAGCTCAACACCCAGCTTCTCGTAGACACAAAAAAAGACCACCTGTTCTTTAAACGGGTTCTCAAAAATAGAAGAGTCATTCTTATCGGCCGCGGTATAACCGGCGGCCAGCCTATTGGTACTACGCTGAACCATGTAAAAATTAATTATATCTGCACCAACTCACAGACTCCTGAACCTGAAACATATTACCGTGAAGCAGACGTAGTTATCACAGCGGCGGGAAAAAAGGTCCTCACTCCGGACATGCTTAAGGAGGGAGTAATACTCATAAACGCCGGACTTCGCCACGAGCACGGAAAAGCAAAAGGCGACTATGATGAAAAAGAGATAAAAAACATTGCTGCGGCCTATACACCTACACCTGGCGGAATCGGACCTCTCGATGTGATCTATCTATATAAGAATCTTGTCGATGCTGCAAAACTGCAAAAGAAATGAAGATCTACATAATAACCGGACAGACCGCAACCGGAAAAACAACACAAGCTCTCAAGTTGGCAAAAGAAGTTAATGGGGAACTCGTTAACTTTGATTCACGCCAGATCTATAAAAAACTCGACATCGTAACAGGGAAGGATATTGATACTTCAAACTTTCACAAGGTTATGATGAAAAAGGAGTTTGAAATCGGATATTTCGATATTGAGTCAACCAAACTTTGGCTTTATGATATCACCGATCCCAAAAAATCTTTTTCATCTCATGATTTTGTCCGATGTGCCATACAGACAATCCGGAAACTATTCGGCGAAAAGAAAACGCCTATTTTCGTCGGCGGAACATATCTCTATCTATACCATCTTTTGTACGAAATACCAGAAGGCAATCCTCCCAATTGGCAGCTGCGAGCCGAGCTACAACAACTCGATATTTCGAAGCTTCAAGCTCGCCTCGAAAAAAAATCTCCGGAATTATTTGCCAAGCTAAATAATAGCGATCTCAACAATCCTCATAGACTGATAAGAAAAATAGAACTTGTTGAGTCAGGGCAGAAAGCATTTGCCAACTTGCCAAGGGAAAACATAGCTCTTGGCGCTAAACTGGGCATAGATAATCTTGAACTTGAGATCACGGGCTACCATCATGAAAAACCAGAAGACCTCCGAAAAACGGTGACCGAAAGAGTAGAGAAAAGGCTTGCGGCAGGGGCAGTCAAAGAACTGAAAAAGTTACTCGATGAAGGATATACTCTTCAGGACCCGGGACTCATAACTATTGGGTATCCTCAGATAAAACGGTTTATTGATGGAGAAATAAACGAAGAACAACTTAAATCAGAGTGGATAACCAAAGAGATAAAGTACGCCAAGCGTCAATATACCTTTATGAAGCGTGATAAGAACATACATTGGCTTACTGTATAATAACTCCTTATGGCCGTCGCAGAGCTACAAACTAAACCACACTCACCAAATTGGCAGATCCTGGATGATGGAACAGTATGGAAAGAGAATAAATCAGGAATATATGGTTTCTTTAAATGCTCCCAGCCAAAAGAGACCAGAGGTATGGATGTTTTAACTTTTGCTTATCTGACGGAACAGGGAAATCCATATAGTGCACGTCCTTTAGCTCAACTCATAACACACATCAACGGGGATCAGGAGTTCTCAGTACGCACCCTTGACTATGTGAAAGATAACGTAGTAGTCACTACCTATGTTATTTATGATTCAGAAGGGGTTGCCAGAAGGGGTGTTCAGGAAGGACTAGTTTTATCAGATCAAACGAGCGCACTACATTTTGCCAACGAGCTTATGGCTCAACCGCCTGCAAGTATTCTTATGAAGGAAACGGTAGAGTATTTTGATGCACAGGCAGAGAACAGTCTTTTTACCACTCCACAGCTATTCATTGTTTAAGATCGACTTTGACCACTCTGTTTTAAACGTGCCTCAACCGCATCACCGATAGTACCGGTTATTTTTTTGTAAAGCTCCTTGTCTTTCTTCAGTTTGGCAAGCTCGCGCTTTAGACACTTTAACGCTTCTTTTTCCTTCTCATCGGCAAGCATTTTCTTGTGCAGTCCTTTTTTCACAAACCTAAGTACGGCAGACCACGGATCATCTGACTCCTCTTCAAGCAGGTTATAGACGACCTCATGCAGTTCACGTTCCTCGGTGATATTCTTCATGAGAGCCGCTTCCAAAGCATCAAGTGCTGAATCCGGATTTTTGAGCCTCGTCACCTTGAGGGTCCGGGTTGTGATGAATAAAACTTTTCCCTCCTGAATATAAAAGTTGAGATACCCATCCTCACGTAGGCAGAGAAATGCCGCAAGTACTGCCAGACTGGTCAGCTGTCTTTGACTGACCTTCGTACCAGTCAATAGTTTCTCGGTGGCCTCATCAATCTCTGACTTTTTAAGTAGCTCATCGCCAAAAAGATAGGCAGTCGAAGAATACATAAGCCTAATTCTATCAAGCCCCAACAACCAAACCGTAAGACTTTTCTTACAAAAGAGAATAGCACATTACAACTTAGCGTAAAAAAATATGGGGGAAATGAATATTTGATTGCGGACTGTTACAGTAGTATAATCATGAGCATGCCAGAAATTGATTTCAGAGTCCTCAGGATGATGGGCCGGACAATTCATGATACGAACCCATCCTCATCTCAGTATGAACCACTCGTTAAGGCAAGAGACGGTATAGAAAAACAGATATTTCGTGAGGCTGCCGACATTATAGTCGAAAACCCCTATGACACGGTCGCAGTTCACGACGGATACGACGCCATAGTCGCAACTCTCGGAGCACGAGCAGGACTCGACCTGCGTCTAACCTACACACCTTCTTGTGAGCAACTAGAAGAGGCAAGGGAAAAGAATGAGGCATTGGTATTTCAGCCAAATATTCTAACAGGATTAACTGCCCTTGTTCATTTTCAAGAAATTTTGCCGAATGCGGGTCTTTTATCCGAATCGTATTTGAAAAATCCAAAAACCGTTATGAATCTGAATGATAATCAGTCTGGCTGGCTTGCTGTAAGTAGACTTCCGCTTCGCACTTACCATGGTAAAACTGCCGAAGAGATTATCGTTGATATGATGGATAGGGGAGTCGAACCTGCCAACTTAAATACTTATTTAATGACAAAAGCGACAAGAGATGTAATCGATGGAAAAATTAGGACTTCGCCCTCACTCGTTTATATATTGGGAACACTCGATGTCTCCGATGAAGAACAGTACCCTCGAGGGTTATTTGCGGGTGTGAGAGAGCAGGGAAATATATTACTTCCAGAGTCTCGAGCTGATGTAGCAGAGAAACCACAGAATAAATATATCTACGAGGTAAGAATGTTACCCGCTCTAAGGTTGCGGTAACTATTGTTTATTGAACAGTTTAAGGAAGGCTTCTTTGGGGATCTCTACTTTTCCAACCATCTTCATCCGTTTTTTTCCTTCCTTCTGCTTTTCGAGAAGTTTTTTCTTTCGCCCTACGTCTCCAGCACCGATGACCTTACCGCTTTTTATAAGGACGTTCTTTCTAAATGGTGAGATTCTTTCTGATGCGATGATCTTGCCCCGATACTTCGCCTGGATCTTTACCTCATACTGCTGACGGGGGATGAGATCCTTGAGTTTTTTCACCAGATCCATGGCCTTTTCCTGTGCACGCTCCTGCACCACCACTTCCGAAAACTCCTCAATCGTATCACCGTTGAGTTGCACCTCGAGCTTACTGGCCTTAACCGGCACATAGTCCGCGAACTCCCAGTCAAGAGAAGCATAACCCGAACTGACGCTTTTGAGTTTGTCAAAAAAGTCAGAGATCATCTCCGACAAAGGCATGTCGTACTGCACGGTGATCTGGTTTTTGTTATCCATTGTCAAAAAAGTCGCTCTGTAATGTTCGCAGAGCTGCATCACTGCCCCCGAGTATTCCTGCGGAACAACGACTAGAATTTTCACATGCGGCTCATAAAACACGTCGCCTTCGGTCCTGTATTCAACCTGGGGTGGAGTCAATACGAGATCCAGTTCAAATTCTCTCTCCAGTCTCTCACGGACCACATCAGCATGGAGCAGTCCGAGGAATCCGACCCTAAAACCCGCGCCGAGTGCCTGGCTATAGATCGGGGTAAATTCAAGTGATGAATCGTTAAGATACAATTTTTCGAGCGCTTTTTTAAGATTCAGGTAGTCTGCCGTATCGGTTGTAAATACCGACGCATAGACCATCGACTTCACGCGCCGGTAACCTGATAGGGGAGGGGTGGTACTTTTTGCGTCGATGATGCTGTCTCCCACACGTACTTCGTGAATGTCTTTTAGATTTGTGACGACATATCCGATTGATCCTTCCGCGAGATTTTCTTGTGCTATAAGGTCGGGCTTGAAGATGCCCACCTCCTGCACCTCAAACTGTACATTGCCCTGGCCTAATCGTACTTTCATTCCCTTTTTTACATCACCCGAAAATACACGGGCAAAAGCAATAACACCTCGGTGTGAGTCATAGTAAGAATCAAAGATGAGAGCTCTCAAGTCTTGTGTCGTAGATGAAACAGGCGGAGGAATCTGTTTTATGATTTCCCTTAAAAGCGGTTCCACGTTGATCCCTGTTTTAGCCGATATTTCAAAAATACTTGACTCCGGCACACCCAGAAAATCAACGAGTTCCTTTTTAGTTTTTGTGACCTGCGCACC
The DNA here is from genome assembly GCA_964415435.1 of uncultured Gammaproteobacteria bacterium. Lineage (GTDB taxonomy): Bacteria > Patescibacteriota > Microgenomatia > UBA1406 > GWC2-37-13 > CAYPZT01. The sequence goes on from CAYPZT010000002.1 coordinate 43,823, forward strand.
AGGCAGATCGATTTTATTTACAACAGGAATGATTACAAGATTCTTTTCGATTGCTTTATAAGCATTGGAAATCGTCTGCGCCTGGATACCTTGAGTTGCATCAACCAAAAGTACGACGCCCTCAACACATGCCAGAGTGCGGTCCACTTCATAGGAAAAGTCGACATGTCCCGGAGTATCGATGAGGTTAAGGGTATAGCCCTCATAGTTCATGATGACCGGCGCAAGTTTTATCGTAATACCGCGCTCACGCGAGATGGGGTTACGGTCCAGCATCTGCTCTTCGTGTTTTCCGGCCGAAACCACATGCGTAAGCTCCAGTAGACGATCGGCGAGCGTAGACTTACCGTGGTCGATATGGGCGATTATGGCAAAATTGCGTACGTTTTGGAGCATAGTAATAGTCAAATTATACTTTATAAGAGGTTCATTTCCCGAGGAAAGTAAACTAAGTTAAACCGTAATAATTTTTATGGTAGAAGTACCGCCGGACTCCGCCCAGCGGTCTCCATAGAGAGCGATAAGAATGTCGCCCTTTTTCACATGCGCATGCCTTTCTAAGTGCTGAATTGCCTTTACGATCTCTTCCTTGCGGACATCTTTATTGACAGGAATGTCCTCCTGGGCAAACGGCACAACGCCATAATTTATGAGGAGTTCGTCGCGTATATGATGACTCGGAACAAATGAGTACACCGGTATGAGCGGTCGATAACGAGATAACAGCCTGACACTATGACCAGTTTGTGAAAACATGACAATGCCGGCAAGATCCCGCTTCTCAAATTCACGAAGCCTCAAGTAAAGACCGTACGCCGCGTCACACATAACACTTGTCCGTGAGTTCATCGCATAGCTGAATCTGACGCGCGAATCAACCAAGTTCTTTTTCTCGTTATAGGCAGCCGTCTCGGCCATAACCTCGACTGCTCGAAGCGGATTGGCCCCAGATGCAGACTCAGCGGAAAGCATTACTGCGTCGGTCAGATCATATGTCGCGTTTGCGATGTCTGAAATCTCGGCGCGCGTAGGAAATGGGTTTACTATCATCGACTCAAGCATCTGGGTTGCAGTTATGACCGGAATGCCGCGCGCTATTGCTTTTTTTATGATAATTTTCTGATAGTAGGGTACTTCGTATATAGGCAGTTCCACACTTAAATCTCCACGGGCAACCATAATACCGTCACTAAGTTCGATAATCTCATCGAGATGATCAATTGACTTTTGTGTTTCTATCTTCGAAATTACCTTTGCTTCCAGATTGTACTTTTTCATCTCATCGCGCACAGTACGTATGTCGTCGCCGTTTCGAACGAACGAAAGAGCCACGTAATCCACTGCTTCACGCTGGGCCAACTTGAGTCCCTCAAAATCACGATCGATAAGGATGGGTAGAGGAAAGTCCGCACCTGGTACATTTAGGGATTTTCTCTGTTTGAGTATTCCTGAACTGTGTGACTCCAGGAAGATCTTTCCCGCAGTCTTGCGGATATAAAATGTGAACGCTCCGTCATCGGCCAATACTTTTTGTCCTTCCGCCAGATGAGCAATAATGTGTGGATGCGTTACTGAAAAACCCGCCCCACTGTCATACCCTTCCTGTCCAAACGGAACGAGATCGCCTTTGCTAATCTTCAGCGTTTCATCTTTCATGCTTATACGTATTCCAGGTCCCTGCAGATCAATGAGGGTACCAACAGGGATACCGATACGGTCCGCCACTGCATTTACACGGCGGATAAGATTTGCATGCCACTCAACACTATTATGTTTGAAGTTGAATCGAAAGATGTTTACCCCAGCCCTGATGAGCTTTTCAATCATCTCTTCACTTTCAGAAGCAGGGCCTATTGTGGCAACAATTTTGGTGAATTTCGTCCTCATACTGCATTATACAGTATGAGAAACTTCCTTTCGAGTATACTAAAACAAGTGAAAAACGGTATTTTGTCAATCTGGCAGAACGATTTTCTTAAGGGAGGTATCCTCCTCACTGCTGCCGCTTTTGCCGGAAATGTTCTCAACTATTTCTTTAATTTCATCGTAGCCCACTCGCTGGGACCAAAAGGGTACGGGGAGATCGTTGCGTTTAATACATACCTTGGACTTACTTCAATACCGATTACCATCCTGTCAACTGTCCTTATACAGAAGATCAGTTCATCAGGAGAAAGGGCACAACAAATGGCCGGACAGATCGAGTACTATTTTAAACATCGCATTCGCAGGTGGTGGTTTATTATCGCGTTCTTATTTTTTCTCATACCCTTCACTCCGCAGATTACCAATATAAACCCGGCGATCTCTTATTTTCTGATTCCCACCCTTATTGTTTCAGTGATCGCATCTTTTTATGGCTCATCGCTTCAGGCTCTTCGACTTTTTGGCGTGGTTGCGGCAGTAGGATTTTTGGCAGTTGTGCTGAAATTATTGGGTGCCGCAATCGGTACTGCGTCCGTATACCCGCTTACCGTGATTGGCCTTTTTCTTGCCAGCGCGGCGTTAGTTACTTTATTTGCCTACTATAGATTTTTTCATCAATCTATAAATAAAAAAGGGGAGTACCCTGACATTCTTGAAAAACGACTGAAGCATATTTTTCTTTCTCGTCCGTTTGTACTCGTGTCTTTATCTGTTTTGGGCTTCGTGCTGTTTGGGAATATTGACATATTATTTGTGAAAAAGTTTTTTAATCCCATCGACGCCGGGCTTTACAGTTCCTGGAACCTGCTTTCCAAAATTATTTTTTATGTTTTGGGACCGGTCGTGTCCGTGAGTTTCGTTTTTTTTTCAAGTGAGAAAGGTAGATCATCACGTATCGTTTTTTATACTCTAGGAATTCTCTGCCTTATATCGGCAACATGTTTTATCGCATACAGTCTGGTTGGTGAGTATGTACTTTCTGTTTTGTTTGGAACACGATTTCTAAATCTTGTACCACACCTTCCCGCAGCAAGTGTCTTCGGTTTTTTCTATGCAACAATTGTATATCTCAATAATTATTTTCTTGCCAAAAAACATATTGGGTCCCTGCTTCTCGCAGTCACTCTGCCGGTCTATCTCTTACTTCTTGTTATATACGGAAAAAATATATCTCTTATTATGACCATCAATATTTTTTATGCT
>CAYPZT010000002.1:46961-51974 GCA_964415435.1 uncultured Gammaproteobacteria bacterium
AAGCGTAGGGATGCTTTTTGTTAAAAAGGGCTTTAAATCCTGATACGGTACCTGCGGGTAAGCTTTTTACCATTTGCCAACTCGGCAGTTACTTCCAGCTTCATATTTGCGAGTCCCTCGTGATAGCGGCAGACACCCGCCGAACATGTACCGAACAAAAGCTCTCTCGTAACGGCGTTCCCCGACGATGAGTCTGCATTTCCATAAGCACCTTCCTGCTTACCATTTGTTTCATAGGTAAGTGTATAGACTACGCTCGTTGCCTGTCCAAGATTTCCCAAATAAAGAAGGACTGCTTTTCGATCAGCCCGCAGCTTTGGGGAAACCACAAGACCGCCTCCTCTTGCGGGCGCAGCTTTTCCCTGAAAACGCGGTAAAACTTTGGCAACGACCGGAGACGCAGAAGAGAAGGAGAGTACTATCAAAGCCAGTAATAAAAAAATCTTTTTCATTTATTGTATTATTGTAGTAAATATATGACGAAAGGTAAATGGATTTTGTTTATCATCCTCGGTATAGCACTTGCTGCAGTTGTCGTTTTTCTAATAGTCGCGCGCCGCAATTCTGCGGCAAATCTACCGTCTTCGGAAAATACAATCGAGGCACCGCCCCCGGTACAGGCTCAAATCAGAGCATACACTGATCCTGCAGGCTTTTCTTTCAGCTATCCGGATATTATGACACTCGAAAAAAACGAAATTGATGATGATAGTACCTACAGCTCTATTAAACTGACTGACGGAGACGCACCTAGGATTACCATACTGGTTGAGGATACGGCAATAGGATCTCTCGAGGAATGGCTCGAACAAAATACCTCGACCGCGGCAAAAATTACTGACCTTAAGCTTGGCGATCTTGATGCGCAACAGGTTTCGACAACAAAAGGCATAACAACAGTAGCACTCGATCAGGGAGTACTTTTTACCGTCTGGCTTGCACCCAACTCTTCTCCTGATGAAGCTAAGGCGTACGCTACGGTTATCTCTTCGTTTATCTTCAAACAACCTGAAATTCAAGCGGCCCCAGAATCAGCAGGAAACGGCGAAGACAGTTACGTAGAATTTGAAGGTGAAGAAGTGATTGAATAATCTTGAAAAATATGTATCATGTGATCCGTGAAAAGAAAGTCTCATTCTAGAAAAAAATTATCTTCTCATTTCTTAAGCCTCATCGTTCCTATCTACAGACAGGAAAAGACAATCGTTGCCAACTTGAAGGAACTGAAAAAAGTACTTGATAAAATACGATACGACTATGAAATAATTGCCATCGTTGACGGGATGCTTGACAGAAGTTTTGACAAAGTAAAAAAGGCGAAAATTAAAAAGGTAAAACTTGTTGGATACAAAACCAATAACGGTAAATCTTACGCGGTTCGTTTGGGAATGTCGCTGGCGAAGGGCGACTATATAATGTTTATAGATTCAGGTATGGAAATAGATCCGAATGGTATTTCCATGCTTCTGGAACATATGGAATGGTACGACGCCGATATTATAGTCGGATCCAAAAGACATCTTGCTTCGCAGGTACATTACCCAGTTGCACGAAAAGTGCTAAGCCATGGATATTTTCTTTTTGTGAAGTTATTTTTCGGTGTAAAAGTCCAGGACACGCAGGCGGGGATAAAGGTATTTAGAAAAGAGGTGCTCCAGAAAGTTTTACCGCGTTTGGTCGAAAAAAAATTCGCAGGTGACCTGGAGCTGCTTGTTGTCGCCTATGATCAGGGTTTTACAAGAATTTATGAAGCGCCCATAAAACTCGACTATACGATAAGTTCCATTACCTCTGCGGCGACAATTACGTCAATTCTTCGCATCGCCGTAGATACATTTGCAATTTTCTATAGAAAAAATATACTTCAGTACTACAGACGTCCCCACCATAGGCTGGCTTATCCAAAAGACATTAAGATCATCTCATCATGAAAAAAGATCCCACTGTATCAGTAATCATTCCTGTAAAACAACTCAGCTATTTTCTCATTTATGAAAACCTGCCAAGTTTTGAAAATCAAACGTCAAAGGACTTTGAAGTAATAGTTCTGCCCAATGAACAGGCGCTTTATGACCTCACACTTCTTAAAAAATATCCATGGCTTCGAATACTGCCTACTGGGTCAGTGACACGACCCGCGATGAAGCGGGATATAGGAGCAAAAAACGCCAAAGGAAGCATCATCGCGTTTCTGGATGACGATGCATATGTTACAGCTGATTGGATCAGAATCGGAATTAAGGATCTTAAAAGTGAATCCATAGCTGCAGTTGGCGGTCCTGGAAAAGTGCCTCCTGGAAGCGGAATATGGGAAAAAAGCTTCGACCAAATTTTAACAAGCACTATCGGGTCCGGCTCAAACACCTATCGTTTTACAGAAGGAAAGAAACAGTATGTGGATGATTACCCTTCTATGAACTTTTTTGTCAGAAAAAAAATATTTGATGCTATAGGCGGCTTTAATAATGACTACTGGCCAGGCGAGGACAGCAAGCTCTGTAACGACATAGTTTACCGGGAAAAGAAAAAGATTTTGTATGATCCAAAACTGCTGGTATACCACCACCGGCGAAATACCCTTGGAGGTTTTCTTGTACAGCATGCAAATTACGGTTTCCACCGGGGATCTTTCTATGCACAGGGTGATAAAAATTCCAAACGTCTTATCTATCTCGTTCCATCGTTTTTCGTGTTGTATCTTCTTTTACTTCCCTTCATCGCTCCTGCTCTTTTTTTCCCAAACCCGCTCTATCTGCACATAGTCTGGATTCCTATCTATCTTTATTTTGGACTCCTCCTATTTACTGTTTTTCGAGGCTTCCTGCAGACACTGAATTTCTCTATAACCCTTGGAGCCGCCTTAACTCTTTTGTTGATGCATGTAGTTTATGGTATACTGTTTTTAGTAGGATATATAAAGGAAAAACAAAAAAAGTGACATCTATGACTGATGATATTCAAAAAGTAAAAAAGGGCGATATTGAAATTCTTATATACCGCCATAAGTGTATAGGTGCAGCAACGTGTGTCGTGTATGCTCCCAGTACTTTTGATCTTGATACGGAAAATATCGCCGTCGTTAAAGAAGGTGACTGGGACAGACTGGAAAAAATCATCGCCGCGGCTCAATCATGTCCGGTTGTTGCAATCGAAGTCTTCGACAAGGGCAAAAAGATTTACCCCCTCGACTAACAGGCTTCCGATCTCATTGACATCGTGCTCTTATTTTGTCATACTGGTATGCGCACATGGCCGTAAAAAAGAAGTCTCCATCCAAGCGAAGTGCACGCCAGGTCCGCATTGTTGTCGGCTATCCTCCAATAGAATCAAAAAAGGGGACAGCGCTCCTATCTCAGAACAGACAATTCCAGTACTTCAATAGTCCTACCTATATCTATCCAATGGTTCCGGCTTATGCCGCCTCCAACCTGCAGCATGCAGGCTACAAGGTTTTCTGGATGGACGGTATTGCAGAAAAAATGAAGTATGAAGAATGGATGAAAGCATTTGCTAAGACAAAAGCAGATTATCTTCTAGTTGAAACCAAATCACCAGTCGTCAAGACCCACTGGAAACAAATTAACGATATTAAGAAACGCTTTCCCAAAGTAAAACTCATATGGGTGGGCGACCATATAAGCTATCTTCCTCTTGAGATTTTCGAGAATAGCAAACTTGACTATGCCATAACCGGCGGTGACTATGATTTCGTCTCGGTAAATCTTCTTAACCATATACACAGGGGCGAAGAACTCGAGGGAGGAATCTACTGGAGGTCTGGCAACAAAGCGATCAAGGCAACTCCGAAGGGAAAAGCCCTTCTGAAGAATGGCGTCACTATCTATAATTCTGGACCTTCCTCGCTTCGCCATGTTCTTGACACACTGCCATTTGTAGACCGGGATCTGACCAAGTGGTGGCTATACGCATACGAAAACGGAAACTACAAATACACTCCAGCAACATATATGTATTCGGGCCGTGACTGCTGGTGGAACCGGTGCACATTCTGCGTCTGGGATCATACGATCAATCCCCTCGGTAGTTATCGGAGTTTCTCACCTGAACGGCTTTTTGCCGAGGTAAAGCATGTTGTAGATACGTATGGGGTCAAGGAAATATTCGACGATGCCGGAAGTCTTTTTATAGGCCCGAAACTTAAACGGTTCTGCGAACTAATGATTGAAAGCGGATATAACAAAAAAGTTCGTTATGGCTGTAATATGCGCTTTAACGCGCTGAATCAGGACTACTACAACCTCATGGGTAGAGCAGGATTCAGATTTATTCTGTACGGTATGGAGTCAGGGAACCAGAAAACTTTGGACAAACTAGATAAAGGAACGAAGGAAGTGGATGCTATAAATGGCCCTCGTATGGCAAAAAAGGCTGGACTTGACCCTCATATTACCATCATGCTTGGGTATCCATGGGAGTCGTATAAAGACGCGAAGCGCACTATAGCCATTGCCAAGTATGCTTTTAAGAAAGGCTACTATGAAACTATGCAGGCAACTATCATCATGCCTTATCCGGGGACACCTCTTTATCGCGAGTGCAAAGAAAAAGGTTGGCTTCTAACCGATAACTACGACGATTTTGATATGAGACGTGCAGTTATGAAAACGCCTTTTCCGGTGGAAAAAATTTATGAACTCGAGCAAGAACTCTACTCTTCATTCATGACGCCTCATTACATTATGAGGAAAGTGCTCTCGATAAGGAGCGCCCATGATTTCATGTACCTTTTTTATATGGGAAAGAAGCTTATCGGCCATCTTCTTGATTTCGATCCAAATCAAACCAAAGTGAACTTTTTCTCAGCTGCATTTATCAAAAATGCCTCTTCTACGCTTATGAAACATTTCTTCACACCCAAAACATCGGTTGACGCAGAAAAAAGCGCTATACGACTTGCTGACAGTGCGGTAAACCTCTAAAAAAGTTCTCCTTTTCTTATAACTATTTCTTGGCTTTGATCTCTTCAATCCCCGCAAGTGCTGCCTGGTTTGT
>CAYPZT010000002.1:51984-52643 GCA_964415435.1 uncultured Gammaproteobacteria bacterium
GATCAAGCTGGAGGGCAAGCTGAAAAGCCTCCTGAGCACCTTTCAAGTCCTGCTTATGCAAACGGATAATACCAACGTTGGAATACAGGCTTGAAGCGTTTGGATTTATTTTAGCGGCTTCAAGCATGCTTGCTTCCGCCTTATCATAATCTTTCAGATCAAAATAAATAGCTCCAAGGTTTTCGTACGACTGCCAGATGTTTGGATTCAGTTCCAGAGCCTTTAGATAAAACTGTATTGCCTTGTCTGTTTTTCCCGTTCTGCCATAGATATTCGCCATATTGTTATAGGCATCTGCGTAGTTTGGGTTCATTGCGATTGCGGTTTCAAACTCCTTGATGGATTTGTCATACTCACCGCGCCGGGCATAGACGTCCCCTAAGTTGTTGTGATTGACCCAGCTTGAGGGAGAGGTGCGGGCAGTTGCAAACCAGAGGGTATCCTCATTCGTCCAGTCGAAATTACGGACAATGGTACGGGTAAGAAGTGCTATCATGAGTACAAAAAATATGCCGTAAGAAATATATTTCGCAGTTTTATTCTTCATCGCGGCAAAGTGATAGAACAGAAAGGCAACGCCAAAAAATATGCCGATCGCTCCCGCATATACATACCTCTCTGCCACTATCCAGGCAACCCGGTATGGAGTGAGTGTAGGA
>CAYPZT010000003.1:0-51526 GCA_964415435.1 uncultured Gammaproteobacteria bacterium
TATGGAGCAATGATCGCGCTTTTTTTTATAATCACCTCACCCCTTTTCGTATTCGACCTTGTGCATGGATTCGACAATATCTTAGCCCCTCTAAAGTATATACAGGGAACCGCGGTATCCGGGACAAAGCCCTCATTTTTATCGGTAAGTACCATCAATCAACACTTCCATGTGCTCTGGCATGCCGCCGGGAGGATACTTTTTTTGAGAGCACATAATAATATACAGGAGGAACACAATCTTGGTATTCATGGAAATCTTACTCCTGCAAACCCTCTTCTTGCTATGTTCACCTTCATCACTGTTTTATATTTCATATTCAAAAACTTCAAAAACACGAAAATTTCAATCATTGCATGGGCAATTATTTTTTATTTTTTCATATTTATTTTTTATCCGGGTATCACGGGAGAGTATTTTTTATTGGCTCCGCTCACACTGGTGTTTATTGCGATGAGCTGGTTTATAAGCCGTTTCTCGATTTTTTATATAACTCTTTTTACGGGAGCAGTCCTACTGGCTGGCAGTCTTGCCGTACTGACTTCAACCCAGGAACAGTACGGCCTTATAACCCGAAAACATCTTATTGAGAACGTTATGACCGTTGTTGACGAACAACCATTTTTACTTGAGACATATGGACCGGATGAAAGAAGTTATACGCCTTATGGCGGTTGGAGATACTTATTCAAAACGTATGGTGCGACTCCGATCGGTGGACATGCTGACGAACATTTCGGATGGATTTACCCTGATGAACTTTCATCAGTTCAACCAGTCTATAGAGTACAGATTTATGAAGGGCTTGCCAAACCTGACAGTAAGAACACTATCGGCATTTTTGCGGCAGGCGCTTATACTGCATATATCGTGAAAGAGTGATACACTAACATGTATGAAACCCACCATAACTGCAGTGATACCGGCTCTGAACGAGCAAGAGCACATCCGCGACTGTGTAAAGAGTGTTTCCTGGTGTGACGAAGTAATCGTAATGTGGATGGGCAAAGACAGGACAGGAAAAATCGCGAAAGAAATGGGAGCAACCGTGATCGAAAGAAATAAAACGGAGAAAAACGACTTCAAAAAGGTACAGGAAAATATAAATTATGCGATCGACCATGCAAAAGGGTACTGGATACTGCGCATTGATGCAGATGAAGTGGTTACGCCTGAATTAAAGGAGGAGATTACGTTTGTAATTAGTCAAAGTCAGTTACAACTTGTGGCCTACGGTGTTCCTCGAAACCAGTATTTCTGGGGAGGATTCCTAAAGGGCGGCGACTGGGCATATGACCGATTGATACGTCTCTTTAAAAAAGGTGCAGCACGATATGAGCCTGTTGTTGCTATACATGAACAGTTCAAAGTCGACGGACCGATAGGCTATCTAAAAAACCCTCTTTTGCATTATTCCCATCCCACACTTGAGGTTGCTGTAAACAAATTCAACTCATACACCTCCGCTCAGATATATGATATGCACGAAACATATGGAGAGGCAGTATTCAAAATGCTTACGCAACCACCCTATATTTTCTTACGCTGGATGACATGGCATAATGGGTGGAGAGACGGCTTGCGCGGCATCGTGGCCGGAGCATTCCGAGCATGGTATGAGTTTATGCTTTACGCAAAATATATCGAGAAAAAATTAGCAAAATAATATGGTGGAGCGGAAAAGACATTTAACGGTAAAAACTGATCATCTAACACTAACCGGTAAGACCGAAACCCTGACAGTGTATCGTTTTTCTCCTAACACTCGATTTTGGACCGATGGCACGTTTGGATTTCGCGAGGGTTTTACCACGTCAGAAATTCAGGCGACGAAAGTTATGGATGGCAGGGGAAAGCAAATGAGTAAGAAAGGCAGAAAGGAATGGGAAGTTTATATTGGAGGAAGTGCAATTAATACTAAAGAACAAACATTCGGTTTGCAGCGTGGGACACACTTTTATACGTACGAAAAAGGTGCAGAGGTCAAAACAAACTCGACGCCACTTTAAACTCCGTGGCGTTTTAGATCTGCTTCAACCATCATCTTCACAAGTTCATGAAAACTTACTTTCGGTTTCCAGCCAAGTTTGTCATATGCCTTATCAGCCTTCGCCTTGAGGTCCGGAACTTCGGCGGGTCTTTTAAAGCGGGGATCAATCTTCACATATTTCTCCCAGTCCTGTATACCAGCTGATTTGAACGCAAGCTCTACAAATTCCTTTACGGAGTGGTTTTCACCTGTACCCACAACATAATCATCGGGTGTTTCCTGCTGCAGCATGAGGTACATTGCTTCGACATAATCACCAGCAAACCCCCAGTCACGTCTTGAGTCAAGGTTTCCAAGTAAAAGCTTATCTGCTTTTCCCGCTTTTATGCGCGCAACACCATCGGTGATCTTACGGGTTACAAACTGGATGCCTCGGATAGGGGACTCGTGATTAAATAAAATACCGTTGCAGGTAAAAAGTTTATAAGACTCACGGTAATTGACAGTCATCCAGTAGGCATATACTTTTGAAATACCGTAAGGACTACGAGGATAGAACGGAGTATGTTCATCCTGATAACCATCTGTGTGTCCAAGTCCGAACATTTCCGAAGTGGAAGCCTGATAGAAACGTGTAGTTGGTGAAAAAGATTTTATAGCATTAAGCATATAAAGCACACCTAGCGCGTTTACCTCGCTTGTGAGCTTTGCCATCTCCCACGAGCCTCCAACGAATGACTGGGCTGCAAGATTGTATACCTCATCGGGTCGGAGACTTTTGACGATATTATAAAGCGATGCCTCATCAGTTAAGTCTCCGTCAATAAAATCAACCTTATCGGTAATACCTATATAATCAAGATTTTCAAAATTCGGGTTTGAATAGCGTCGTACCATTCCGTAGACTTTATAGCCCTTTTCGAGAAGCAACTTTGCGAGATACGGACCGTCCTGACCTAAAATTCCTGTCACCAAAGCTGTTTTAGCCATGTTTTGATAGTATAAAAATCAATAATTGATACATTATAGCACGTATCAACTGGCGTAACTTCTTATTTCCCGAAGCAGCCTTTTTATATCCGGTTCAGAGTGGGCTGGGAAGTTTGCAATACGCATATGTTCTTTTTTATAGGGGCCATATCCTGCGCCCACAACGATATTCTTCTTTTTAAGATGAGAAATGAGCTCTGCTGAACCTCCCTTTACACGAATAATAATGACAGTTGTTGAGCGGACCGATTGACGGGCAAACGTCTCAAAGCCATCACGCTTTTCAAAGAAGGAGTAGAGGAGTGATGCCTTTTTATCTGTATCCTTTCTTATTGAGCTGATCCCGCGTTTTAGAAAGTCTGAACTGACCTTTGCGAGAAGATAAAGATCAAGGACATTCGGTGTCTCGGGTGTTTGGTTTTTGAGACTATATTTTAGGAGTCTCTCGAAACGGTGATAACTGCCAACTGATCTGCCTTTCTTTTGTAGGTTTAGCGATTTTTTTATTGCTCGTGGACTGACTATAAGTACTCCCAAACCTGAAGGCAGTCCAAAACCTTTTTGTACAGAAAAGAACGTGCAGTCCACAAGCGTCATGTCAAAACTCGGGTAGGGGACAGAGGAGACTATATCCAGCGCGACAAGCATATTAGGGTATCGTTTACGTGCATGCGACAGGCATTCTAGGGGTAGAGCGACGCCGGTGCTCGTTTCGTTGTGAGTGAAGCATATGATCTCCGCTTTTTTGGGAACATTTATTTTTAGACAGTCTATGTAATCTCCATCTTCCACCTTATATGTTATTGCGGTCTTGCCGAGAGACACAGCGATATTCTGGAATGTATTCGAGAAAGCGCCATCCACCAAATGAAAGCTCGTTTTTTCCACGCAGTTTTCTATGATCCGCTCCATTGCTTCCGTACCTGAGGAAAGATAAAAAACATGATAGTCGGCCGGTACTCGCAACAGTTTTCTTATATTGTCAGTTGCTTGTTTATAGATTTCTTGAAACACGCTACTTCGGTGCGAAATAGACGCAATATTTTTCCTCATTGCGGTCCTTATGTGCTTTTCAACGGTCGGGTAAAGCTGCGATGGACCGGGTGTAAAGAAAAGAGTCTTATTCATAGATCAATAAAGAATCCTTAAGCGGATCGTTCCTGAAATATTTCGCAGTTCTTTTATGACAACTGGGTCATATTTTTTTCCGACATCCGTAATCACGTATCCTATATAGTCATTCGTCTTGAGAAACTGGCCCTCGATGTTTATTTTGTTGGTTCCCAGAACACTATTTATAGATGCGAGCACACCAGGCTTGTTTTCATGGATGTGAATAAGCCTGTGACCATGCCTGAGGGCAGGCAGTTGCACCTCAGGAAAATTAAGGGACAGTACAGTACTGCCGCTATTGACAAACTGGATTATTTTCTCCGACACAAACTCTCCGATGGCAAGCTGTGCCTCGGCAGTAGAGCCTGCAATGTGTGGCGTCAGGATTACGTTTTTCAAGCCTTGTAAAGGTACGTGCAGTTTTTTATTGTTATTTTCGGGTTCACTGGGGTACACGTCAACTGCGGCACCGGCAATATGACCTGTCTCCAATGCAGCAGCCAGCGCGGAAAGATCAACGACAAAACCCCGGCTCAAGTTTAGAAACAACGCGCCTTTTTTCATGAGTGATAATTCTGGTTTACCTATGAGATTATGATTTTCGGGTTTGCCGCTCACGTGTATCGTTACGATGTCAGCCTCTTTCAACAGTTCCTTTAGATTTCTACACCTTCTGGCGTTCCCGAGCGCGAGCTTCTCGGAGGTGTTATAAAAAATAACTTTCATACCCAACTGCTCGGCAAGGACTGACACCTGTGAGCCGATATTCCCGTATCCGACAATTCCCAAAGTCTTGCCTCGTATTTCATGCGATCCTTCCGCCGATTTATCCCAGATACCCTTATGAAGTAGTGCGCTTTTGTCAGCAATTCTCCTCACGAGCATTATCATCTCGCCCAGAGCAAGCTCTGCAACACTTCGGGTATTTGAGTGGGGAGCATTGAATACGACTATACCTCGCTTAGCGCTTTCAGCCAGATCAACGTGATTGAACCCAACCGTAAACGTGCCTATCGCAAGGAGCTTTCGTGCTTTTTGTAAAACACGCGGTGTTATAGAGGTACGTGTCCGAATACCAAGTATCGATACATCTGCAATTTTTTCTTCAAGTTCCTTTTCAGAGAGAGCACTTTTTATTTCTTCGATCTGGTACCCCTCCTTCCTAAATCTCTCGACGGCTTTGCTATGAATATTCTCGAGAAGTAAAACCTTTATTTTGCTTTTGGGAAAGGAGTAAGCACGGGGAAGATTGTAACGGTAAAGAAACTCATCGAAGTTAGGAAGAATATAGTCCGCTTTGTCAACGACGGCATCCCGGCGGATATTTTCACAAAATACAAAAAAACGTTTTGCCTGACCTGACTTTTTTAGCTCATAATCGGTATATCCGTCCCCTATAACAAATATTTTGCCGTCAAGTTTCAGATTTTTAAGGGCCAGAATTTTGCCGCCGCTTTTTGATAGGGGATTTTTTGAATCGTAGCCCGCAATATTTCCCTTGGCATTGTAGATAAAGGTGTTCGCCAGAATGTGGTCTGCAGATATGTCAAACGACTTGAAGAGGGGAATCATATAATCACGGAACCCGCCGGAGATTATGTAAATGACATCTTTATATTTGCGGAAAAATTCCTTGTTACGCTTCATTGAGGGCGTAATCTTTTTGTTAAGAAGCGCTGCAAGTTTCTGGACGTCGGATCTATCGGCATCAAAGAGCCGAAGACGGCTCCGCAGTGAATCCTGAAAACTTATCTTCCCGTCCATACCATCTTTGGTAATTTGTTCAAGCTTTCTGACGATGGCGTCCCTTTTTGGATTTTTTATCAGTGCGATTCTTGCGAGTTCATCCAGTGTTTCTATCTGCACGAAAGTGCTGTCAAAATCGATTATATAGTAGGTTTTTGCCATGATGGGTATTATAACACTGACACATGTCCTGCATCTGCTACAATAAATCCTATGATCGAAAAGCTTTTAGCCTTCGTTAACAAGCCGACCAGCAAACATGTCATCATAAATACGCTTGGCAACTACCTGAATGTATTTTTTACGGCGCTTTTTGCCCTGATTCTTGTTCGTATCCTAAGTCCGGCACAGTATGGCGTCTTGAGCGTACTGCTGGGAATAGCCTATGTACTTGCCAACGTGCTTGACTTCGGCACAACGGCGACAATCTATTCATATTTTCCGCTCCTCTATGAAAAGCGGTCGGAGAGGCTCTACACTTTCATCAAAAGCACGTTTTTCTACCAGTCCCTCTTTTCGTTTATAGTGATCGGGTTCCTCCTGGTGTTCTTTCCATTTCTTGACCGCTCTTTTTTTAGGACAGGTGCGCCGACATGGGAGCTCTATCTTACCGCGATTTCTGTACTTTTTTTTATCTGGCAGAACTTCGTTTTGAATATTTTGTTTGCGGCAAAAAAGTTTTTCCATGCCAATCTGTACCTCAACATTTCCAATGTCCTCAAAACCCTACTTATTTTATTTTTTGCATACGCCGGAATGGTATCGGTGGGTGCGGTCATTTTTACCTTTGGGATATTGGGGCCTCTTATCTTTTTCCTTATATTACTGGTTCAGAAAAAGGACCTGTTTTTTATTCTTTCTAAATCAAAAATCGACCGCAATGAATTTAAGTTTGGCTATACGCTGACATATTTTGCCGCTTCGCAGTTTTTTAATCTAGGTCTTCGGATGGATCTCTTTCTTTTGTCTTATTTCGGCAATAAAGATGATGTGGGATTTTATGGTCTTTCACAGAAAATCATCCTCACCGTTATAACAACGGTAGTAAGCATCACGCAGGTTCTCTCTCCATCCTTTTCCAGTATCAAAACTCAAAAAGAGGCATGGTCTCATATCAAAACAGGATTCTTGTACTTGCTTTTGCCGTCGGCTTTGTTTGTTCTCCTCTTTATCCTGCCGACAAACATATATCAGCTTTTTTTCACCAGTAAGTTCACGGCCACTGTCCCCATTACGCGCGCTCTAAGTCTTCCGTTTATCGTATATACCCTAGGAAGCCTTCCAATGCTTATCCTTCTTTATACGGTAAAGAAACCCGCTTATATTCTATATACCAACATTATATTTTTCGTCGTTTTTTCCGCACTGTGTTGGTACCTTATACCCATGTGGGGAGTGATGGGACCACCGGTTGCGATAGGAATAGCACTGTTTCTCACGTCTGGTTTGCAAACACTTGCAGCAATCAAAGAATTTCGACGTTTAGCTCCATAAAGGGAGGAGCGAAGCTTTTCCATTCTTCGTACTGAAGTCCTCTTACACTGTAGGTTGCGGCTTTTCTATATCCACCCTGATGAAGCGGAGCTGCATAGTCATAACCGTAAATATCCGCCGTATAGGGAATCACAGTAATAGATTCCGTTGGCTTTGTTGTGGATAAGGTTCTAAGCTCAATGATAGGCAGTCGCGCATGTTCCCCCAAGGAAACATAATATTTCAGGGGATCGGATGAAGGTAGGATCATATAGACAGGAGTACCTGGTAAGTTACGTACCAGTTCACGCCAGTTTTCGCGGTGAAACTGTGGCATAAAAAGATAAAGACACGACCAAATAATAAATCCCGCAAGAACCATACCTTTTGCGGCTGGACCTGTCGAAAGAGCGATAAGGACCGCAATAAGCGGGATAAGATAGATAAACCTAAAGTACTGCAGTACCGGCGTAAAAAATGAAAACAAAAATCCCAACACTAGTGTGAGAAAAACAATTATAAGAAGGGTTCTACTTTTGAATCCGCCTAATAAAGTAAATAGCGAGATTACAGCCGTCCAGATGCCTGCAACTGCAAAGAAAACTATTTTCGGCTCCATGCTTATTCTGCCGGTGAAAAACTTGAGAGGTATAAGTACGAGATTTTTGATGCTTGCCGGTCCCAGTGCCTGCTTCCAGTTGAGAACTACAGAAACAGTAGTTCTCGCGTTATCAAGTTGCATCAAAAGTAGGGGAGAGAGAAGTATAACTGCGGCAAGAAGGCCGCCCATAAAAAGAACTGGAAGCTTCCTTTTTTTAATACTTGAATATACGAGTACCGCGGTGATAGGGAAGATTGATCCGTAAAATGTGCAGAAGCTTAAAAAAGAAAAGACATTAAAAAGAAGCACGTCGCGAAGCAATGTTTTTTTTACATTTTTTTCCGTACGGATATAGAAGTAAAACATCGCCGTCAAAAAAAACGTCACCATCATATACATTCTGGCTTCCTGCGAATAGTACAAAACGAGCGGATTGAATAAAAAGAATGCGGCCGCCCATAATCCGGCAGACTCATTTTTCAGCAATGTTCCTATTCGATAAACTACGTATCCTGTGGCGAGGGAAAATAGCACCGACGGCAGGCGGAGGACAATCTCGGAATTCCCGAAGAGTAAAACCCATACCTTCATAAAGAGATAGTAAAGAGGCGGATGGAAATCAAACCGTAAAAACTCCGTAAAAAGTGTGACAAAACTATGGGTACGTACAGTTACGGCTGTAGTCGCCTCATCAAGCCATAGCGACTGGTCGAGCGCCCAAAGACGAAGGAGAAATGCCGCGGCAAGAAGAAGTGACATTTTTAACTTCATGAGCTAATATTACTAGTATGAAGCGTTACTTTCCATATATAGTCGTACTGTTTCTTCTCGTAGTCAGCTTCTACCTCGGCCGCACAAGTTTAGATAATGATGTGCCTATTCCAAATCCGATAGCACCGGCTACCTGCGGTGTGCAGGAATGCCATGGACTTGACCTGACCTGCGGCTCCGATGTTCCGCAAGCCTGTACCGCCATGTACCAACTGGGTGACGGCTGCATGCAGTTTTTTGAGTGTGAAACGGCAAACGGCCAATGCGGTCCGAAGGAAAATACGAAGTTTGCTGCGTGCAAGACATGTGTAGAACAGTGTATGGTTAAGGCGAACGATCTTAAAGATCCAAGCGAAGTATTCTCCTGTGAATCCGAATGTGTAGGAAAGTGAATTACTTTGTTACCGAATAAGAAGAGGCATCTACTGCCTTATCCTGTCTCTCCGCAAAAACCGCAACAAACATCATAAGAACGAGCGGTACCAAGATAAGAAAAAATATAAATTTAATGAATGGAAACTCAAGTTTTGCTGTCTTTCTGCGGGAAGTCTTTTTCTTTGCCATACCAAAAATATACTACAGTGTTTTTTTAGATGCAAGTGTATTCATTCATAAGGTAACCATCTCGTCAAACTGAAAGTTAGTTGTAATTTCTCTCAATTGTTTTTTCTGTTTTTAGATGGATTGCCAAATCTTAAAGGTGCCGATTGCCGACTCAGATAGTACAGCACTCCCGTAAGAAGCAGAATCAGAAACAAGAAAAAAAATACCACATATATTATTTTATTAGGAAGTTTTACTTTCATAGAAACACTTTTTAGTAAAATTTAACAGTATTAGTCATATGGTCAAATATTTTATTGAGTTCTTCATTTGAATACTGCGTGCTGTTATATTTTTCCGGAACCATACCCAAAACAAAATAAAACTGTCCTTTTTTAACCATTATAGTAAACGAATGATTGTCGTCGACGGGTACTAGTTTTTTTCCAGGAAAACCTCCAATCAGCACATTCTCTGCAAATTTTTCTTCTGGGCATGTTTTCTGAAAGCTACCGCAATAGTACATAGACACTATCTGTTCAATCGTCTGACCTGTGTAATAGGTACTTATCTGAATGGGATATATTCCTTCATATTTTTTATCAGCAGGCATAAACCCAGTCACGTCGCCGCCCTCAATAACTTCCTCCGTTATATTCCATCCCTGGGGATAATCGATAGTGTAAGTAACCCTACCTCCACCTGCCATATAGCTTTGCCATTCTGTTACCCTTAGACCATTAGTTACGGTAGTTTTACGAGAGACCTCTTTTTCCTCCGAGTTTTTCAGTAAGTCCACAGACAGCAGCTTCGCGATTAACCCAACTGTAAGTAAAAAAACCAAAACTATTATGAAGATTTGATCCAACACGATTTTCTTTGACATTACAATGAGTATAGCAAAATATATCTTTAGTCTTTTTGTAGTTAGTTTTTACCTATTTGTTCTTTTGCGAAGTCGTAAAATGAATCCCGCATTATTTTCGAGTGTTCCTCAACCGTATAGCGGTGATCGGCACCACTTACTCCCACAAGCTGTGAACCTGCGATAAGAGACGCGAGCTTCTCGCTCTGAGAGTAGGGCACAGTCTCGTCTGCTTTCCCGTGCACAATGAGTGTCGGGATTTTTATTTTTGTTGCCGCCGCGTATGCATCATTGTTTTTGAAGTCCTCGGCAAAACTCCATCCCAGCCTGAGCGTTGTACCACCATCTTCGTATGGTCTGTAGCCGTTTTGCTTCCATTCGTCAAGTTCCTTTTCTGACAATAAATTCTTTTCCACTTCCCAGAAATCAGAAACGGGTGACTTGAGCATGAGAAACGATAGTTCATCGGTTTTTGAGGCGGACATGGTACTTGATATGCCGCCAAACGATGAACCTAAAAGGCCAATTTTTTGATAACCAAGCTTTTTGACAAACTTGACTGCATTCAGAATATCGTCAACCGCCTCGGTTACTGTTATATCTTCAAACTTTCCTTCGCTGTCTCCGTGTCCCCAGAAGTCAAACAGGAATGTCGGAATATTTACCTCGCCAAGCATATCTGCCAGCATGACAAAGTTTTTGGTATTTTTGTTTGAGGTAAACCCATGGGCCATAATCACAATCCATTCCTTGTTGCCGGTTTCGTTGAGAATAGCTGCGAGCCCGTCTCCTTTGGAGTTTGTAAAAGTCAGATTCTTATACATACTAGTCACTATTTTACTGTCGTACCAGTATAACTGCAAGAACATGAATCAGAATGGGGGGGTTAACGCCGTCCGAAGCTTCAGTAAAGACGGGAGCTGGATACCGTAATTGGCTCGGACCTATTTAGCCAGGACGAGTATATCAAACAATATCTACTCGACCCTGATTTGTCTCTTATTTCTAAAATAAAAATCGGTCTGCGCTATTACATTACAGCCCAGCCTGATTTGATTTTACAACTTACTATCTTCAAAGGCTACTTGAAGGAAATCAATCCCTTTCTATATATGGAGGTATTCGGTAAGGATCGCAAAGATAGTAAAAAGTGGTAATATTTGGGTACCGAATGATCTCTGCGGTGAAGGTACCTTACTTTTAGGGAACTGACAGCGCCAAATACTAGTTAGTGATCTGTCTTAGCCATAGGGATCGCTTTATGAAAAATATAGATGATTTTTTATCTGGGTTAGTATCTGGACCAACTCATATCATATCTAACCCAAACACCATTGAAGACCTTCAGAAACGAGGTGTTAAGTTTGACGAAAGGCCCAAAAAAACAGAGACTCAGTTCTTAGATGAGCTTTTCGATGAACGAAGGAAAACATCTACTGCGTTGATTCATAGATTTCCAAACGCACCACAAATAGCTATTCCTACAATAGAGTTTTTATATGATGAGATTAGAGAGTGCATACTTTTTAGTCAATTTGGTGCAGCGATATCACTTAGTGCAGTACTTGTAGAATTCTCATTAAAGCATGCGATTGTTAAAAAAACTCGTGGAAATGCATACGATAAAGCAGAATGGGATCGAATTGAAAATATGGAGTTAGGTCTAACAATAGCTGAAGCTAAAGAATTAGGAATAATTAGTACTAAACAAGAAGAAGCACTCAAGAGTTTTAAAAACACAGTTAGAAATCCTTACCTTCACTACAATATAAAAAAGATAACTAAAAGAGTCGCCGCTGATAAAGTCAAAAAGATTGACGTAATTACTCAGAAGGTGGAGGAGCTAGATATTCCAGCTGAAGATAATCCTGTTCTCTGGGGATTTGCAAAAAAGTTTGTTGACCGAGAAACCGTATTCGATGTATTCGCCTTTGCAGATAAAATTGTTAAAGAGTTGTTTGAAGAAAAAAGATGACAGATTACAAAATGGAGTTTAATGAAACTATTGGAATAAGCGACAGCTTAAGTGGAGTTATGAGAAAAATGGTGGATGTAGGGACCGAAGATATCGTCATTGCTAGATTTTGGGTACAGAACTTCTCGATTCTAGAAAAGACTTCTTTTGATACGTCTACCAAAGCAAAGATTGAGAAGGTATTAAAACAACTTGCAGAAGATATGTTGTCTCTTAGAGGAGACATAATGGATTATGCTGCAGAAGTGAAAAGATACTTCGAAGGCGTCCAATCTGGGGATTTCTACGAAGTGAAAGATAACATCGAGTATTTTAAAGAAGTATTTCATGGTAAGAAACTAGCTGAAAACTTCTATTTTCATGCCGAGTTGTGTAAAAGAGATGCTTTCAGGTTAATGCGTATAGCTTTACCAGGAGCATCCAGATTTACTTGGGAAGAGTTGTATCGACATACCAAAAAGGATAGAGCAAATTTAAGCAGATTGACCACAAGCTTTGATATTAATTGGGAAAATTTGCTGGTAATTAAGGGAATCAGAGGAGTTATAGAACATAGTGATGACGAGAATGATTTTGACATTACCGATATTAAATTAGAGAAGACCGAAAAAGGTACCGCTTTTCATCAACCATATTTTATTTATCCTGAAGAAGTTAAAATCAAAGCCTTAGATGGTCAGGAAAAGATAGTCAAAATTAAGGATGAAACTGTAATTGATCTCCTAGATAAACATTTCTGGGCAATTTTTAACATATGTGAAAGCTCTGCAGTTTATCCATTACTAGCTAATCTAGATGCAAACTGGCAACCAAAACTAATTGCGATGCAGCATTATGATCCAAAATGTCCTGTACAATGGGTCGTAGAACCAACCAGTAATCCAAGAAGAACGGTAAACCATCCTCCCGTATAAGATAGGTCCGATTCCGGTATCCAATGTCTAAAATCTCCAGGCTAGCTCTAAAAATCGAAAAAACCTGGTTAGAACCAGGCTAAAGGTTAATTTCAAGGCAAAATTTAATGCTTACTTTGAAAATATTCTTTAAGCTTTCTTCTGCCGGCTCCGCTTTTCCAATATAATTCTCGTTTCTTGGCATCGGTACTTGTTTTAAATTCTTCTTTGAAAAGTAATTTAAATGGATATCTGTACTTAGTTGATTTTACTAAGCCAGAATTATGTTGTTTAAATCTTCTATCAAAATTGTCCGTATAACCCACATATGTCCTTTGATCTTTTTGACTAAGGAGTATGTAAACAGTAAACATAAGAAGATTGTTGGAGCGGGCCGCCCTTTGGGCGAGCCTCGCTCATCCGCTCCGCCTTTGGCGGGCGAGATGAGCGGGATACGGGAGTCGAACCCGTCTCTACTCCTTGGAAGGGAGTTATTGAACCGCTCAACTAATCCCGCTTGAGGTCTAGTTAGTATACCAAATTATGGCTTCATTTTATATATTCTGTTGAGAACCACACCGCTTCTTTCGACTGTGTGTATGAGCTTTCCTCGTATCATCTGCTCACTGCTTCTCACCGGTGTACCGCAGATCACGTATTCGGCTTTTTTAAGATCATCTGTATTTTTGAGCCATGAGGGATAAAAATAATAGGCAGTCTGTGCATTGCCGCAAGTATAGACAAATGTATCTTTACCATGGTCAGCTTTGCCAATAAGCCACTCGGCCGCTTCACGATTTGAAAGCGCCCAGTCGCCGGTTGGAAACAGCTTGGCACCTTTTCCGGTGCCGCCGACCAGCTCATTGAGATAAATGTATCCGTATGGGAAAAGCTTTGTGGTCTGTACGGCGACGATCACCATGTTAACCGCGATGAGTCCGAAAACAAAAAGTTTTATCTTTGCATTTTTTACACGAATCCACAGACCGACGAGGCCTACTGCGGCGAGTATGGCCAATAGGGGATAGATATAAAGGTAATGACGGATGAGACTCACCGGATTAAATACAAGGTACAGGGACAGGTTGGCTATGATGGCAGTCCAGCAAAGAATAACGAGATTTACAAATTTTTTCTTTCTGACTGCAAGCCATGAACAGGCGCTCAGGAGTAATATAAACAGGGGAGTCTTTACAAGAAACATGACCGGTATGTACGAGCGCGGCAGATCGTTGCCCGCATATGTTTTTCCAGCAAAAATTACGTTACCATTCCACGGAAACTCCTTACCAACCTTAAAGAGTAAAATAAACCGTTTGAAAAAGCTGCTCCCAAGATATGGCCAAGTTACGCTCATGGTAAAGAGAGCCACCAGTATGATAATGCCTATGAAGCCTGCAGTTTCGACAAGCAGTGTTGTCAGTTGTTTTCTTTTCATGCGCCGAACTTTTGGCAATACGCTTATGCACAGATATACAAGAAAAATCGGATAGAGTGTGAACCCGACAATCCTTCCTCCCTGAGTCAGACCAAACAAAATCCCAAGTATGATGGCACTCCAGAACGTGCGCTTGCCGGAAAGGAAGAAAATCGCACATATGCTCAGAATATAAAAAACCGCAAATGGTATGTCTTTTGGGTTGACGGGCATGTTTCCCAGAAATACCGGCGTAAGAAGTAAGAACACAGGGGGAATAACGGCAAGGATCCGATTGCGGGTTACCGTGTAGAACAAAATATAGACGACAGCCAGCACAAGGCAAGAGAACAAAAGATTATAAAGATGATACAGTTCATATAATTGCTGCGGGTTTAAAATCCGTAGTACCATGCCGTATGTATTGTTATAGAAAACGTTCACATCCTCCGGTGACGACTGAAAGAGCAAACTGTGCGATATATCCGGATCGACATTATTTGTCAGGAGATGGGTATAGAGCGCATCAGCACGGCCAAAAACCCGCTCCTCGTCATAGGTAATGCCATACCCCCTGTAGGTCACAAAGGAAAAGACAATATATACAGTCAGCAGAATTAAAAAGAGTGCATGGCTCAGTATCCTCATACGAAGGCTATTATATACATGTTTATTCCCTATTTCTTTCATTTTACTTATACGGGACAGGTATAGTAAAACGCATGAGGTGTAAGATTTGCGGGTACACAGCCAAGACGAGAAAACGGCTCTTCACCCACAGGAAAGAGTGGGTTGAACTGCACAGCGTTCTCGGCAGGATGAATTTATGAGCTGTCTTTTGTCAGGTAGATTTTCTGGCTCTCCTCGAGCTCTTCCATTTTGTTTATTCCGAGTCCGACTTCATGAAACGATACTTTGTGCGCAAACACTTTTTTTTGGTCTGCAACAGCCAGGCCGATTACGTCAGTAATATAATACTCACCCGAAATAGGGGAGGGAGTTATCTTTCTAAGCGCTTCCTTCAAAAACTCAGTTTTAAAAAGGTAAAATCCTGGGTTTATCTCCTGTATCGCAAGCTCTGCGGGTGTCGCATCTTTCTGCTCCACAATGGCCTTGACGTGACCTTTGCTGTCCCGGACTATCCGCCCCCATGCAAGTTTTGAAGCATCGGGATAGTCTGTCGTGAGAAGCGAGACAGTTGCATTCTCCTGTATATGTTTCTCGATAAAGCCCTGTACTGTCTCTTTTTTATAAAACATTGTATGGTCACCGTAACAGACGAGGACTGACTGCGGCATTAGGCCCAGTTCCGTTATTTTTTCGATGCCTGCCGCAACTGCATGGCCCGTACCAAGCTGATCCTTTTGAAATGCATACTCAACGCTATAATTTTGCAGCGTTTGCTTTACACTTTCGGAGTACGCACCTACCACAACAACAGTTTTATCAGTAACCCCATCCAAGAGTTCCACGCCGTATACGATGAGGGGTTTGTTGAGAAAAGGAAGTGTTACTTTGTTTCTGTCGGTTGATTTAATACGTGTTCCCTTACCTGCCGCAAGAAGAATGGAAATAATCATATATGCCTCACCACCCGTTAGGATGTGCAGTGTACCAAGTGATAAGTGATTGTATGGTCTGTTCCATGGATCTTTTTGGCTGCCAGCCCAAAACACTGTTGGCTTTTTCTATTGATGCGATCATCTTGGCATACTCACCCTTACGCGCCTCACCCTTACCGAACTCAAAGGACTTGCCTGTGGCCTGTTTCACTTTGTTTACTATCTCAAGAACGGAGTCGCCCTTACCTGTACCCAAATTTATGATCTCACTTTTGCCGCCATTTATAAGATACTCTATCGCCTTCAAGTGAGCTTCATTGAGATCGACGACGTTAATATAATCACGTATGGGCGTACGGTCGGGTGTGTCCACCTCTGGGCATGTCAATTTGAAAGGCTCTACGCCAAGTGCACCGCGAACTGCGTTTTGTACCAGTAGTACCGATGGCTTTTTGGAATCTCCAATAAGTCCATCATCGGAGGCACCACACACATTGAAGTAGCGGAGTACTACGTATGAAAGCCCACTCAGCTCACTGTACCATTCCATCATTTTCTCAACCATCCGTTTCGATTCACCATAGGGATTTTTGGGATTTATCGGATGCTTTTCATCAACGGGTACATATTGGGCCTCACCATATACAGCACATGTTGAGGAAAAAACCATTTTTTTAATGCCGTTTGCAAGAAGAGTCGCAATAAGATTCTGACTTCCTGTGACGTTATTCGTAAAATACATTTCAGGCTTTTCCATTGACTCGTTCACTAGACACAGTGCGGCGTAATGTACGGCAACGGAAATATCTTTTTCCTTTTCAAAAACTGCTGAGAGATCTCCTGTCAGGTCGACGTTATAATAACGAAGAGCCTCGCTGCCAAACTTGTCCTGCAGGGTCTTGAGAGGTGCTTCATAGCCCCGTGAAAAGTTATCGAGAGCTACAACCTCATACCCCTTCTGAAGAAACAGATAGGTCGCAACTGAACCTATGTAGCCGCCCGCTCCCGTCACCAGAATTTTAGATTTCATCGTTTTATTGTATCAAACTTAGCCCGTTCCATTTTGTGAAATGGATGCCAGCTCACTCTCTTTTCCGCCAAATATATCCCGCCGAAAATCAGAACTGATCCTATTATGAAATACACATTAGGAAACTCGTTCACGAGAGGAATTGCCAAAATAACTGCCGCTATGGGATCGATATAGGTAAAGATCCCCACTTCCTGTGCATTGACCTTTGCCATGGCGTAATTGAAAAGGTAATAGGCAAGTGCAGATGAGAAGAGTACACCATATACGATACCGACCCATCCATTGAAATTAAGACTCTGGAAACTCCATTTCTGCAGTTCAACGAGCATCAGAGGAAAAAACGTGATCGCTCCGAACAAAAACCCGAAGTACGTAAGCAGTATAGGATGTACCTGTCGCAGTACATGCTTATTAATGATAATGTGAAAAACGGATCCGAACGTCGCCAAGAGAAAAAGAAGATTGCCGATTACCTCTCCGGTTACATAACCATTCCCTTCGAGAAAGATCGGTGAAAGGATGATAACCATCACACCCAAAAGTGCAATAAGCATGCCGCCGAACAACTGCTTGTTTGCCTTTTCTTTCAGAAACGCGACCGACATGATAAAGAGGAATACCGGTCCGGCGGACGCTATGATGGGAGCGTTTATGCTCTCTGTCCGTTTTAGTCCCAGGAAGAATGCCGAAATATTGAGGGTTATGCCGAAAAAAGAAGTCAACGACATCTCCAATACGCTCCGCATATTTATTTGATGCCTGTACTTGAAAACGAACGGGAGAAAGAAAAAGGAAGCGAAAAAGAAACGGATGAAGGCAAGGGTAAATGGCGGGATGTTTTCAAGAGAGAATTTGAAAATAGGCGAAGCCCCGCCCCAGATAATATTTGCGATGATAAGTGCGAGAATCGGATTCATTTTTTCTTCTTGTTAATATAAACGATAAGTTCACCAATAAAACCCGTCATTATGATCTGGATGCCGACTACGATAAAAAGAATGGCAAACTGCAAAGCCGGTCTGCGGTAGAGAAGTACACCATAAAAAATTCTTTCGTAGGTCATGTAGAGCGTAACAAGAGCACCAAGGCCAAAAAAAATTCCTCCTATCACACCAAAGAAATGAAGCGGGCGTTCGGCAAACTCGTACAGGAAATAGGCAGTTATGGTATCGATGAATCCTATTACAATCTTGCCCATCCCGAACTTTGATGTTCCAAACTTACGCGGTCTGTTGTTTACCGGAATCTCTGTCACCCGATACCCGCGTCTGTGTGCCGCAACAGGAAGAAATCTGAAATTGTTTGAATAGAAAGGAATTTCGCTTAGAATATCCCGTTTCATCATCTTGAATCCGCAGTTGATGTCGGTCAACGGCGATCTCACGAAGTTCCGCAAAAAAGCGTTCCCAAGTTTTGAATAGGTGCGGATCACGAGATTGTCTTTTCTTCTTCGTACGCCATTTATAAGATCATACCCTTCGTCAAGTTTTTTTAGGAATGCGGTAAGGTCTGCCGGATCGTCCTGCAGATCTGCGTCCATGAAAACAATCACATCTCCTTTACTTTCATTGACGCCTTTCTGAAGTGCGTTGCCTTTGCCCAGTCTTGTGTGATAGCTCACAAGCTTAACATGCGAGTCCTTTTTGGTGATTGATCCTATAACTTCTGCACTCTTGTCGGACGAACCGTCATTGACAAATATCACCTCATACGGATTCTTGTGCATGGCAAGCTCTCTCGTCAGCTCGTCGTACAAAATAGGCAGATTCTCTTCTTCGTTATAAAAGGGAATGATGACGCTTAACATAATGTTATTCATTGTAGGGAACTTTTCTATAGACCTCAAGTTTATCTGCTTTAAAAATGAGTGAGTAATTTGGGTCACGGACAAGCTTCTCGTAGACTGGCGTCAGTACTTTTTTTTCAGGATAGTTTAAGACCTCATTCGTCCGAAGGAGAATAAAGTCAGCTTTTTCATATTCGGGCCCCATCGGGTAATAATAGCGGCGCGATGTAAAAAACGGCGCGAGCTGTCCCGTTGTCATGACCTTCCAGTTTTCAGAACTCAATGTCGCGGCCCAGAGAGCAACATTCTTTGACTCAACTGAGGGGTACTTAAACGGGTGCACCTGTTTTTCCTTTGCGTAAGGCAAGGGACCTTTGATGTATGAAAAGAAAAGGGTCGCCGTCACAACTGCGGCAGTTGTTATAAATACTGCAGTTTTTTTTGGAAGATATTTTTCAAGTAAGCGGATTACATTTGCCGTACCATACAAACCGGCGATAAAAATAAATGGCGTAATGACTGCGGTGTAGTGATAGTAGATATTTCGCATGTTGTCACTTTTTGAAATGATATTGATCCCGAGTTCAGGAAGCGCGATGAGGATGGTGGGGGAGAGGAATGGCAAAAAAACGAGGGGGCCTCCTAAGTTCAAGAGATAAACGAATGTCTCTGTATCAAAAATGTCTTTTATAAGAGTAAGCGGTCTTGTGATAAACCCGAGCATTATTTTAATAGGCGAGTCACCGTATTCGCTGTAGTATTTAAGTGCAAAATGTCCGCTTTTCCTGAAAAACGGTGTTATGACCGAAACCGAAAGAAGGAACCATGCAGAGCTTATTAAGAAAGCGAGTACTGCGAAGATGCGTCCTCGTTTATCTTTTGGGTCAGTTTTCAAAAACGCATAGATGCCAAAAAAAGCGGTCGTAAGACCAACCTGCTCCTTGGTAAGGATACTGAAAATTATAAGAAGCAAACTCCATCCATATTTTTTTGTGAGCCAGAAATAGAATGCGTAGAGAAGAAATGTCGTCGCAAATGTCACCACATGAAAATCAAAAAGGTTTGCCTTTTGAAGTGCCGGATTCATAAGATAGGCAAAGGCAAATACAAGCGAAACCATCTGCTTCCACTTGTTGCTTCTGAAAACATGAAGGCCAATAAGGTAGACTGCACCGGCTCCTATAGCCAGAACAATCGTCTGAAGAAGTAGTATCGTTTCGGGACCCGAATAGATAAAGTAAAACGGTGACAGTGCCGCCAAGAAGACGTCATTATGAATTGCCATTCGCTTGATCTGCTCTACGCCACCATGCGGATCAGTGAGCTCAAGAAAGCGGCTCATATCGCCTGTTGTAAGTGCACGAAAGGTATTGAATACTGTCTGATGCATGATTCCGAGATCAAAATAAGAGGCGTACAGGGTTTTATATCGGAGGATAGTAAGATACCCGAAGTAAGCGATGTACGCAGTTACTCCTAAAAAAAGAAGAAGCAGATATTTGTGCTTGTTTAGTAGTCTGAACATTGTTTATTTGTTTCCTGAATGGTATTTTTCGTGAATTTCCTTAAGCCTCACGTTGGTGACATGGGTATAGATTTGAGTTGTTGAAATATTTTTGTGCCCCAACATCTCCTGTACCGACCTGAGGTCTGCACCGTGCGACAATAGATCGGTTGCATACGAATGCCGCAGTACATGGGGACCAATCCTGAAAAGGATCCCTGCCTTCAGCCGGTAATGATCGATCATCCGCTCTATGGACCGGACCGACAGCCGCCGCTTCGCATCGGTCAGCTCCTCTTTTTCCTTCGGTCCTGAATAGCGTATAAAAAGAGGGCTGAAAGGATCTGTACGTTTTAGTAAGTATTCCTTCAATCTATCCTTTGCGTGTCGGGACAAGAACACAACACGCGCTTTGCCACCCTTTCCGATAACCCCAAACTCACCGGCATCCATATTGACCTGCTGGCGATTCAAACCCGCAAGCTCGGATACACGAAGCCCGGTTGAAAATAAAACCTCGAGTATCGCCCTGTTGCGAAGCCCTATTATATCGGATGTATCGACGCTCGCAAAGAGCTTCTGCAAGTCTTCGGGTGAAAGAAACTTGATGGTGCGGTCCCGCTGCTTTCCAAGCTCGATCATTTCGGGGGAGAGAACGGTAAATTTTTGTTTCACAAGGTATCGAAAAAACGAGCGGAGTGCAACGAGAAAATAGTTCTGAGTCTGCCTTTTGAGGCTGCCTTTGTGGGGATTTTGATATTGATTAGATAAATAAAGACGGAACCGGCGAATAGTATTTTCATCCAGACTCTCGACGTCGACGTCTTCTTTTCCGGCATTTTTCAGGACCCAGTCTTGAAAGAAATGGAGATAGTACCCGTACATCCGCACGCTTTTCAGAGAAAGATTCCGGTCAAGTTCGCAGTACTCCAAAAACATGAGAACCGCTTCTTTTATGCCCATACTTTATATTAAACGACATCCGGTAGCTATGCAAATATATCGTTATTTAACCTATAGTATTATGATATAATAGCAAATGGCAGAAGGACACAATAGTAAGATTATTGAGAAAATACACAACTCTCTTCATCCTACGCTATTAAATAAGGATCGATTAGGTTTTTCCGATCGCGCGATAATATTCCTGCTGCCCTATCAAAACTCTCATTCGACTGTAGATGCCTTGGAAAGCCTTCCTTATCCTGTCATAACCGTAAATATGACCATAGATGATGGCTTTCCTGCAGATATGGGGACCATGATCGGAAATTCATTTTACATAACACGTGAGGGTAGTAGGCTGCTCAGCTATTTAATGGCATCAATAGGTGCAAACATCGATTACACACAAGACCCTCGCGTAGTGACACCTAAAAGTCATGATATACACATGGCTGAAGGAGGAACCTTGGCTATGGACAATAGATCCAGAAGGGCAATCACTTCTTCTAATGATGCCTTCCTGAGCTTTCAGCAGGAAGGGTATAGAACGTCAACCATAGCTCCTGACACTATTATAGATATGGCAAAACAGTTCAAAAATGATTGGGTATACCAAGTCCACACAAAAGGAGGTTGGCTCAGTGGACCTTCACATGCACATATCGATCCACTGGTTACCTTATTTTCCGATCGCAACGGCTATCGAACGTTTGTTGATGAATATCTTCTGGATGAATTTGAATCGGTGATGCCGCCAAATTGGAATATCGAGCCCACCCCGCATGAGGAGGTCTTGGGAGGTGCACTCAATCTGGCATATATAGACGCTAATCTAGTACTTGCTCCACCCCGTGAAAATATGGGTGCACTTGCGCAAACTCTGGAAAGAAGCGGCTATGATCTCATTCACTTACCTCAAGACACAGTCGCGAATAAAGCAGGTCCGAAATGTCGTACCCTAGTTGTACCCCTTTGATGTGCCGCTGGAGGGACTTGAACCCCCACGCTTTTAAGGGCACAGGTTCCTAAAACCTGCGTGTCTGCCAATTTCACCACAGCGGCTCAGTACCCACTAATTATATCATTAGTGGGATCCTTTCCCTGATGCATTTTGTGTTAGAATGCACTATGGATATCATCACAATAAAGGATCTCAATAAAACATATTCTATTTACAAGAAAGAGGCTGGTCTAGGAGGCGCTTTTAAATCTCTTTTCTCACGCAAGTATGAAAAAAAGCAAGCGGTAAAAAATATTTCGTTTACTATAAAAAAAGGTGAGCTGGTTGGATTCATAGGACCAAACGGTGCCGGTAAAACTACCACCCTTAAATGTCTTTCGGGACTACTGTATCCAACTTCAGGAAAAGTTGAAGTACTAGGATTCACCCCCTACGAAAGACAAAATGAGTACCTCAAGCGCATGACAATAGTTATGGGCCAAAAGAGCCAGTTATGGTGGGATCTGCCTGCTACAGAATCCTTTCTTCTTAATAAAGAGATCTATGAAATTCCGGATAAACTTTATAAAGAACGGACTGATGAATTAATAAATCTTCTCGAAGCAAAAGATATCGTACATGTACAGGTACGCAAACTTTCACTTGGTCAGAGGATGAAATGCGAACTTATTAATGCATTGGTGCACGGACCTGAAGTGCTTTTTCTAGATGAACCAACGATCGGACTAGACGTAGTAATGCAAAAAAAACTACGCGACTTTATTAAAGAATATAACCGCCGCACCCAGGCGACTATCCTTCTCACGAGCCACTATATGGTTGATGTGAAAGAATTGTGTGAACGCGTAATTGTCATTAATAAAGGTCAGGTTCTCTATGATGGCAAATTGGACGAACTCAGTAGAAAACATGCAGGCATTAAGCTTATTACGGTTATTCTTGAGAATGAAAAAAATTTTGATGCAGTCGCCAAACTAGGCAAGGTCATAGAGAAAGATCTTCCTAAGGTTGTTCTCGAAATACCTGTTGAAAAATATCAGCAGGCCGCATCAGAAATCATGAAAAAATACGCTGTTGAAGATATTAATATAGAGGAACCGCCTATAGAGGAAATCATCCGTGATTTTTTTACTGGTAAAAGAGTATGAAAGTAGTCCGCATTTTTTTTCTTCATATGCAGTCAGTCTTTGAACAGCGCCTTCGATCATTCGTATGGTTTCTTGTGGTGTTTGTCAATCCCATGCTCCTTATACTTTTTTGGAGTGGAGCGCCTCAGAATGTGGATATCGTACCTGGTTGGAATGTCGCCGCAATAAACGGCTATTACTTGCTTCTTATCGTTGCTCAGGCCACGCTTGTCTCACATGTTGAAGAAGACATCGCTTACTTTGACATACAGCAGGGAGAACTAGACCGATACCTTGTAAAACCTTTTTCTTATTTCAAAATAAAACTTATCGAAGGGCTTCCGTATCGCGTAGTGCAGGGGGCATTTGCTGTTATAACTACTGTCTTTTTATATATGTTGTTGAAAGATCATGTTATTATTCATTTTTCTCTGCAATCCATTTTTCTCGGCATACTTACTGCGGTATTCGCATACCTTATGTGGCATACCTATAAAATGTGTCTCGGCCTGCTCGCCTTCTGGTTTACCGATATGAAGGGTATCTTCGATCTTTTGGATGCGGTACGCATCGTACTTTCGGGAATATTCATGCCGCTGGTTCTTTATCCCCAGCTATTAAAGCAGGTAGCTGAGATCTTGCCATTTGCTTATGGATTATATTATCCGATCGCAGTTTTTCAGGGGCAAACTACCCTTATTGAAACAGTGAAAATAATAGTCATTCAGCTTGCCTGGCTTTTTGCTCTATATACACTCTACCGATACATCTGGAAAAAGGGGATTGCTACATTTACCGGTGTAGGGAAATAGTATGAAAAAATATTTACGTCTTTATTTTCATCTGGTGCGAATGAATCTTACGGTGCTACTTGAGTATCGCGGTGCACTTTTTACTACTTTTTTTGCGGTCTTGTTGTGGTCCTTTTTTCATATCATTATGATTATACTTTTGACGTATCGACGTAATAATTTTTTTGGTTGGAATCGTGACGAGATGCTTCTTTTAACCGGATCATTTAGTGTATTTTGGGGAATATTTCATGTGCTCTTTGCCCTCAACTTCAGAAGACTAGCGGAGCTTATAGATAGGGGTAATCTCGACTACGTTCTGGTAAAACCCATTGATTCACAGTTTCAAATAAGCTTTTGGGTGACAAACTTTATGACAGGATTCCGTATTTTCTTGGGTATCGGCGTAATTGCATATGTCCTCATCACCAACCATATAACGCCCACTCCTATGGATTACCTGACATATATTCTTCTGGGTTTATGGGGAACTATTCTTATCTACTGTATATGGCTTGCGGTGAGCACCATTTTAATATGGCAGCCACGACTCACAAATATCATTGATCTCTTATATTTTATATCTGGCATGACGCGCTACCCATCAGAAATGGCGGGGGCAATAGGGAATGCGGCAGGTCTATTTTTACTGCCGATATTTTTAGCTCTTTCCACACCAACAGAATTTCTTCTTGGCAGGCCTTCTATTATTCATGTAATAACACTCATATCTTCTACTATATTTCTCATTTTCTTGTCACGCTTTATCTGGCGAAATGCGCTCCGGTTTTATACAAGTTCTGGAAGTTAGAGGTGTACGCGGCCAACAAACAGGACACACTCTTATTATATCGAAGCAGCGCTCCTTCTGATATACTTATGAAGCTAATTTTTGGAGGAGTCGCATAGTGGACGAGTGCGCACGCCTGGAAAGCGTGTAAGGCTCAAAAGGTCTTCGCGGGTTCGAATCCCGCCTCCTCCGCCCTCAGCCCAGCACACGCCTTGCAATAACAAAGTCCTTTCTTTTTAGAGACTCTTTGAGGGAAGTCTTTATAACTTTGCCTGCGCTTCCGGACGCCTGAATAAGTTCATCATTCCCAACATAGATCGCAACATGCCCAATTCCTTCCGGAAACTGCACGCTATAGTGCCGCAACATTCCCCGAAAAAATAACAGATCACCAACCTTTAGGTCACTGTCATTTTTTGAGATAGAAATCTTTACCCCAACTTCAGCCTGTTCGATAGCGGTGCGGGGAAGCGATGTATCGACCGTCTTGTAAAGATATTGTGTAAAACTAGAGCAATCAAATCTATTAGGTGCCTCAGTTGGTTTTGCACCGTACCAGAATGGTTTATCGATGCAACTATACGCGTGAAGGATAATGGCTTTTCGTTTTTCCTCAACATCGGACATATTGAAATCAGTATACAAAAATGAAATCCGCAAAATACAAGAGTGCTATATAATAGTATCGAAATGGGTTACATAACGGAATTAAATACACTTATTGGCCTTCCGAAAGATTTCGAAACGAACTCCCTTAAGGTAGGGGAGAGCTACTCGATTATGAAGGACCGTGAAAGAACTTTCCCGCTTCATATCGCCATGCTCGTAGTCGATTCCGAATGGAATTTTTATGGATACGCAGTTGCCGAATCGCTTTTCTCAAAAGACGGAAAAACAATTCTCGAGTTTACCGTCCTATCACTTCTTAGTGATGAAGAAAGAACTCTTTATAAAGAAAATTTTGTTGCTGCTGCCAAAAAAACTGGAGAGATAAAATAACTGTATGAATCCTTTAAAAGAGTTTGAGTATGAAGGAAAAATGCTTCCTGTTTCATTTGTTGAAACTATGGATGTAGCGACAGGTGTACAGTGCGATGTATATACATTTACTGATGACAAGACGAAAGATCTTGGAATCATACGAATAAAGCCTGGCGCAAAAACTCCACTTCAAAGAGTATTAAAGGGTGATAAAACCATCGAAGGATACATATCGGGTAAAGGGAAACTGACAATAACTTCACCTGCCGGAGAAAGAAAAATATATGATGGCAAAAAATCATTTTCTGTTGAAGTAAAGATCGGTGAGCTTATGCAGTGGGAGGCAGATAAAAATAGTGAGCTCGCTGCTTATGAGATTTGTTACCCGCCCTACGAGGATGGACGGTATGAAAACTTATGAAAGATGTAAAGATGGATCCTGCATGGAAGGCAGCACTCACGCCAGAATTCGGCAAACCCTACTGGACAGAACTTACTTCATTTGTTCGTGATCAGTATCTGACAAACAAAGTTTATCCGCCGCCCAAGGATGTCTTTCGCGCTTTTGACCTTTGTCCGTTTGATTTAGTAAAAGTAGTGATCGTCGGACAAGACCCTTATCACGGACCCCGACAGGCCAACGGACTTTCGTTTGCGGTTCATGATGGAATACCACTGCCTCCGTCACTTAAAAATATGTACAAAGAAATTCATGATGATCTAGGTATTATTCCTTTACCATCTGGGGACCTTTCACGCTGGGCAAAACAAGGAGTACTTATGCTCAATAGTGTTCTTACCGTACTTGCCAACAGGCCCGCTTCACACAAAGAAAAAGGTTGGGAATTATTTACTGATGCCGTAATACGTGCGCTAAGCGACAAGCGTGAACATATAGTCTATATGCTGTGGGGTAAATATGCACAGGTCAAAGGAGAAGTAATAGACCGTGAAAAAAATCTGGTCCTCACGTCGGGCCACCCTTCACCATACTCTTCACATCTCTTTTTTGGTCAGCATCATTTTTCCAAATGCAACGCTTATCTCAAATCACAGGGGCTGGAGCCGATTGACTGGCGATAAAGTATAATAATCTCCATGAAAGTAAAGGCGCTCGTTTTTGATCTTGATGGTACAGCAATACCAAACGATCGTCATGGTATGCCATCTCAACGTATAATTGACGCTGTCCGGAAAGCTAAAGAAGTATGTCATGTTTCTATAGCGACTGGTAGACCTTATAGTGTTTGTAAAGAAATCCTAGACGCTTTAAAAATAGAAGACATCTGCATCCTCAATGGAGGGACGCATTTGTACTCACGTAAAACAGATGAATATATTTGGAAGCAGGAAATAGATCTCTCCACGTTGCAACAGCTATTTTTTAAACTCAAGTCTTTCAAACAATATATGGTTGCTGATGAGAAGAAGATGAGTAGAGTGGCGATGGAGCAATATTCCACTAATGAACCTGTTGGTTTGTCATGTATTTTTGCCACTTCGAAAGAAGATTCATTAAAAATCCTTCGCATCGTCAAAGGTTTTCCAGGAATAACCGCGCACGCAATGTCCTCATGGACTGCAGGTGCATACGATATTCATATTACTCATGAACTCGCTACGAAAAAACATGCACTCCAATCTTTACTCGCACATCTTAATGTGAATCATGAGAATACTATGGTTGTAGGAGATGGGGGAAATGATCTGCCATTATTCGAGCTTGCTGGTCTGAAAGTAGCAATGGGCAATGGCACGGAAGAACTAAAAAAAGCTGCTGATTGGATAGCGCCCTCAGTAAAAGAGGATGGATTAGCCGTGGCAATCGAAAAATATATTATCTCTTAAGTTTGTGGTGTCGCCACTCTTCTTTCTCTCATCCACTTTGACAAAAGCACAAAAACGTTTGCAATAAGAACGGTGTTCAGAAGGGGGTCTATTGGCCAAGAGGGGAGTATATTATTAAAAATAAATAGTGTTACGGCGGCCGCGACTCCTATTCCTATATGCTCCTTCAGAAACACCGGCGAGGTTTTTGGTTCGGCCAACATCACGAAGGCGCAGAAAGCAGTTGCATTAAAAACCATCGCGCCCGTCACGTTAACTGCCTGATCGAACGAACCTGTAATGGCACTATAAATAAACGTTAATGCCAGGAATACTCCAAAAAAAGTTCCCGAATACGGAACTTTCCTGAAGGCATTTGCAAAATACACAAAACTGAATAGGAAGACGAGCGGTACCGCGATATTGAGTAGGGGAATGTTGCTTGTTATATTTTGAAACATATCCGCCCCCCACCAGGATATAAGAAGTGGCTCTACGCTTGGTACAAAAAGGGATGCCGCGTAGGTTACGACATAGGTAAGAAAAAGACCGAAGGCGGCAGGGTTAAATATGGGTAGATTATTACGCCGGCCAATATATTTGCCTATCGCAACTGCAGCAACCGCCGTCACAAAATACCAAATACTGCTTGTCGGATGGATAAGGAGGTAGATAATCCACACTGAAACGAAAAAGTTTGCAGGATTGCTCATGGTTTGTCGAAAACCATAACGAACAATATAATAGACCGCCGCACCGCCCGTTATCGTTACCAAAAATGTCATGAAGTACTTTATTTTTTCAGCAGAACTAACCGTTGGCACGATGACGTCAGCGGTTGCAACGAAGGAAAAAAATGAGAGGAAGAGAAAAAAACGGAAAAGAGGGTTTTTGAAGTTTATATATTTTTTGAGATCTTCCATCATAGCTTGATTAAATAGGATATTTCCACTATCATTAAGTATAGAAAATTATTACTAATTTATCATCCGTATGAATCCAAAGCAAATTGGAGTGGGACTTGTGGTTCTTGCAGTTATTGCCATTGCCGTATGGCAGTTTGGCAGTTTCAAAAACACTACAACTACCTCAAATCCGACTCCTATGGCAAAGGTGAGCCCAACCGGAGCAATGATGAAGAAAACAGGTGATAGCATGATGACCGACTATGCGGACGGACAGTATAGCGCTACCGGTCATTATCAGTCTCCAGCACAGCAGGAATCAGTTGAAGTTGAGGTAACGCTAGAGAATGGAGTCGTTACAGATGCTGTATTCACCCCAAAGGCGGTCCATGAGACAAGCAAAAAGATGCAGGGGTTATTTGCTGAAGGTTTCAAGGAACAAGTAGTCGGTAAACCGGTCGATAAAATTGCCTTAACTGTAGTCAATGGTTCATCCCTTACCCCAAAAGGATTCATGGACGCCCTTGAACAGATCAAGAAGCAGGCGCAAACATAACCGATGCCATTTTCTTTTCAGTTCGAATCGATGGGAACAGTCTGGAAGATTTCTATCTGGCAGTCTTTCGATTTTTCTTTCGGCGAGAAACTGAAAAGAAAGATCACATCGGAGGCCCAAATTTTCGACGAAACATATTCACGATTCAAAAGGGATTCTTTTACTTCAAAACTTTCTCGTAAGACGGGCATACAAAAAGTTCCCCACGATTTTGTCCAGATGCTAAACCTGTACATAAAGCTCTACCATCTTTCCGCTGGAAAATTCACACCTCTTGTTGGGACCACTTTAGCTGATATGGGATACGACGAAGACTACAGTCTCGTTAAAAAGGCGCATCTGCATCCGGTTCCGAAACTGACAAAGATAATACATATCCTTGATTCTACTCACATTCAAATTGATGCTCCAGTCCTTTTTGATTTTGGTGCAATC
This sequence comes from uncultured Gammaproteobacteria bacterium, assembly GCA_964415435.1. Taxonomy (GTDB): domain Bacteria; phylum Patescibacteriota; class Microgenomatia; order UBA1406; family GWC2-37-13; genus CAYPZT01. Next base: position 29,581 of record CAYPZT010000003.1, read on the forward strand.
GGAAAAGGCTATTTTGTCGACAAGATAAAAAATATTCTTTTGGTGGAAAACGTAAAACAATTTCTTGTGGACGGAAGCGGCGATATCTATTATCAGGGAGATAAGCCGATTAGGGCAGGTCTCGAACATCCGGCTGACCCCACGAAGGTCATAGGTATTGCCGAAATGTTTGGAGGCGCAATGTGCGCTTCCGGATCAAACCGCAGGAGCTGGGGAGATTATCATCATATTATCGATCCGGATTCGTTAACGTCGCCTAAAGAAATCATCGCAACCTGGGTAACGGCTGACACGACAGCACTTGCAGACGGACTAGCAACGGCACTTTTCCTGTCGCCTCCCAACTTATTTGAGAACGCCTTTCGGTTTGAATATCTACTCTTGAACAAAGATATGCGAGTTAAACGATCAAAAGGCTTTGACGTCGAGTTATTGTAATATGAATATATGTTAAGCATAGGAACAAAAGCACCGGAATTTTCTGCACTCGATCAGTCCAACAAGCTACGCTCGCTTGCCGATTACAAGGGAAAGTACCTTATTCTGTACTTTTACCCGAGGGATGATACGCCCGGATGCACCAAGGAAGCATGCAGTTTCCGGGACAGCTACCACCAGTTGGAAATCATGAATGTCTCAGTCATCGGGGTATCAAAGGACAGTGTCGTTTCCCATAAAAAATTTGCCGATAAATACCACATAGGCTTTCCACTTTTGGCAGATCCTGATAAAGTGATTCTGAAATCGTACGAAGCGTGGGGAAAGAAAAAGTTTATGGGCCGTGAATTTGAAGGTACACTGCGAGTAAGTTATCTCATAGATCCGAAAGGCGTTATTGTCAAAAATTATCCCAAGGTTAACCCGCTGGTACATGCCGCTGAAATCAACGAAGATCTAAAAAATCTTATGAAGTAAGCGCGGTCTGCGCAGTTTTTTTAAGCTCACGGTAAATAATCCTGTTTGTTTCCATAATGCTTGTTGCAGTGTATGCCATTTTGTATTTGCGGCATATTTTTTTAACATATGGCGTTATCATCTTTAGCCGATAGCGCGGACAGTCGGGAAATAGGTGGTGTTCTATCTGATGATTCAAACCCAGATATACGTAGTCCGTCATCCAGTGCGAGTACAGATTGCGTGCGGTCATTATCTGGTGTTCAATGAATGAAAACTTTACGCCTTTCTCGAGATAGGGCATACCCTTATGGTTTGGTGCAAAAACATTCATCATATAAAAACCGGTCAAACCGTTTACCATTACAAAAAACATAAGGGCTTTCCAAAAAGGAAACACGAGAAAAGGCACTATATACCAGGTAAAAAGTCCAAAAAGAAGTGCCCCCACCTCAAGAATAGTTTTTGGTGTGAAGTTTTCTTTGTAAAACTTAAAAGATTTTATACGGATCGTGAAAGAGAGGAGAGGTCCCAAAATATAGTAAAGCCAGTGCTGATGCCGGCGGATGAGGCGCACTACGAGTGTGTTTCGCCTGAACATTTCTTCAGTAAATGAGACCGGCACTTCGACATCCGGATCTTCACCCTCTTCATTCGTGTGCGCATGATGCGCATTGTGTTTTACCCGCCAGACTGTATAAGGAAATGCTATGAAAAATGAGGTAAGGTAACCGAACAGGTCATTTATCCGGGGTGACTTGAAAATCGCGCGATGACCAGCATCATGAATAAGGCCACCTATGCGGACCGTAAAAAATGCAATGCCAAAGATGGAAAGGGCCACAGCAATGGGATTGGTCTGTACGATAAACTGCTGTATAAAAAGCGCAAAGAGGCCGATGTCGAAGAGACAGAGTACAGCATAGTAAAAATATGCCCGTTTGAGAATACCTGCTGCAGTTACATCCTTCCGTAGTTGAGCATATATCTTTGCGCCTTCGTGAAATGTAAGAGCACGTCTATGACTGAGGGAGGAATCATTTTTAATACGTATTGTCATGGCCTTTAAGTATAACCGAGAAACGGCTCTATTTCTTGACAATCTTCGCGGCCCGTACTTCTTTTTCGCTCTCGATCATAAAGTTCAGACTTGTCAGAAGTATGAGGTTAAACAGTAATCCAGTCACAGCCCATAACTGATTTGTGTAAAACTCGAATACTGTGGATATGAGAATATCAATAAGCACATATCGTTTGAACAGATTAAACGCTTCAATGTGCGAATATCTGAGCTTTGTTATGCCGACAAGCACGAATACCGCACCAATCATGGAAGAAATAAATTGAATGACCGTCGAGTATGAAAAGTCAAGTGACATGTGCAGATTAAGAGATGATCTGAGTAAATAGTAAAGACCAATCGCAACGGCTCCGAATACTGTGCCAACCGCACCTATGACAAAAAATAAGATAACTCCCGTAGTGAACCATTTTTTTTCGGCTATCTGCTTATATCTTGTCCTGGCTCTATGGATATACTCGCCAATAATGTCTATACGCGAGGGGGGAGCGATAGAAACCTCCTTATAGGCAGTCTGCAAAAGATGTACGGTACGATCCTCGTTCTTTATGTATGACAGATAACGAAGGGCAGTTTCTTTCTCTTCTTTGGTAAGTTCACCTATGACACCCTCCTTTATAATCTCAATACTGTTTATTAAGTATTCCTCCTGGGTGAAAGAGCCAGATCCGATCCTGCGAATCAAAAGGAATAGCAATATGAATATTACGTAGATGAGAGCCAGAGTAGGCTGATAAAGATAGTTATTATCTGCCGTTATGAACTTGCCCAGCTCGTCTATAAAAAGGCCGAAGCCGATGCCGGCCAGAAGTGAGGCCAAGTAGTCGACACGCTTGCTGAAAAAAGAAACGCTCGCAATAAAGGAACTGCACATAAGAAGCCCTCCCCAGAGCATGTGAGCAATGTGAAAGTTAGCACCTCCAATGCGTGGATAGCCTGTCACTTCCAAAAAGAACCTCACGATTATGACGGTTGAGACAGCGGATACAAGAAAAAGTTCAAGAAGACTCCAGTACTCTATATTGCGGATGAATACTTTCTCGAGAAAGAGACGTTTTATCATGTGTGCTATTGTACCTGAACGAATTCATTGTTTTCGTATCTATACATCCTTTCTACCTTTACGTTGGGCGCATCGGCCATTGCCTGGTCAGCGCTATGATCTAGGTAGTCTAGCGTAATAACGCCATCATCATTTACTGTCAGTTTCTCAATATCAACCCTATCACCAATGGACGTGTAGCCAGCCGACTGGTAGCCTGATGCTGTTGGAACAAACGCGACAAGATAGAAAAACTCACCCGATCCTCCGTAGTTTGCGGCAATTGTGGTGAAAATCATCTCATTATGTTCGGCAACGAGCTCACCAAGAGTCACCGTGCCAAACGACTCATTAGGCTCATCAACACTGCCAAACTGGGTCGTACTACCGGTGAGGCTTATGGTCTTGTTTGCTATGGGAACAAAAACCTTGGGGACTGAGGCAAGAAGTTCATCGCGCGAATCAACCGGATTAGGCTGCTCGACGGACTGAGGAACCATGTAAGACTGTCTGTAGTAAATCCAACCCGAAATCGCCAAAAGTACTATAACAAGTAGTGCAACAATAGGTTTCTTATCCATATACTACCCATCACTGTACCTCAGGCCGCTTCATTTGTCAACCTAGTTACTCGACGAGAGTGATTGCGGTACCTTTTTTGTTAGCACGTCCTGTTCTTCCAATACGGTGAATATAGTTCTCGTAGGAATCAGGAATGTCATAGTTTATAACGTGTGAAACGTTGGGAATGTCAAGTCCACGCGCCGCAACATCAGTTGCCACAAGCACCTTCACCACATCTTCCTTGAACATGCGGATTGCTTGAATACGTTTGAACTGTGGTTTATCCCCATGAATCGAGGCGACTTTGTGTCCGCGTTTATAAAGTTCACGGCTCACACCCTCAACTCCCAGTTTTGTACGGCCGAAAACAAGCACCTTGGTAAGACCCTCTTTTCCAAGAAGATCATGGAGTATATCGATTTTCTTTGCGCCATTTTGTATATGAACGACGTCCTGCGTAATATGCGCAACCGTTTCCTGCTTCTTGACTGAAACGATTGTCGGATTCACGACAAACGACTGGATCAAAGACTGGATGGCAGGTGAAACCGTCGCCGAGAAAAAGAGTGACTGCCTCTCGGTAGGGAGAAGCGAGATAATGTGTTTGACATCGGGAAGAAAACCCATATCCAGCATCTGATCGACCTCGTCCAAAACGATGACTTTAAATTCGGCGGGCTTGAGCACATTGCGCTCAATAAGATCCTTCAGGCGTCCTGGAGTACCGATAACTACTTCAGGATTTCTCCTAAGTTCGCGGATCTGATTCTGCATTGAAGACTTTCCGATACAGAACGCGCTATAGATAGACAGACCATTCGTGAGCTTACGAAGCTCATCACGAATCTGGAGCGCGAGTTCACGGGTTGGAGTGATAATAAGAGCTTTATAGCTTCGATCCTGAATAAGTTTGCTCAGGATAGGAACAATAAATGCACCTGTCTTACCGGTCCCTGTATTGGCGATACCTATAACATCCTTACCTTCCAGGATGGCAGGAATGGCCTTTTCCTGAATAGGAGTCATATTGACATAGCCTCGTTCTGCAATATTTGCGCTAAGACGCGCGTCAAGAGGGATTGCTGTAAACGGCTGGGTTTGAACAACAGGCTCTTCGACCACAGGCTTTACAGCGGTAGCCTTAGCAATATAGTTGCGAATGTCATGAGCGGTAGCTTTGCGAAATCCGCGGTTACCACCACGGCGAAAACCACCGAAACGTCTAAAATTCCCACCACGATATCCACCTCTTTGTGGACCACGAAATGATCTGTTCCTGTTATACATATACAAAAAAAGAACTAATTAATGTAAGAGGGTAAGAGCTCTGGAGAAGCTCTTTAAATCTAGGACTTAAAAATGAAGAGCTTCGAATTATTGACTGCTACGCTTACAGATTCCTTACGGTCTCTTACTTACATTATATCACAAAGCGAGCGCATCTGCAAAGTCAGGAAAAACTGACCCCAATTCGAGGCTAGAATAGTCTTATAGCACTTGATTTATATAGTACTATAGGTTATAATATCCACCATAAAGGGGACGACCTGTAGTAATCTATATGAAACACGCATATAAACAAATCCGCGCTTTTTTACGGAAACCTCTTGTTGCATTTATTATCTATCCCATACTTATCTATTGGTTGTTTTTCAGTGCATTTCCAGCCGCTCTTGATGGGGGAGCGGAGCAGGGTGCGATCGTATTTACGCTTTGCATTCTCGTCGCTGTCGTTCTGATGCTTAAACTCATTCTTATCCCTGTATCCCTATTGGCTCAACTTGAAATTAAGCTCATGAAATCTCTTAAGAACAGAGGTATAAACTACACCCCCGTCCGACTCAGATTCAGAATATAAGCCGTTCACTTACTTCTGTTTCCGCTCCTTTTTTACGTGCTATAATGATTGAATGAATAAAAATACTTTGGTCGTAACCATCGTTTCTATCCTTCTTATCGTAGGCTTCCTTTTTGCAGCATATACGCTAACGAGCGGTCCATCTAAGCCGACGATTGTCACAGAAGTCAGCAAGCTTTTAGCCGATGATCATATGAAATGGTCAGCCGAGAAGAAAAACATCCTCGTTGAATACAGTGACCTGCAGTGTCCGGCATGTAAGAACTTTCATGATTACATCACGGCCGATCTTGAGACTACACGAAGCGGACAGATCGATGTGACCAAAAATATCACTCTTATCTATCGGCACTTTCCTCTAAAAGATCTTCACCCTAACTCAGAAGAATCTGCCTGGGCTGCAGAAGCTGCCGCCAAGCAGGGCAAGTTTTTTGAGTACGCCGACAAACTTTTTGATACACAGGCCGATTGGGAAGGGCTCGATGATCCGCGGGAATTTTTTACCACGCTTGCCGGAGAACTTAAACTTGATACTGAAAAATTTACCCAAGATATGAACTCACAAGAGGTGAAGAACAGAGTGGAACGTGATTACCAGTCAGGCGTGAGCTATGGTGTTAATGCCACACCCACCTTTTTCTTGAACGGCCAGAAATTAGACAATCTTCGTTCATTCGAAGAGTTCCGTGCGCTTCTTGAGCAGGTAGGACAAAACAAGTAAGGTTTTAAGCTGTTCTCCAGACATATTCAAACACAGCCCGCTGTGAAGAAACAATAGGACCACTTTCTATTACTATTCCAATTATGTCTTTCTTATAGTCTAATATTGCTATTTTATTGCCATAAATATATGTTTCTGCGCTGAACTGTACAGAATCAGCCAGTATCTTTGTTTCACGGAGAGACTCCTTGTCGGTTTTCAGAAGCTCATGTCCTTTACGGTTCTTCACGGCAAGGACACGTATTGATATATTTTTCCGGATGCGCTCTTCGATAAATGCTCGGTGATGCTCCTGGCTAAATACGAGAGTCTCTGTTTCTTGGTTTGTCCAGAGCAGAATCTCTTGAGGAAGCGTAAGGATGTCAATTTTGATCTGTTCAAGCCCACGTTTTCCTTCATACACGCGCACCTTCGGCCGTATCTCGGATGCGGCATAGATGGACTGCAGTTCGGACAAATGTTCTTCAAGTTCAAGTCCCTTTCGACCGATCCTGCGCTCTCGGGCATACACCAACCGTAACAGTGTTTTGGGTTCAATAGTACTATAAAGACGCCTATAATTCCTGAAGTTTTCCTGAAGCATGCCTTTTTCGCTAAGCTGGGATGCGATAAGGTAGGCGGTGGATCGTTCCAGCCTCGCTTTCTTAGCGATCTCCTGCATTGTCGCGGGACCAAGAGTAAATGCGGCAACAAAAAATTGACGCTCCTTCGCGGAAAGCCCAAGGAGTTCAAGGGCGTCTTTTACCAGATTTTCCATATCTTATGGACTAATATTATATACGAATAAATATCATTTTCCAATATAATTGGACGACAATCCGCTTATGCCTAAATCAGCTTCGGCATGTCCTTTTTTATACTGCATTTTTGAGTTCCATCTCAAAAGATGAGACAATTCTCTTACAACTTATGAGAAACAAAATAAAGGTCGCTCTGGTTTATGGAGGCAAAAGCGGTGAACATGAGGTGTCACTTCAGTCAGCCAAATCAGTCTATGAAGCGCTTGATAAGGACAAGTACGACATTCACCTTATCGGCATCGACAAAACGGGCCGGTGGCTCTTGGGCGAAGCTTCACATTATCTTCTCAACACTAGTAATCCTAAACTCATTGCCTTGAATGAAGCGAATACCAAAGAAATTACACCAGTACAGTCGGGGACCACTACCGGCCTTATAACCATTGAGAATGGGGGAGAGATGGGCACGGTAGACGTGTTTTTCCCCATCATGCACGGTACCTACGGAGAAGATGGCAGTATGCAGGGAATGCTTGAACTTTTGAACACCGCGTATGTAGGCGCGGGAGTGCTGGGGTCAGCGATAGGAATGGATAAGGATGTCATGAAACGACTGTTGACTCAAGCTGGTATCCCAGTTACAGATTATGTGACCGTAAGAAAAGGGGAGAGGGGAAGAGAAATTGTGAAGAGGGCAGTAGAGCAGTTTGGATTTCCACTCTTCGTGAAACCTGCCAATATGGGATCATCGGTTGGAGTAAGTAAAGTATCAAATAAAAAAGAACTTGTTAAGGCAGTCCAAACTGCACTCAAATACGATATAAAAGCGCTCATTGAAAAAGCGGTGACGGGACGTGAAATTGAATGCTCTGTGCTCGGCAACAGCAACCCACTCGCTTCAGTTCCTGGAGAAGTGATTCCTCATCATGAGTTTTATTCGTATGAAGCAAAATATATAGACGAGAATGGTGCCGGACTTGTTATACCCGCACATCTGCCGGCCGACATCAAAACAATGATCCAGAAAACTGCTGTAGATGCATTTAAAGTTTTGGAGTGTTCAGGTATGGCACGAGTGGATTTTTTCCTCACCGCAGGGGGAGAGATATTCGTAAACGAGATCAACACTATCCCCGGCTTTACCAAAATCAGCATGTACCCAAAGCTGTGGGAGGCTTCAGGACTCTCTTATCGAGAACTTCTGGATCGATTGATACAACTTGCGATAGAAAGAAAAAATGAAAAAGATAAATTAAAAAGGAGTTATGATTTGTGAGATTTCTTTTCAAGCCAGTATGCCGTCTGCCGACATAAAAACTTTTCGTCTTTCTTGTGAAGCAGGATCTTCTTAATGGCTTCTTCCAGAAAGATCGTGTTTTGTGATCCTTTCACAAGAAGAATTGTCTTCGAGGGCAAATTAGATTCCAGCTCAAGGTACATACCTGCATCGTACGGGGTATCAAATGAGACTACATCTTTTATCTTCTTGGATACAACTGGCAGGACATATTCTTTCGTCAGAGGCCCAACCAGATATAGCCTATCAACAACCTCTCCTATTTTTTCCGCCACAATGGCGTGCTCATGAGGAGCCTCATTCCCAAGCTCTCTCATATCTCCAAACAGGAAACCAACCGGTCTTCCGGTTTTCTTTTTAAGCTCCGCCAATAGTTCGAGAAATGCAACGACCGAGGCCCGTGAAGCGTTATAGCTTGAGTCTATGATGGTCGTCCCGTGGATTCCGGGCAGTATCGTTGATCTGCCCGGGGGCAGTACAAATGATCTCTCGAGGTTTTGAATTGCAGTTTCAGTATCTATGCCAGCCGCCTGACCTACTAACACAGCGGCAGCAAAGATCTCACCATATTCCTTTGGTAATACATAGTCTTTTATCGAGAGCTTGTAGTTTTTTTGGTTTACTTTAAAGACAAATCGTGTCTCATTCAAAGAGACCTCATGTGCTACGATATTTACCGCAAAATTACCTTTTTGACCATATGCAAGAAGACTTACGGGATTAGTATTTTTATCAATTTTTGATATAACATCTTGAACATAGCTGTTTTCAGCGTTGTAGATACCGGTTTTGCATCCGGACATCGTTATAATCTTTCCTTTTTCTTTGGCGATTGCCTGTAGAATCGCGTTCTCCCGCTGACCTTCAGGTACATCTGCCGGCACCACCTTCTCAAACTGCATGGTATGCACCGGAAATACATTAAGAAAAACCGAGATATCCGGTTTTACCACTGTCAATAGATATTCCATGTTCTTAGGCGGATCCGGCTCATCGACCGCCATTTCTACGATGAGATACTGCACCGCCTTTAAGTGAAATGTTCTGAACGGTGCCGCAATCAGGATCTTGATAAAGTCCATGATGCTTCGTAACGGTGTCTGAAATCCTAGGCTTTCCACATGAAGCCCAAGTATTCCTAAAGGAACGCCTATCTCCGAGTTTCCTTTTTCAATGACGTATGTCTCATACTGATTCTTAAGGACTGCGGCTCCTGCGTCTCTTGCAGAAGATTTTCCTATAGAACCAGTTATGCCTACTACTGTCGGGTCGCCAAAAGAAAGCGCAACTCCTGCCCAAAAACGAAGATAACTGAGGATAAAACGAACCATAGCAGCTTTCATAGCTCCATTATATAACATCCCTGGCACTACTCGACCTACAGGAATTGCAGGGGAAAGGGGAGTATAGACTGTTTTGACAGTCTAATCCCCTAAAAATAGCCTCGAAATGAGGCTGAAAAAGGGGCATTTTTGAGGGTGTAGTAAACAGGGAAGAATCCTACATTTATTTTATGCAAATGGAAACAGAAGGGAATAAACCACGAAAAATATCACATATGTTAAAAGCGGAAAATGAAACCCTTCTCTTCCGGTAGGCACGGGTAACGTCGTAAAAGATACAATTTACGACGTTGTGCAGACTTTCTTCCCTCCATATATAGGTGCCATTTTTCATGAAATTCCATAAGAACATATTTTCATGAATATCCCTTATAAGAGAAGAATGGTTTATTGAATTATTTTTATTCTCCACCAAATAATCAAAAAAATTTCATTATTCTCTCCGCACTGCAACTATCTTGGCCCCTCTCGAACTGGTTCACATTTAAGACCCTCAGGAAAGTACCTCTCTCCTCGGGGGTGCCCGGGTATAGCATTATTTAGAGCGTAATATAAGCCTAAATACGTAATTTTGAGGCTAATTCCAACAAAATTTACCGCATATCTTATTCAAAGAAGTATGCTATTTAGATTGTCAAATTGCTCTAAATAACATTATTTGAGGCTAAATCTGCTTGTATGGAAGATCAGACTGTCATCGCATTTAGATTGCCAACACAGTCTAAAGTAGTGGGATCGAGGCTGAAACATCGGGCATCGGTCTCTTGGAGAAAAGATATTTGGATTGTCATATAAGCCTAAATTGGTTATTTCAAGGCTAAATTTATACTATCAGTATCTACGGAGAAGGAAGATAGTTTAGACTGTCAAATTGCTCTAATCTATATATTTTGAGGCTAAATTCTACGGTTTATCCACATGCATGAATTACAAACTATCCGTTCGTGAATAATAGTGTCCTATAGTATTTAAAACACTATAGGATATATTCCTCACGTTCGTGATACTTACTTTCCCTCTATCCCTTTACCCCTCTCCTCTCTCCTCTATCTTTCAGGTCGGTCTATTTTTTCAGGATTAAAAGATTTAATGAATGGAAGAAATTTTTTTAATAGTTCGGGATCACCAGCAACCGCAGAATATTTAGTATCTCTGTCTTCCAAGCGTACCAGGAGAGGGTTACCCTTCCAGTCAGCCACTTCTCCACCTGCTTCTCGTACAATAAGTACCCCAGCACTATAATCCCATACATGACCTGATCTTGTAAGCATCAGTTCCCCTGCACCACTCGCAACATTGCATAAATCTAAAGCAATAGCGCCATTGATTCTTATATCTCTTAAAGGAAAGGATTGCTTGCCAAAAGTAAGAAAAAAGGTTCTGCGATGAGTGAATAGGAGACTGTTCTCCAGAGCTCTCCCCTTTTTAATCTTAATCCTGCTATCGTTTTTGAAAGCGCCTTTATCTTTTTCACCAAAAAAACAGTTTTTTGAAACAGGATCGTACACTATGCCAGCCAAAAGCTCATTACCTTTCACAACTCCAATCGAAACCGCGAAATAAGGAAAGCCCGCTTCGAAATTACTTGTCCCATCTATTGGATCAACAACAAACGTTATATCGCCTATAGCACTAACGCCACTCTCCTCCCCCACAAAACCGATCTTCATTTTTGGGAAATGCTTCGGCGCTTCTTCCATGATGGTCCTGTAAAGGAAATGCTGAGTCTTTTCATCTGTTTCTGTCAAAATATCCCGAGGTCCTGTTTTATGCCGAAAAGAACCGCCTTTTCTAAATCCTTCCAGTATCACTTGACCGGCCGCAAAACTTGTCTTCTTCAAAAATTCAATCATATTACCAGCTTAACGAGAGTAACAAAATAACTGCAGTGAAACCTAAAACTATTGCATACTCACGGATTGTTTCACGAAAGAGCCTTTCCGAAAGAAAATGAGACAAGAGTCCCGTTACGCTGTAATAGATCGCAGTAAGAAGTAAGCTTACGATTGTTATTCGAAGCGGTATAAACGATGCTACAATCGCAGTTTCGGCCGCAATCACGGCAACAAGCAATGCATTCATGATGAGAGCGCGTGAAACCTGCAGATCAAGTTTGACCGTCCACAGAAGCTGGAGCGCCATCATAAAGGCTACTGCTCCGACGAGAATGGCATTAAAGATAAAGTTAAGCCTGAATGAAAAAATAGCATTAAAAAGAAGAAAAGATACCAATGTCTGGTAAAAGAAGTTCACCGAGAAAGCTGCCCGGTACAACTGCAAACTCTTCTCCACTCCTACATTAAAGATATTGGAGCACAGAAGTACTGCATAAATTGAGACGGCATAGATCGCAACAAAAGGAACTCTTGTAATCCAGCGGACAGGGAATAAAAAGAAGAAAAGATAAAAAGATACAGTTACGAGTACAGGCATGATAAATAGGCTAAACCACTCAAACCGTTCAATTCCTTCCAACATTGAAAAAAACGCCAAACAATAGGTGATAAAAATAAGAAGGGGGATGAAAATATAGCTCTCCGTGAAAAAGAAAAAGGTGGAAACAAGAAGGAGCATCGAAAGAACACCTACAGAAAATACCAGCCGGTATCTCTTCTGCACGCCTTTAAATCTGTTCTCTACTCCGATGAGTAGCTTATGAATCAGGCTCATATGGATATATTATAGTGGTTATCTACGCTACATTATTGAACACATTTTGGATATCGTCCATCTCTTCAAGCGCGTCCATCAACTTCTGCAGACTCGCGGACTTTTCCGTATCCAGACTAAGTACTGTTTGAGGCTTATAGACAACTTCAACCTGCATCTGTGGAAAGGGGGTGTCTGCATTGAGTTTTCCATATGAAGCGTATGGAAAATAATAGATGTAAGAATCGGCGTCCTCGATAAAGTCAATCACGCCGTACTTGTCGGCATAGGAAAAAGCTTGATCCTCAGACACAGAGGTCTTGGGAATTATGACCAGAGACACCTTCTCAAAAAGATATGAGACTGCGCCCTGAGACCCTAGCTTGGCGTTATGAAGGTCAAGGACGTTTCTCACCTCAGAAGCGGTTCTATTGGGATTATCTGTTGTGGCAACAATCATAAGACCGCTGCCGCCCGGTCCAAAACCTTCGTAAATCACTTCTTTCATCGCCTCCCCTCCCTTGCCCGTGCCTTTCTCTATCGCGCGCTGGATGTTGTCCTTTGGCATGTTCGACGCTCGCGCCTTCTCAATTGCGATACGAAGTTTAACATTGTTGACCGGATCAGGAATCCCCCCACCTTCCACAACCGCAAGGCTGATAAGACGTGAGAGTTTAGCAAAAAGGTTGCCTTTCACTTTGTCGTTTGCCTCTTTTTTACGCTTAATATTTGCCCATTTAGAATGACCTGACATGCTTTGGTTATTATACTTGACATTTGTCCAAATTAAAATATACTGTAACGTACCGTATTTTTTCTTCTATGGGACCTATTGACCAACTCGAACAACAAGCTGTCGACGCAGCCATTCATTCGTCCTGGGAACAAGCTGTTAAGTTCAATGAAGAGATACTTGAGCTTGATAAAAATAATCTTCCTGCCCACCTGAGGCTCGGCTATTCATGTCTTCAGCTTCATAACCTTGCAGATGCTAAAAAGTATTACTCTAAAGCTCTAAAATTCCAGCCTACCAACAAAGTTGCTCTTGAAAATATGGAGCGGATAAAAATACTCGAAGGCAAGAGTACGAAAAAAGGGAAAACCTTTGAGGGGAAACTTGATCCAAATATGTTTCTCGAGGTGCCGGGCAAAACAAAGAGCGTCACGCTTGTTAATCTTGGTCAAAAAAACATCCTTGCCCGCGTTAATGTTGGTCAGGAAGTTATACTTGAGGTCAAAAAAAGAAAAGTCGAGGTCAGAACTACTGCCCAAGAATATATTGGTACGCTGCCCGATGACTTATCCCGACGGCTTCTGCTTTTTTTAAATGCAAAAAGCAAATATACGGTCTACATCAAGGAAGCTAGCTTGAGCCGTGTCATCGTGTTCATAAAAGAAGAAAAAAAGGGTAAACAAGTGGCTCCTTATCTCTCGTTTCCCAGCAATATCCAGTCCAATATTCAGGACATAAACCACCAAAAAGACCATGAAGACAGCGACGATGCTGTGTCAGAAAGCGATATTGACAGGCTTGCCGAACATCTTACTACCACAGAAACTGAAGAATATTTTCCTTTTCAGACCGAGGATTCAGATGATTCTGATGATGAGTAATGCTCAACCTTATCCTTAAAAAAAACAAAGGTTCCTTGTATTTTTCTCCTGTTGAGTATCTTCTTCAGTTCCTTTGGCACATGAAAATCACTCATTGACCGTAAGGCCAAAAGGAAAGATGCAACAAGGATGATAGCGAGTGGAATGAGCATATCAGCTTAAAAAGTACCAATCCCTTTCACGTTCTCCTAACCAAAAAAGTATATCATATCCGCCTGTTTTACCGGTTTTAAGCTTGCAGGAGAAAAACGCGGCCAACGCACGGGCCGTATTACTGAATTCCTCTCTATTTTCTTCGATGATGCACTGTTTGACTATGTCCTGCTTTGCGGTGATATCGCCTACCCGGATCCCCTCACCTTCAATGGGTTTACTTAAGGCAAGCGCCGTTTCGTAACTATCCTTATAAAGGATCTGCACATTGAGCCGCTCGTTTCTATAGACAGTGTCAAAAAAATATCCTTGGTAGTCTGATGCGAATGCATCTGTATATGCAATAGAGTTTATTGCATTCCCTCCCCTTCTCAGAATAAGCCACGAGAGATATACTCTTTCGAACATATTCATGTTGCTATTACCAAAGAGTATGGTCTGAATATTCGGCAGCATTGGCTTTACCTCTCCCGCGCCATAATATATCTCGGCACTGTCGGGCATTATGTAAAAATCTACGAGACTGCCTGTTGCGGTAGAGAACGTTTTAAGAAGAATATCGGGTTTTTTTTCTAGAGAGACAAGCTTTCCTAAAGCTCCAATGCGGTATACTCCGTAGCCTCCAGGAACGTCCACCTTGGTATCCGGCAAAAAACTTACTCCGTAGTTTGTATTGTCCACAAGACCAAAAGAAAAAAAAGAGGTCTGGGCACCATAGGAGATAATGTTGATATGATCACGTTTCTGAAAAAAGATCGAGGTACGGATTATGCGTATGAGCGAGATAAGAACGAGAAAAACACATACGACAAGTACTATTCGAACGATTCGTTTCGTATTTTGCCTGCCCAACCTTTTTTTTCTCATACCATGCCATGCTCTATCTTCAAACGTTTAATCTTATTGGCGACCTCCTCTTTATCTATACCTTTCCATGTAAGAATTCTCCGTATGATTGAGAGTGACGCTTCAAACTCTGGATGAACTACGACCTCTACGCCGAGATCCTTCATACGACGCTGGTCATGCTCTCCATGAACTCTGGTAAAAAGTATTATGTTTGGATTCAGTTTTTTTGCGTTTAGTATGATCGTTTCCTGTGAGAACCTGTCCGGAACCGCAGCAATCAATGAAGCGGCAGTTTCACATTCTGCATAGTCTAGTACATCTATTTCCGTTGGGTCTCCGTAAAAAATTGTCACACCCTCTTTTTTCGCCTGCTCAACGGTATGAAGATTAAAATCAATTGCTATAAAGGGTATCTCGGCAAACATGAGTGCCCTGCCGATATACCTGCCCACTCTGCCATAGCCACAGATAATAATGTGATCCTTGAGATTAAGGACATCAATCTTGGGAATTTCACGGTCAACCTTATTCTTAAGGAACTGTTCGATTGCCGGAATCCTTTTTCTAATCAAAGATCGTATTGAACTATACATTCTGTCGCTAGCCATGATTGCAGCCGGAGTAAAAAGAAGCGTCAGAAGAACCACGCTTACCGCAAAATGATAGCTGTCCGCGCCTACTGCGCCATTTATGAACCCCTGGTATAGAAGTATAAAGGCACCCTCACCTATTTGAAAAAGCAGAATGCCCAGTTTAAAGGATGTCCTCGAATGGAATTTAAAGAAGAGAAATATGCTCATTACAATGACTATCTTTGCAAAAGTAACCAAAACTGCAAAAAGAGTGATCGGAATGATGTTGGCGATTGTAAACCCGATGTTCAGAGTCAAACCTAAAAATACGAAAAATACCACGACAAGAACATCACGCAAAGGTCTGATCTGGGAAAATAAATGGTAATGAACAAGGGTCTGTCCTATGAGTACGCCTGCAGTAAATGCCGCCAGAAGACTCGATAGTCCAAGAAATGAAAAAACGGTAAGCGTTGCAACTATAAAGACTACCGTAAACAGGTTGAGGATTTCGCGTGAAACATTGGCAAGACGGTTAAACAGGAAGGGTACTGCCTTCATTCCCAAAAAATAAACGAGGGCAAGTACCAGTATTGCTTTTCCCATATTGAGCACTATGCGAGTCCCCATATCGAGAAACGTACTATTCGATCCAAACGACGAAAGAACGATGAGAAGCGGTATGAAAGCCAGATCTTGAAAGATAAGAATACCTATGGCAAGACCGCCTACAAGCGAGTTCTCCTCTCCCCTCTCCTGTATTATTTTTGCCACAACCGCGGTTGAGGACATGGCAAACGCAGAACCTATAAAAAGTGCAACAAGAGATGTGAATCCGAACAAAAGTGATAGTACGCTTACGACTCCGGCAGTCACAACGATCTGCAGTAGACCGCCTAAAAGAACAAATCTTCCGAACCGGCGCAGTGAATTGAAGTTTGTTTCCAGTCCTATGGTAAAAATAAGAAGAATAAGGCCTATCGTCGAGAAACTGTCTATGAATTCATGAGGAAGTCTGTTTCCAGCCACCAGTTTGAGAAACACACCGCCTACTATGTAGCCGATAACGGGTGACATCCTTAGACGCACAGCGACAAATCCGCCTACTAAGGGAAAAAGAAGAAAGAGGAAAACAGACAGAAGCTCTTGATAAGGAATCTCAGTCATTTATTTAGTATACAAGAGAAAAGGGAGCACAAGCAAAAATACGGGCACTCACCTTCGGAGCTGCTGCTCACAGTCTATACAGTAACGCGCTTCGGGAAGAATTTTAAGGCGCGCTAAGGGAATTTCTTTACCGCATCTCTCACATATCCCATATTTTCCTTTTTCGATTTTCCCCAAAGCCAGGTCCATATCGCTTAGTTTTTTTTCGAGATCTTTTATTTCTGCTTCAATAGTATCATGACCTACCTGTTCACGTACATCAGTATCAACTGCCGCGTTATCGGATGCATGCTCCGGATCTGCAAACGGATCATCTTTTTTTAGTGAAGATATCTGTTTAATAAGGTCTTCTCTCTGGACCTCAAGAATTTTTTTCTGTTTTTGAAGTACTTCCTGTGTGAATGCCATTTCGTGTAATTAATTTTTTAATAACTTCCCCTGCCTTTAAAAATTTCACTCTAAAATGGTAAAGGAAGTACAGGCTTAAAATCAAGACAAGTACTCCCCCAACGATTTCATTGAAACTCGTGCCTGCCAAGTATAATCGATTATTCTTAAGTTTGTCAAATAGAAAATAGTCAAGACTGAAAAACCACGCGAAGAAGATAAGAGAGAAGCCGTGTCTGAACCTGTCTCGACGGATTTCCGAAAGTATTTTTTGAGCAATAACGGCGCCCACTAAAAAAAATATAGCTTCATATAGTGACGTAAGATGTCTTGAGCCGTCGAGTCCGGGATACTTGAGTGAAAGCGGAAATTTAGTCGCAGTTCCTACCTCTACGCCGGAGAAGAAACTGCCGAGTTTCCCTACCCCGATTGCAATGAGAATTGGACTAACCCAGCTGTCGATGACAGATAGGAAGTCTATCTTGCGGGCACGTAAAAAGAGAAGAAGGAATAATAAGCCTCCCAAAAGCGCACCATATAAGGAAAGACCGGGATACCCATTAATAAGTACAAACTTGAGAAAATTGAATCCGAAGTCGTTAAAATTAAGTGCCACATAAACAAGTCTTCCTACAAAGAGACCGCCCGCCAAAGACACAAATACTCCATCGAAGATGTCATCCTCCTTGTATGAAGTCAACCGGATATTCTTCCATAGTAAAAAGCTGCCCCAAAAGAACGCGAGGACCAGAAATACCCCAAACGTATAGAGCTTAAGAAAAGGAAGATTAAGTAATACTGGAATCATGTTTCTAGTATACCATCCCAGAAACTGGAACAGAAACAAATATGGCATGCCGCACTCTGTAAATTATCTGCCCTGCTATAATGATTCATAATGAAAAAGCTAAAAGTTGGCTTTGATATGGATGGCGTTATCCTCTACAACCCATTCCGCATAGCCCGGGCTCCCATAGATTTTCTTGACAAGATCCTCAGCAGAAAAAAGGAACTGAATTTTTACTATCCCCACACACACCTTGCACAAATGCTCTGGAGATGGGCGCACCTGTCCAGTCTCTTCGTTGCTCCGGGATATAGTCACGTCAAGCAGCTCATCAATAAGAAAATATTTGAAGGATACATCGTAACCGCCCGTTACAATTTTTTGAAGGATGACTTTGAAAAGTGGCTTATAAAACTTGGGGCACGGGATCAAATGGAGGCTTGTTACCACAACGAAAATGATGATCAGCCCCATCTCTACAAGGAACGGATGATCAATAAGCTTGGCATTGATATATTTATTGAAGATAACTGGGATATCGTCAACTATCTGAATAAACGGTTTGAAAAAAGCCGAAAAAAGCCGAAAATTTTCTGGATATATAACATCGTTGATCAATTTATACCCTATTCATATAAATTTTCTTCACTGCAGTCGGCTATTGATTACCTTGAACGTGAAATAATCAAAACATGAAGCTTCTTGTTATTACCGACTACTATCTCCCCCATTGGACCGGAATATCCAAATCGCTTTCCTATTTTTTAAACACCCTGAAAGACCGGCATGATGTAACTGTTATTACCATACAGCATGCGCCCCACCTTTCCCCACATGAGGTTATTGATGGAATACCGGTAGTACGATTTCCTTATTCTCTTTCTTTGAGTCGAGCCAAAATATCTTTTTTGTTTTGGTTTCGCACATTACCCTACCTATCGAAGGCTGACACTGTTTTCATAAACTCACCTTCTGCACACATTTTCCCCCTTTCACTTCTCGTAAAACTTTTTGGCAAACGCCTTGTCATCTTCCATCAGGGAGATTTACTACTGCCAAAGGGATTCACAAATAGGCTTATCGAGAATGTCTTTGATATGGCAACAATCTTCGCTTGTAGCCTTGCTGATAAAGTTGCCACCTTTACCGATGATTATGCTCAGCACTCACGAGTGCTGAAACATTTTCTATACAAATGTATTTCTTTTCAGCCACATTTGCCGGAAGAAAAAGAAACAAAAAAAAATGAGCACCTTAAAAAACTGCGGAAAAGCCAGTCTGTCGTCTTCGGATTTGCGGGTAGATTTGTGGAAGAAAAGGGTTTCGACATCTTGTATGAGGCGATACCTGAGGTTATTGATCAACTACCAGAAGCATACTTTGTCTATGCTGGTGAAACAAAGCTTGGGTACGAACATTTCTACGAGTCAAACAGGGACCGTTTCAAACGGATAAGAAAACACGTTACCGAACTTGGGCTTCTGTCAGAACCGGAGCTGACGGCATTCTATAAAGGCATCGACTTCATCGTTATTCCTTCACGTTCCGACTGCTATAACCTTGTACAGGCACGAGCAATGAGTCTTGGTGTACCTTCAGTTGTTTCAAATATTCCCGGCGCACGCTACCTTGTAAAAGAGAGCGGCTTCGGTTATATTTTCACATCAGAAGATCCGCACGACCTCGCAATGAAACTTATTGAAGCAAACAAAAATAGAAAAACTCTAGAGAAAAAATATGCAAAGTTAAAAACAATCATCAATTCAAAAGACAATGAAAAAAAACTTGATGAGTTTATTGGATAATGAAGTCGATCCGGCATTTCGTGAAAGAGCACGGTTTATTTTTAAATGGATAGAGGACATAAAACCCCAGCGGGTACTTGATGCAGGCTGCGGCCGAGGGTTCTACACTCATGCGCTTACACAATTCTCATTCATACAATCAATTGATGGATTTGACCTGAAAGAAGAGTATCTTGAAAAGGCCCGGAAAAGTGTCGACGATAAACGCGTCAGGTTACAGATAGGAAATATCTATGATCTTCCCTACAAGCCAGCTTCATTTGATGTAATCATTTTGTCTGAAGTGCTCGAACATGTTCCAGACGATATAAAGGCATTAGTTAAACTTCGGAAACTTCTTAAGCCTGGGGGCGTAATCCTTATCACTGTCCCCAACTACAACTTTCCATTTTTATGGGACCCTTTAAACTGGATTCTCATGAAATTCTTTAATACTCATGTGAATAAAAATATCTGGTGGCTAGCTGGTATCTGGGCTGATCACGAAAGACTCTATACAAAAGAGCAACTTGAAAAAGTTGTGACAAAAAGCAAACTTTCTGTTGAGGAACTAAAGGAAGCGATACACTGGTGTTGGCCCTTCTCCCACTTTTTCCTCTATGGTATAGGTAAGAATATTGTTGAACGATTAAATGTAACGGAGTTCAGTCGTTTTGATGATCGGCCTAGACCACTCGCAAAAATCTTATCAACACTCTTCCGACTCCCCTCTACTCTATTTGATAAACATATCAAAACGAAAACCTCGATGAACCTTCTTTTATGTGCTAAAAAAGATTAAATCTTTTTGGAATTCTTGAAGATGAGCACTTTTGGATGATCATAGACACTAAAGGCTTCTTCCGCCCACTCATCGGGAAAGTCTATCGGGATACCAAGGTACCTAAAAGAAGGATAAGAAGTGAACTCAGCAACTTTTTTATATGAGGTTTTATCAGCAAGAAGATCCTTGTAAAATGTGCTCATTTGAGGATACTTTTTGGGAAGTGGAATGATGCTCCCCCATGCCCTATTGGAAGAAAGTACATAGTAATCGCCTCTTGCCAGTTCTTGATTTAACTCCTTCCATTTTTCTGCAGTATCTTGATCAAAGACTTTGAGAAGCACAATATTATAATTTTGAGAAACATTGTTCTCATATGATACGGGCAGTGCATCATCCCAGTACTCGCCAAAGATTATGCTTTGATGGGGTACGTTTTTGTAAATCCACTCCGATGCCTGCAGTCGACTATGCGGATAGAAATAAATTGAGACAAATGCCATTGGCCAAACCAGTAAAAGTGGAATCAATACCCAGACCGCGGCAGGAATTTTTTTTAGAAACCACACTATACCAACACCTCCGAATAGTGCCAAAAATGGATATATAAAAATAAGGTACCTCATTGTTTGTACAAACTGTAAAGACTGATAGGCTATGATAAAAAACACCCCGGTGCCAATCACAAGAAGCTCATGCCTTCTCTGCTTTAAGGCTACGCATACCATTCCGGTAAGAATAAATATAAACTGCACTATTCCAACACCAAAAACGCCAAGGTTAACAAGGGTGAAAAGAACGGGAGTTTTTGAGATCCACTGAATAGAAGGTGGAAACCAGCTATCCTTGCCATCAAATGATTTAAGACTTTTTATATTATCGATGAAGTTGGCGTTTACTGTTGGATTTAAAAGATTTCCTGCTTCAAAATAGTATGGAGAGGCAAGTCGGATTGTCAGGTACGTGATGACGCAAAAAAGAATACCGAAAGGGAGCATCTGCCGAAAGGACACTTTCTTGATCGACTTGAATAGGTATAACTCATAAAGAATGAAAGGCAAACATAAAATTGCGTTGATCTTCGATCCTACTGCCAAACCGAAAAAAATCGCACTCGCTATTAAAAATCGCATCTTTCCGCTTCGTGAAAAGAAAACACTCGCAGTAAAAGACAGAAAAACAAAAGCACTCAGGAAAGCATCAACGGTAAAGAAATGACTTAGCTGAACAGGAAGAACCATTATGGCATAACAAAAAGCTGCCCACACCTTCGTATTTCTTGAAACAAAGGATTTCTTATCCCTCTCCCATACTTCGACCACCTTATAAATACAAAAAATAACCATCACATCCAGTAGAGCTGCTAACACTCTTCCTTGCAGGGTAAAGAGGTTGTAAGTATCGTTTTTAAGTACAACTGCAATGATCTTATTTAAAGTAAGCGGAAATAGTCCGTAGACAAAAAAGGGGAAGTTGCTGTTTGCCGGATTCAGTCCGGAAGTTTCAGGGTTAAGATAATCAGCGATATTTTTAGGCAGAGCAACTGCATTTCCCACCATGGTCAAGAACCGTTCATCAGGATGGAGATGGAGGTTGCTGTCCCAGTTTACCTGCTGCAGCCGCAGAAATAGTCCCAACAATATGATAATTAGGAGAAAGA
>CAYPZT010000004.1:0-49382 GCA_964415435.1 uncultured Gammaproteobacteria bacterium
AAATAACATATATCCCTTGCGCACTACCTCAACGACAATATTTTCCTTGTCTCCTTGCACAATGTCTACGGCTTCTGCGACCACCGGATCAAACTCTTTTCCCATAACCTCTATTTCCCGTACCCCCAAACCGCTTAAAACTTTATAAAAATTATCTTTTGTTATTTTCAAGCCAGGATCCTTGACAAACATCTCCGCATTATTGAGATCATCCAAAAATGGAAGAAGTTTGAGAATCAGATGCCTGTTGGCATTTTTAATGACGCTCTCTCTTTCTTCACGAACCCTCTTCTCAAGGTTTTGATAATCGGCAAGCGCTCTGAAATACTTGTCCTTGTACTCATCCGCCACTACCTTCTGCACAGGTTCAGTTTTCTTCTGCTTGTCTGTCTGTTTAGGATCTTGCGTCATAACACTCACATTCCCTGACTTCTAATAATTTCCTCTATAAGAGATGAAAAATATTTTATCTGCGGCGTAACCACCTCATAGTACATGCGCTTTGGTCCGACAACGCCGATTATACCCTTGAGCTTCTGTCCCTCAAACTCACCGAACACACTTGCGCATGTTTGGAAAATTGGATCACGGAAGTCTTCTTCTCCCAGCGTGAAAAGCACTTCCTCCTGAATCCTTCCGAATTGATCAATCAGTCTTTCCCAAAAAGCTATCTCATCAAGCCTTTCAAAAAGTGTCCTCGATAGGGCAAGATCCAAAAATTCAGGCTTGCTTAAAAGATGCGAAACTCCGAAATAGTAGAGATCACCCGAGTTGGTAACAACCAGCGATAGTAAACCTGTCTTTTGGGAAAGAATTTTCGCAGCCTGCTGTAGGAGTCTGTGTTCCTCCGTCCGCTCATCCCAAATGCTGTTTTTGTAAGTTACCTCATCGGTTGTAGTGAGCTCTTTCTCTTTCATCAGATTCTTGATATAGAAGCGAAAACCTTTTGCGGCCGGAATTCTTCCGGAAGAGAAGTGGCTCTTTTTAAGATACCCTTTCTTAGCGAGCTCCACCATTTCGTTGCGGATGGTAGCGGGGGAAACACCCAACTTATATTTCTTCTCAAGGATTTCTGATCCAACAGCATCAGCAGACTCTGTGTATTCGAGGATAATAGCTTTGAGAATGTCTATTTGTCTTTGAGTTAGGTCTTCCATAAGCGACGTATTAGCAATAGTTTAACAACTCTGCTAATAGATGTCAAGGGGTAACGTGTTATACTCTTTCCATGAAACTTGGAGCACATGTTACCATCTCAAAAGGCTACTCCCAGGCTCTTGAGCGAGTCCATACTATGGGAGGGAATGCTCTCCAGATTTTCTCAGCATCCCCTCGGCTATGGAGTTTTCCGGAACCTGATGAAAAGTCAGTCACATCTTTTATGGAGGCACAAAAGCGACTGGGAGTCCACCCTATCTACTTTCATGCGTCCTATCTCATTAATATGGCCAATACAGGTCGAGGTGGACAGTTGTCCCGAAACTTACTTGTGCATGAGCTGAAACTCGCAGCAAGGATGGGCGTCCGGGGTACCATAGTACATCTCGGCTCTTTTAAAAAAGATCCTGACTTGACACCATTGCTGGGTGATTCTTCTCCGGACTATCAGATCGTGGCCGATGCAATCTCGGAAGTTCTCGAAAAAACACCAGAGGATACTTATTTTATTGCGGAAAACGCAGGAAACAGGAAGATCGGAAAAGATCTATCTGAACTTGCAACCGTCATAAAACTTGTCAACAGTAAGCGGCTTAGAGTTTGCCTTGATACGTGCCATCTTTATTCCGCCGGCTATGACTTGTCTACAGAACATAAACTTGATGAATTCCTCACATTATTCGAAAAGCTCATAGGACTAGAAAAACTTGAGGTGATTCATGCAAATGACAGCCGCGATCCTTTTAATTCTGGTCGCGACCGTCATGAAAATCTGGGAGAGGGGACACTTACGCTCGAGCCCTTCAGGCTCCTTCTCAATCATCCAAAAACAAAAAACATACCATATATAATTGAAACGCCAGGATTTGATAATGAGGGACCCGATAAGGCAAATCTTGATATTTTAAAAAAACTGATCGCATGATAGACGTTTATTTACAGTTTTTGGAAAAGGTAAAGATAAAGAGATATACCGATCACTCTCTCGTAACAAAATTTGAAAAACGAATAAAAAAGGGCGATCTGTCACGTCCAGAAAATGAAGTCGATCATTTTTGTTCATTTCTCGTTCCTTTCCATAGAGAGTCCTTGTCTATCTATACCGGACATCATATAAAAGCAGACGAGTGGATCCCGCCTGGCGGCCATATCGAGATGGGGGAGAGTCCTGAGGATACGGTTCGTCGTGAGTTTGGGGAAGAACTCTCCTCTACCTTGTCAAACGAATTGATTGAGCCTTTCGCAATAAGCATCACAAACGTTTTCCATCCGTCACGGCCATGCCGCATACATAACGATTTCTGGTTTGTAATTTATATGGAAGATAAGATACAGTTTGCGTTTGATAAAAAAGAGTTCCATGAAGCTCAGTGGCTTCCTCTACAAGAAGCCATGGACAGAGCCAAACGTACTCATGTAATAACCTCGCTCAGCCATCTTCTGTAAGTTATAATAAGTCCATGATTAAGCTCTCCAGAGAAATCTCTGATTTTATGAACTCTTTCCAGGCGAAAGGGCATCGTATCTATGTGGTTGGAGGCCCTGTAAGAGACCTTATCCTGGGAAAAAAAGTAAAAAACTGGGACTTCACCACCGATGCAACCCCAGAACAGATCCTCAAGCTTCACCCCAATGGTTTTTATAACAATCAGTTTGGTACAGTAGGTGTTTCGTATCCTGTGGACGGCGAGGAAACTATTTTCGAGGTTACTACTTTTCGAAAAGAAGGAAAATACAGTGACAGCAGACATCCCGACACCGTCGTATGGGCAAAAACAGTCGAGGAGGACCTTGCAAGACGTGACTTTACCATAAACGCAATTGCTTACGACGGCAAACATCTGGTCGATCCATATCAGGGTCAGGAGCACATCAGAAAGAAACGGATCGTCGCGGTAGGAGATCCTGATAAGCGTTTTCAGGAAGATGCTCTTCGCATGATGCGGGCCATACGTTTTACTTCACAGCTCGGCTTTCTTATCGAAGACAAAACGCGGGATTCGATACAAAAAAATGCTGCCCTTATCATGAATGTCTCCTGGGAACGGATACGTGATGAACTTGTAAAAATACTGGCGAGTGATCACCCTTCTGAAGGAATTCTTTTCATGAGAAACACGGGGCTTCTCACGTTCGTTTTACCCGAAGTGGATATGTGCTTTATCATTCCCCAGAAAAGTCCGAAACGGCATCACATCTACGATGTGGGAACACATCTTGCGATGGCTCTTAAGTACTGTCCATCGCCTAACCCGATAACTCGTCTTGCAACACTACTCCACGACGTCGGAAAAGCAAAAACATTTCGCCGGGATGAAAAGACAGGCTTGATAACTTTTTATAACCACGAAGTTGTAGGTGCAAAACAGGTGGAAGAGATTGCCAAACGTCTTCGTCTGTCAAAGGACGACAGTATAAAGCTCGTAAGACTCGTCAAATATCATCAGTTTACAGTGACCGAACTGCAGACAGACAAAAGTATCCGTCGATTTATCCGCGATGTTGGGCTTGAGAATCTTCAGGACATACTTGATCTTCGGACAGGTGACCGTGTAGGATCAGGCGCTACACCGACATCATGGCGTCTTGACCTTTTCAAAAAACGCTTAGTTGAGGTGCAAAAAGTGCCGTTTATGGTGAAGGACCTGAAAATTGACGGGAAAGATGTAATGAATATATTAACCCTTAAACCAGGACCAAAAGTGGGTGAAGTTCTGGATACTATATTTAACGACGTTGAGGAGGGGAGAGTAAAAAACGAAAGAGATCTGCTACTTGAGGAAATTGAGAAATATAAAGTGACTAAGAAATAGAAAGTCCGTCCAGTTCTTCTGAAAGCACCGTCGACTCGCCGTGTCCGGGGTATACCTCAGCATCCCCCACTGATTTTTTCAGCTTCTCGAGTGACTGAAAGAGATCTATTTTACTACTGTATGAGTGATCATAACTACCTATTCCCTCCTTAAACAAGGTATCACCGGTAAAAAGGTAGTTGTCTTTTTTGAAGTAAAAACAGTGACTTCCCGGCGTGTGCCCTGGGGTATGAATAATCTGAAGTTTAAAATCAGCGATGGATTGGTCCCCTTCTTTCAGAAATTCGGACTTCCTCGGTTCGACAGTTTGCGGATTGTACTTCAAAAAATGTTTTGCGGTTGAATCGATTCGTTTTAAAAGAAATGCGTCATCACGTCCAATATAAAGGGGGACCGGAAAACTAAGCTGTATCTCGCCTGCAGCCAGTACGTGGTCAAAATGTCCATGAGTCGCAAGCATTGCAACTAGTGTCAAGTTACGCCTCTGAATTTCCTCCAAAAGAAAAGCCGCATCATCTGCCGGGTCAATGAGAATACATGTACCGCCGTCTTCGAGAAGATAGCAATTTGTCTGGAGCGAACCCAAAGGAAAAGTACTTATAGTCATGTGTTTCGTTTCCTTTTTTCCAGCCAAACAAGTACAGGGGTCGCAACGAAGGGAGACGAGTACGTTCCCGTTATTGTTCCGATAAGAAGAGTCGCGACGAAAAACCGTATCGTTTCTCCACCCAAGAGAGTTAAGGCCAGTAACATAAAAATGATCGTCATCGAATTATTGATAGACCGCACTAATGTTTCGATGAGCGCTTTGTTTGCTGATCTTTCAATATTTACGACTCCCTCTTCTCGTTTATATTCACGGATTTTGTCGAAGATTACGATTGTGTCATGAACAGAGAAGGACATCGAGGTGAGTACTGCCGTCACAAACATAGTGTCAAGCTCGGCTCCGAAAAATTTGCTAAACAGTGCGTAAACTCCAACAACAACCAGCAAATCATGCACAAGTGCGGTTACTGCAGCTATGGCGAAATTAACGCTTTTAAAAGCAAAGCTCATATAAAGAAGTATTCCTATTACTGCAATCACCGATGCGATAATTGTTTTTACAAGTGTTTCCCTCCCAAGCACAGGCCCCACTGTTTCTGATCTTAGTACCTTAATCGTGCCTCCTGTATTTGCTTCAAGATCCTTTTTTAGCGCAGCTTCTTTTGCCTCATCAATTGCTTTTGTGCGAACTGCAAGCGTGTTTCCCTTTATTTCATAGTCCACTATTTCTATACCGTTCGATTTGAACGACTGCTGTACTTGTTTTGTGTCAACCTTTTTAGAAAACTCATAATTCAGATTTGTTCCTCCCACAAAATCTATCGAGTACCGGAAGCCTGACGTGAAGATGGTAATGAGTCCTACAAGGATTACAGATGCGGAAACGGCAAGATAAATATATTTATATTTAAAAAAGTCTATCATGCTTTATAGAACAACTTAATAAGTCTTCGTGTGATAAATACTCCTGTGAATAGACTCGTGGCGACGCCAATCATAAGTGTGAGGGCGAAACCCTTGACCATACCAAACTGCGGCAAAAACTCCCAGTTGAGAGGGTTGAATAAAATAAATGCCACCATGATCGTTGTGATATTTGCATCCTTTATGGCATCTATCGCGTGACCAAAGCCAAGACGGATGGCAACATCTCGATCTTTTCCTTTTCTTATCTCTTCCTTGATACGCTCAAAGATTAGAATATTCGAGTCGACGGCCATTCCTATCGAAAGTATGAAACCGGCTATTCCCGGCAGTGTAAGAACGACAGGAATACTTCGGAATATTGCAAGGGATATCAGTCCGTAGATAAGAAGTCCAGCCGCGGCAATGACGCCAAACTTTCCATAATATGCAACCATGAAGACAAGAACCATGAGGAGTCCTATGCTTCCTGCGATAACGCTTTTCTGCACATCCTGGGCACCCAAAGTCGGTCCGATATTTCTTTGCTCAACAAGCTGTATCGGAAGAGGCAGCGCACCTGAGTTAATAGCAACCGAAAGCTGCTTCGCCTGATCGGTAGTGAATCCTCCGCTTATGACAGCATTACCGTCAGTAATCGTCTGCTGTACAACAGGTGCTGACAGAATAAACTGGTCGAGGTAGATCGCAACTGGTTTCCCTCTGTTGCGCGATGTAATGTCTTCGAAGAGCCGCGCACCCTCGTCGGTGAACTGAAGCGATACCTGCGGCGCTCCGGTGTTTGGGTCAAACACAACGGTGGACTTTTTTATATGTTTTCCCGTAAGGCCTGTTTCTTTGGTGAGCCGTTCTAATACAGAACTTTGGGATGCTATCTCTGCCGATGCCGTTCCTTCCTCCATAAATGAAAGCTGAGCCGTACGGCCAATAAGCTGTACCGCATCATTAACATTCTCCACACCGGGAAGATCGACACTTATGCGATATATATCTCCTGCTTTTATTGTCTGCACAACCGGTTCTGAAACTCCGAAAAAATTCACGCGTTTTTCGATTATGTCACGAGCAGAACTTACTGCGTCAGCAAGATCAGAAGAACTTACTTTCGAAGTATCAGCTTCAAATACAAGATGACTACCCCCCTTAAGATCAAGTCCAAGCTTTGTACGAAACTCCTTATATAAGGTAAATCCCGGAGTTTCAAGATGTATGGTTAACGGATTTATTGTCGTTTCAATCTTTTTTCCAAAAAGATTGACATTGATTGGCAGATTTTCAGGCAGATCAATCCAGACTATTACAATCGCCACCATTGCCAGGAGTATGAGCTTTATCAGTTTCATTTTAAAAGTTCTTCTTCAGAACCAATCAGCATAATCTTCGGCTGCTTTAAAAACTTCCATATGAAAGGGTCGTTATTCTTCTTTCTGAATCCAAACTCATCTTCCGTCATTAATGTATAGTTTATTTCACGGCCAAACTCTTTTTGCGTTTCCTTTACTATCGCATCAACCTCTGGGACAACAACTAAACCGACAATAAGAAGATAAATTTCATCATCCTTTATCTCGATACGTCTTGAATATTTGGTTGAAAGTACAATAAAGCGGGCCTTTCCTAGTTTTGAGACATTTTTATAAAAGCGTTGCGCAAGGGAGTCGGTTTTTGTAAATATCCTGGTAAATTAGTCGAGAAAAAGATAGGATCTGTTGATCGTGTAGAGAATTTTGTTTAGGCGTCTTTCTTTGACTAGAAGTTTTTCATTGGAAAGGATATCGAGCTCTCTTTTTACCGCATTTACCTCTTCGTCGATCTCTCTTACGATTTTGCGGAGATAATATGTTTCAGTTGGATGATGGAAAAACAGCTCTAATACCTTCCTTCTTGTTTTTGAAGGAATTATGTTTTGTAACATACCTTAATAAGTTACTTCGTTTCCTGTCGGTAATATTTCTACGAAAATTTGTCCCCTGTTAAACGAAACTGCTTTTCCTGATGTATCCGTAAATGTCATCATTGACTCCTCGTCTTTTTTGCTCCAGCTTATTTCTGTTGCTTTACCG
This sequence comes from uncultured Gammaproteobacteria bacterium, assembly GCA_964415435.1. Classification (GTDB taxonomy): domain Bacteria; phylum Patescibacteriota; class Microgenomatia; order UBA1406; family GWC2-37-13; genus CAYPZT01. The sequence continues at coordinate 7,508 of CAYPZT010000004.1, forward strand.
TCCTGGAACAAAAGCCCGTCACCTGTTCCGACCACATCATAGAGTATATGACCGCCCGGGTATCCGTCATTTGCTGGCGACTCGTCTGCGAAAACGACAACGACGTTTTTTGAAGTAATTGGTTTACCTGTATTTTTATCAAGATGTGCTGTTCCTCCGTTTGAGCGGACGTATGCGTTGGCGGCTTTATCGTAAGCCCATGAAACTGCATAATCAGAAGCAAACGAGTCCCAGAAGTTGAAGTTCACCTTGTTTACCGTGCCGCGTGCACCGGCCTCAGCGTCTGACTTAAACGTCCATGGTGTAAAATCTGCATTCCATGCATCTCCTTTATCGTCCACATTGGTCAGGCCACGCTTTGTCTTTGCGTAATCCCATAACTTAGATGTAGATGTATAGACTGTATGTTCTGTCGCCCTGTCCGGCAGACGCTCATAGTCCCGCCAAAAATTGGGAAACGGTACCGAAAACTGATTCAAATCGTTATATCCATCCCATCCCAGTTCGTCAATCTCTCCCAGTGCATCCGCAGGTCCTGGTGTATTCGCACCCCCAACGTGTGCATAGAGTGGATATGCTCCATATCCCTGAAGCAGTTTGACAAAATAGATGCGCGCTGACCGAACCGGACCTACGAAAGGAGCGTCCTGACAATAAAATATGGTTAAAAAGCGCGTGATGCCACCTTCGGCGACAGCCTCGTAGATGATGTCAGCAGACGAAAGACCTGACTGCGGACGTGCTTCTGTATGATTCTCTACCATTATACCCAAAGGTCGGCGACCTTCCCATTTAGCTTTCTGCGATGGCCCAAACATCTGTCCGTTCAATGGGCATGCTTCTGTCTTGGGCTCATTGGCGGCTTCGGAAGCGCCTTCGCCGGACTGGGTAGGCGGTCTGTAGTTTGAAAGCGAAAATCCCTTCCCCCCGGATCCAGTTACAAATGAGAAAAAGGAGTACGACAGTAATCCTGAAACGACGAATACTATCGCACCCACAATTAACGCGATCTTCTTGGAAACCATATCTTGAAATAATACAGATAATTTGTAACTTATGCTGCCGTGACTGCTTTCTGTTCTTCATCAGATAACTGATACTCGTCTCCTTTTCCACTCCTTACCTTTTTTGTGAAAGCACGTAACCCCTCCGGGGTATACATAAAGTTAATGATAACACCATTTTTTTCCTTATCAAGGACAGCAATTACAAAACTTTGCTCTCCACTTCTTTCGAACGGATTAAATCGTATTACACTGATTGTTTGTAAATAGTGCCGTGAATCTTTCATTATACCGTCTACTTTCTGCCGAAGTTCATCTATTTCACTTGCTGATTTTGCGTACGAACCGATAAGTGATTCCAGCACTTCATCTATTCTCTCTTTTCTGTCCTTTCCGATGAGCTTAAAATAGTGGTTTCGTGTTGATAGAACGAGGAAAGTCAGAAATAAAAGCCAACCGAAAAAGACCGATAAAGCGATATAAATAATCATCCGAACTCATTGTAGCCTCTTTACAAATGAGAGTCAATATGGTAAATATTTTCCTATGCCGAAAAAAACCCGCAGGCAAAAAATTCATGCCGCTTTGCGAAGAGAGGCCCTTCGTCAAAAACCTGACCATTCAGATAAAGTTCGGTCCGTATCACAACAGATTGCTCCGCCTGAAGAAGCTCTTGTGAAGGCCTTAACCCCCGAAGAAAGTCAGTCTGTTTCATTCTTTAAAAGTGATTTTAAGCGAAGTTTGCTTTTCATCATCCTGATCATTGGCCTTGAAATTTCCCTTTATTTTGCTAGCATTAATCAATATTTGAAGCTAGGTGAATGATAAATAAAGCAACAAATAGGAAGGGAGGTGAATCAAAACTATGGCAGCAACAATGTACTGTGTGAAATGTAGAGCAAAAAGAGATGTAGAAAATCCAGAGAAGGTAACCATGAAAAATGGTAAACCAGCTATGAAAGGTAAGTGTCCTGTTTGCGGTACCGGTATGTATAAAATCGGCGCAGCATAATAGTGTCTACCTTGATTGTTACGATAAACCATTCTTTCTTGAAAACTTCAGGAAAGAATGGTTTTTAGGTTAGGAAGCTTTTTCGGCAAGAGGAAAACTTAACACTTCGTTGTATACTGGCCTCTTTCCACTCAAGTCGCTTTCAAAAAGAACTAGTCGCTTTACCTCAAATTCCGCATCTATCGATATACGCTGAATACGTTTTTGCAGCGCAAAATACTGCTGTTTTGAGGGAATCCTGTATCTACCGATAGTCAGATGGGGAACAAACGTACGGGTATCGATCACTTCATGCGCAAACTTCTCCCTGATCCCTTGAACCATCTCTTCAAGCTTTTTTTGTCTAAGAAATGTTGTGTACAAAGTAATCTTATTCTTCATAAAAAGATCAACACCCTGTGTATACAGGTAAAAAGAATCAAAATCGTAAACAACTTCCTCGACTCTTTTTTTAATGGAATCGACCCTAGTCACCTCGCCGAAAAAATGAACGGTGATATGGTAATTATGCGGCTCTGTCCAATCACCATCGGGATAATCTTTTCTTAAATCTTTTGTCTGTGAAAAGATCTGCTCCCGTACTTTGGCGGGTAGATCAATCGCGAGAAAAAGGCGCATATGACTGAATCGAAGAACTCGATAAATTGTTAATATTTCCTGTCACCACTTCTACTTTTGCTCCAACTTCCGCTGCCTGCTTTTTTTTATTTATGAGCTGAGGGTCATCCTCTGTCACTGCGATAACAGACGGTCGTACTCTTCTTACAAGGTCGAAATAATGTGTGTCATCCTGATAGAAGGGCAGCAGAATAACGTTATCCACTGGACGCAGTCTACTTAAAATGAATGCTCGTTCTTCCTGCGTATGGACGGGTTTCCTTTTTTTTCGGGCCTTCATGAACTCATCGGACTCAACCGCCACATACAGTATGTTTCCTCTTTTTTTTGCTTCGTCCAGGAAAGTTACGTGACCGAGGTGAAGAATATCGAAGCAACCGCCCACAAGCACTCTTTTTTCTGAAGGAATAGGCTCTTCAATGTCATGCGGTGTGATGATCACCTCAAAATTATATACCACTGTGTCCTCTTTTTGTAGGATAATTAGCACATATGAATCTTCAGACAATAATATCGGAGGAAAAACAAACTGCTCTCATTGTTTCGCACACCAAACATCCTCTCGTGCCAGAAATAAGATCTGCACTCGAGCGCTATGGCGTGCAAGTTTTTTTTTCACCTCATATCCCACCGTCCCTTACTCGCTATGACATCTGTTTTTTTGTAAACGAAGACGGACACTTTAAAAAAAGTACTGATACAAAGCATAAAATCATATACCTATTCATAAATAAGGATGTACCATATCGGTACACCACTATATCAAATACGAAGGACAGCTACCCCAAAGTAATAAAAATTAACGGAGAGATAGTAAAGAAAGAGGATGTTGAGCGTGTTTTATGGTTTTCTCTCTCTGGATCGAGAGAAAACTTCTTAGTAATGTCACTCTCCAAAGCACACAAACTGCGGAGTCACCCGCATACAAATCCCCGCCCGTTCGTTTTTCCTATTCGTATTACAGCCAAACGTATCTTTGGCGTAGTTTTTATGTTTTTTTTGATAATTCATCTTCTGTACCTATTTCCCCTTCTTGCTTCAACATTTTTTTCTTACAAAGCGGGACAGGCACTTGTACACGAACAAATGAGTGAGAGCATGATCCTTACGAATAGATCCCGCTTCATACTCTCCTTCGCACGTACCCTTTACCGGCCAGTGCGTCCCACGTATCTATTTTTCTCGCTTGCCATCATACCTGATGGAGTCTTTGATATGAACGAAAAAACCTATACAGTAGTCGATAAGACAGCTGAAATTATGAACGATATGCAGACCATCTCTTCCCTCATATTAAAAAGAGATAAGAGTAACGAAGAAGTTCTCATCGTTAAGAAAAAACTTGACAATGTGCAAAGCCAGCTTGTCGATCTCGAGGACGCCATATCGCTCCTAAACCAAAAAATACCCTCATCTCTTTCCGTGACTAAAAAAGCAAAAGGTCAACTTTCAGAAGCGGCTGACTCGCTCTCTAAGGCGCGCAAAATTATTCCCCTTTTGGTAAAAGTTCTTGCATCACCCACAGACCAAAAATATCTTCTACTGTTTGCGAACAATATGGAACTTCGCCCAGGGGGTGGATTTATCGGCTCTTTCGCTATACTACATCTCTCAAACTATACGATGGGCAACCTTGAGGTATATGATGTCTACGATGCCGACGGACAGCTTACCGCACACGTCGAACCTCCCGATGCTATTGAAAAATATCTGAATCAACCCCATTTTTTCCTGCGAGACTCTGCATTTTACCCGGATTTTGTGAGCGGTTATACGCAGGCTGTATCGTTCCTCGAAAAGGAGATGAATCTCACGAACTTTGCAGGCGGTGCGCTTTTTACAACCACATCTGTTGAGCAGTTACTTAAGGCTTTTGGGGAAATTTATCTGCCAGATTATGACGAAAAGGTTGACTCGAAAAACTTTTATCTAAAGGCGCAGATTTATTCAGAAAAAGATTTTTTTCCCGGGTCACTACAGAAAAAAAACTTCCTCGCTTCCCTAATGAGACAACTTTTTATCAGCCTTGATACTGTTTCTCCACGCATTCTTGCTAGCGAATTTAAAAAGGCCGCCGATGAAAAACAGATCGTTTTCTTTTTCAATGATCCTGCTCTTGAAGAAGAGATGAACAACTTGTACTGGTCGGGCAGGGTCATTGAACCGCGCTGTAGCGCTCAGGTCGAGAACTGCATTGTTGACTATATGTTCCCCTATGATGCGAATCTCGGCGTAAACAAAGCTAACTTTTTTGTAACACGGTCGCTTGATCTTAAGATTACGATCGATCAAAAAGGACAAATAAGACACACCCTTACGGCAGTTTACAAAAACGACTCTCCTGGAGAAGTATTCCCCGGAGGTACATACAAAAACTACTTCCAATTAATGATTCCGCAGGATACGATCATTGATGAAATAACTAAAAATGGGGTGAGTGTCGAGGAATATGATACTTATGAGAGGCAATATAATACGGTAGGTTTTCTGTTGGAAGTTCCGCCTCGTCGGACTGTCGAAGTAAAAATTGCATATCACACCGACCACCCGTTTCAGAATGGACGGGGTATATTACAGCTTATTACGCAGAAACAGATCGGCGCCAAGAACGGCGATTTTAGGCTTACACTCGAACTTCCTTCAAATATGTACCTACTAAATCAGAACTTTACTCCCCTTGTCAAAGGGAATTCTATCGTTTATAATACTGTCTTATCGACTGATAAAATTTTCTTTATCGAGCTGACAAAAGAATAAATACTATGGTAAAAACTAATGAGGCTATTAACTTGACTGTAACTGAGAGGACTGTATTTGGCAAAAATCTAGCTAAACTGCGTCGTGAAGGACTCATTCCGGGAAATGTCTTCGGTCCTAAATTCGATTCAAAATCGGTGAGTGTAAATCTGAAAGACTTCGTGACCGTATATAAAGTCGCACATGAAACAGGAGTTGTGTATCTGAAACTTGGTAAGGAAGAGGTTCCTGTTCTTATCCGCCAGGTTCAGTATCATCCCGTTAAAGACAGTATTCTGCACGTCGATTTTAGAAAGATCGACCTTACTCAAAAGATCGAAACGGAAGTACCGGTGAAGATCATGGGAGTATCAACGGCAGTAACTCAAAAGGGGGGCGTCCAACTTATCCAGAGCCAGCTTCTCAAGATAGAAGCTCTTCCAACCAAGATTCCTTCTTCAATTGAAGTGGACATATCAAAGATCACTGAGTTGGGTCAAGAAATCAAAGTGGCAGACTTAGCAAAGTCAGCAGACTATGAAGTCAAAGAGGATCCGGAAAAAGTTGTGGTTTCCGTAGTTGAACATAAGGAAGAAAGTGTTACCCCTGAGACGACAGCCGCCGCACCTGAAGTGATTACTGAAAAACCTGCCGAAGGCGAAGTACCTGCTGAGGAAGGTGCTAAAGAATCTGCTAAGACTCCAGAAAAACCTTCAGAAGCTCCTGCTAAAGAAGAAAAGAAGTAAGGGATTAGCCTTCTTTTACCTTGGTTTTTTGCCCCTTCGTGTGTTACAATAAACCTCATGACAATCGTAAAAACGGAATTTACTCTAGCCTTAAATCAGGTCGCGACAGAGCGCGGGATTTCTGTCGACGATGTTATCACTTCCATTGAAGCCGCAGTGCTCGCTGCATATAAAAAAGAATATCCTGAAAGTGCTGAAGAAGAGCTTCAGGCCAAAATAAGCCGTGATTCCGGTGAAACAAAAATATACAAAGATCGTAAAGACATCACCCCGCCCGGCTTTGGAAGAATAGCAGCTCAGACAGCGAAGCAGGTAATCTTGCAGAAAATAAGAGAAGTTGAGAAAAAAACAGTCATCTCCCACTACAAGGGTCAACTTGGCACAATCGTCCGTGGCAGAATCATCCGCTATGACGGATACAATGCCTTCGTCGATATTGGGAAGGCAGAGGCAGTCCTGCCGAAAGAAGAACAGATTCGAAACGAACACTATCAGGTAAACGTTTCGCTTATGGTCTACATCAAGGATATAAACGAAGATAAATTCGGCAACACACGCATTATTATTTCACGCACTGATCCGCGACTCATCGAAGAACTTTTCAAACGCGAGGTCCCTGAAATAGCAAATAATACCGTTCAAATCAAAAACGTGGTAAGACAACCTGGTGAACGCACCAAGTTGGCTGTCTATAGCGAACAAGGTGGTGTTGATCCAGTAGGCGCATGCGTCGGCCAGAAAGGCCTGCGGGTGCAGACCGTCACTGATGAGCTTGGCGGCATTGAGAAGATTGATATAATCCAATGGAGTCCCGATGACAAGATTTATCTGACCGCTGCGCTTTCGCCAGCAAAAATTGCAGAGATAGAACTTGATACCAAAGCAAAAACTGCAAAAGTAACTGTTGATGAAAAACAGGCGCCCCTGGCTATTGGCAAAGGTGGAGTGAATGTTAACCTGGCCTCGCGGCTGACTAACTACACTATCGATATTGTGCAGGTTAATACTGGGACAGCTCCATCTGAAGAAACAGCCAAAACACCTGTCGAGCCTGAAGCGAAGTAAGAACATTATCTCATTTTTTAAACACGCATGCAGAAATCCAGACCACCGGTAGTTGCTATTTTAGGACACGTCGATCACGGGAAAACAACGCTCCTCGACTATCTTAGAAAAAGCCGGATAGCCGCCAAGGAATACGGTGGTATCACACAGCGTATAGGAGCCTACGAAGTTACGGCTGGGCTCAAAGGCTACAAAACCGATAAACTCACATTTATTGATACTCCAGGACACGAAGCGTTTTCAAAGCTGCGCGCTAGAGGAGCAAATGTTGCAGATCTTGCTATTCTTATAATCGACGCAAAGGATTCTGTCATGCCTCAAACCATAGAATCAATCTCTCATATCAAATCGGCCGGCATTCCATTTGTTGTTGCACTTAACAAAACCGATCTTCCAGAAGCAAATCCTGACAAGGTAAAAAATGATCTTCTGAAGTATGAGGTTCTGACGGAGGGAAAAGGAGGAAATGTACCTGTTGCCGAGATATCTGCACTGAAGGGCAAAGGGATTCCTGAACTTCTTGAAACACTGCTTCTTCTTGCCGAAGACCTAAATCTCACCTATGATCCCGAAGGGCCCGCGGAAGCATTTGTTATTGAGACCAAAAAGGATAACCGCGGGATCGTTGTGAGTATCGTGATGCGGAACGGAACACTAAAGATAGGTGATACCATCTTCAGCGGTGAAGATAAGACCAGGATACGCTCGCTTATTAATGACCTGGGGATGCAGGTGAACTCGATCACGCCTTCCGCGCCGGTAGAGGTTTTGGGTTTTGACAAACTTCCCGAGATCGGTCTCAAGCTTAGCGCAGTTTCGACAAAAAAAACTGCCGTAGCCGCTTCACCTACAGGACACAAACCATTCACACTAGAGTCCCTGCTCGCAAAACCGCAGGAAACAGGAAGAGTGTTGTCTCTCATCGTAAAAACTGACTCCCAAGGCTCACTCGAGGCAATTGATCATGTCCTGTCCGAAAAAAATAACATAAAAATTATCCTTAAGGCCGTCGGACCGGTAACGAAGTCAGACATTTTTCTTGCAAAAACCACACAAGCCATTGCAATTGGCTTCTCTGTTGACGTGGCACGAGAGGTAGTTGATCTTGCCAAACAGGAGAAAGTAATAATCAAGACCTATAATATAATCTACGATCTCCTCGACGAGCTTCAGGAGGTGGCTGATCTTCTTGAGGAAAAGGAGCATCAGGAAAAGAATGTAAAGGGAGAAGCTCTTGTAGCCGCTGAGTTCGTGATTGAAGGTGAGAAAGTATCGGGTATGAAAATCACCAAGGGCAAAATCAATCTAAGCGACGAGGTTGATGTATACCGCAATGATAAGCTTATTGGGAAAGCGAAAGTCGTTTCTCTCAAAGTACGTGCCAAACCTGTGGAAGAGGTAAAAAAGAGCCAGGAGGCAGGCATGATTTTGAGCTCAAAACTTGACATACACGTGGGAGATGTGATAAAATCTATCTCATAGTATTATGAATCCTACAAATCAAGACCCGCTTCCACGCCTCCTTGAGGTCCTGAACAAGGGTACTCTTGGAGCAATTGTTCTTCCGGCGCGGCCCACCGCCGACGCAGTAAGCGCAGCCACATCCCTTTACTTCGCCCTTAGCAAGATGGGTAAAAATATCAGCCTCGTTTCAGCACAAAAGGTTGAGATGGATATAGCTGGAGCAGACAAAATCCAAAGCGAACTTGTCACCTCAGGCGACAATCTAGTCATTTCATTCCCCTACAGCGAAGGAGCAATTGATAAAGTCGATTATAATATTCAGGGCGAATATTTTAACCTCATTATTGCACCCCGAGCAGGATATCCCAAACTCGACCCAAAACAGGTAAAATACTCCAGTTCAGGCGGCATGCTTGACTATGTGATCGTAATCGACAGCCCTACCCTGCAGTCACTTGGAACCATCTACACTGACAATCAGAATCAGTTTCAGGGCAAAGACATCATAAATATAGACCGCCATCTTACCAATGCATTTTATGGTACGGTTAACTACGTTAATAAAAGCGCTTCTGCAGTGTCAGAAATCATGTATCATCTCATCAAGGAACTCAAGGTAGATGTAGATAAAAATATAGCTACCAACCTATATTCGGGTATCGCCTCCGCAACAAATAACTTTACTTCATACTCTGTAAACGCTGATACTTTCGAAATCATAGCTCAGCTTTTACGCATGGGTGCTCTTAAAAAAATGATCCGAAAACCTGCAGAAATGCCTGCTTATCCGGCAGCTCAACCATTTCAACAGAGTTTCCAACCACCCATACCACCGAAACGGACATTCCAGCCGCAGGGAAGATCAAATCCAGAGGCACAGGTTTTTGACCCAGACGGTACTCAAGAAAGTGACCCAACCGGCAACTCTGCAAATCCATCAGCTCCTCAGGAATGGCTCAAGCCAAAGATCTTTCGTGGCGGCGATGTGATGTAATACAGGCTCCATTTTGATAGAATGAGGTATGATCTATATCTTCGTTGCTGTATTGTTCCTTATGTCGACTGCTCTTATCCTCGTCACTCTTAGAATTTGGCTGAATAGTCTTGAAGCTAAATCAAAAACTTCTTCCGAGCTCGTGGAGTGGTTGAAAGATTTAGGCAATCGTGTCGAAACCTCAACAGAGAGGGTAGACTCAAGGCTCAGTGAAAACATGGCAATGTTCAATACCCGCCTCGATAAAGCAGCGAACGTTATCGGACAGGTGCAGAGAACAATCGGTGAGTTTTCAGAAATAGGCCGCTCCATGAAGGATCTGCAGGAATTTCTTAATTCACCAAAACTCAGGGGCAATCTTGGAGAACACGTCTTGAAAGAGCTCCTCAGTCAGCATTTCCCTCACGAAAGCTACCACTTGCAATATGCATTTAAAAGCGGCGAGAAGGTCGACGCTGTATTGAAGACATCTCAGGGACTTATATCCATAGACTCAAAATTTCCCGCAGATAACTTCAAAAAATTACAGAAGGCTCAGACGGAGGCAGAGCGATTAAGTTTTAAGAAAGAATTTGAACGTGACGTGAAAAAACACATAGATGACATTTCAAAGAAATACATTCTGGCAGGTGAAGGAACAGTAGACTATGCGCTTATGTATATTCCATCGGAGGCGGTTTACTATGAAATCATAAATAATGATGCTCTGTATACCCACGCTTCAGATCGACGGATTCTCCCTGTTTCTCCGATGAGTTTTTATGCATACATAAAGGCAATTCTTATGTCTTTTGAGGGTCAGCGAATTGAAGCTCAGGCAAAGGTCATTCTTACTACTATTCGTTCGATTCAAAAAGATTATGAAAAAGCAAATGATGCGTTCTCCGTACTTGCAAAGCATATAACAAATGCCTACAAGCAAATGAACGATGTGGAAAGATCATTTGGTTCGTTAGGACAAAAAATAAGTTCTACTAACCTACTCTCCCCTTCTCAAGTCCAGGAAAAGTTGATAGAATGACCGGATGAAAATAGTTTCAAAGAGCAATACATCTTCGCTCAAAGAAGTCAGATCCACAACCATTTTGGATCTTCTTTTAAAAACTCGGGGCATAGACAATAGTGAAGATTTTATGAAACCGGCAGATCCCACAAAACTTCGATTAAAGGATTTTGGTAAAGAGTATATTTCTAAATCAGAAAAAGTAATAAGGCTCCTCAAAAAAATCAAAAAAGAAAACGGAATGATCGTCGTTTATACGGACTATGATGCAGATGGCATAACGGGCGGAGCAATACTTTGGGAGACCTTGCATCTTTTAGGATTTAGGGCCATGCCCTATGTTCCTGATAGAAAAACAGAAGGGTATGGATTTTCCATAAAAGGAATCGATCGAATAAAAAAAGAGTTCAATCCGGCGCTCATCATAAGTGTAGATCATGGAATCACAGCAAGAGAAAAAATTGCTTACGCCAAGAAAGTCGGTATTCCCGTTATTGTCACCGATCATCACTTAAAACCCGAAAAATTGCCAACAGCAGCTGTAGCAATTTTTCATATCCCGGCCCTCTCTGGATCCGGCGTTTCCTACTATTTTTCCAAGGAACTATACGAAGAATTTAAAAGTGATTCTTCTCAGAAAAAGTTACTGGAACATAATTTTAATAACGATTATCTTGCACTTGCATCAATAGGTACAATTGCAGATCTTGTTCCCCTAGTCGGACCATCGAGGAATCTCGTGTTTCATGGACTGGATGCCTGCTCACATACGAAAAGACATGGTCTTATGGAAATTCTTAGACAAGCGCGTATCATAGGTAAAAAAATCACTCCATACGAGGTAGGGTTTATGATTGCACCCAGAATAAATGCTGTCGGAAGGCTTCGCCATGCGATTGATGCACTCCGACTTCTTTGTACTACAGACAGTAAGCGAGCTATCGAACTGGCGGGGAAGATGGGAGATATGAACCGTGAACGACAGGATCTCGTCAAGATTTCAGTCGCAGAGGCAAAAGAAATCATTAAGAAAATAAGGAGACTGCCGAAGATTATTACGCTCGTTTCCCAAGACTGGAATGAAGGCATTATAGGTCTCATCGCCGGTAAGGTTGCCGAAGAATATAATCGCCCAGCAATTGTGATGACTCAGTCAGATGGTATTTTAAAAGGATCTGCGCGCTCGCCAGGATCGTTTCATATAACAAACTTTTTGAGAAGTCTTAAAAAGTATTTGGTTGATGTAGGTGGTCATCAGGGGGCTGGCGGATTCACGATTGAAAAGAAACATCTTAAAGCATTCCTGGCGCAGGTAGAAAAAAGAGGTAATAAAGAAGTTAGGGAAAAGGATCTGGAAAAAATTATAACTGCCGACATCCAGATGCCATTGAGCGCCGCGACCGATACATTGGCGCATGCGCTTGAAAAACTGCAGCCGTTTGGAGTGGGTAATACTCAGCCATTATTCTTAAGTGATGCTGAGTTAATCGACGCGAAGTTATTTGGCAAAAATAGCGAACACCTCAAACTCTACGTAAAGGATCCAGAAAGTCGATCCTTTCCGCTGGAGCTTATAGCTTTTTCTAAAGCCGACCTCTTCAAAACTCTTTCGACCGGTATGAAGCTCCAGATAGTATATGCTCTCGAAGTAGATCGATGGGGCGGATCGGAGAAGCTACGCGGCAGAGCGATTCATTTAAAATGATTCATTGGTTTATTCATACAAGGTGTCGGCAGTATAGCCTATCTTGTACAGTCGTTTTTTTCCCTGCGGCGGTTGAAGCGCTAAACCAAATACACCTTCCTTGCCTAATTCATGAATATGGGGAGGAATCCACGCTGTCGCAATAAGCAGAGCATCCTCTGTATCACCTTGCATCTCCTGTGTGAACGACTGTCCAATTTTATATTCCAAATAATAAGGGAGTAATATGACAGAATCGGACACCTTATCATGCATTAATGCAGCCTTGTACAATGCGTTTCTGGCTGCCCGCTGCTTAATAGGATGGAGATGTTTAAAAGATATATAAGGATCTATTAAATGACTAACTGCTTGCTGGAATTCTTTCCAATCTCCCTCAACGCACTGTGCATATTCTTGAGGAATTTTGAGAAGTGGTTTTGTTAAAAAATACTGAGAATAATTCTCAGTTGCTAATACCTCTGGTTGTACACCAAACATGCTTCCTGCAGCTGTTAAAGCAGTGACAACTTTGGACGGGGCTCTATCAATTGTAGTTAACATAACAAAAAAACCCGCTTGTCTTAAGCGGGTTGAATATTTTTATCAACACCGCTCTTATCTCATGTTAAAGAGGTGGGGTACTGAAATAACAATATCAAGATTTGTTTCTACAAATTTCATATATGACAGTATATGAAATAAAAAAAATATGTCAAGTGATATTATCCGCTGGATAAGCCTTATTTATAAATACTGTGTTGACAGATAAAGATAATTTGATATAGTATTGTTATAGAGCTTTGAGCCTGCTGACACAGGTGAGCTGAGAGAAGAAACCCGAGTGAAACCAAGGGGATTAGACCTCTCCGGGACAAGCCCGTTATAGCTTAAGCGAAGCCAGGTGCAGAATTGTGCCTGGAGAGTAAGGTGGCACCGCCTCAAACAAGGCCCTTACAAGGTTGCGAGAAATCGTGACTTTGTAAGGGCTTTTTTGTGTATAAATAGATATATGAAAACACTTTTCGTTGAGGATACAATCAAAAAAATAGGAGAAGAGGTCGAACTTTATGGCTGGGTCGATACAAAGCGCGACCATCGAAAGATTGTTTTTATCGATCTTCGAGATCGTACCGGTATAGTACAGACTGTAGGCGGAGAAACTATGAAGGAGATGTCATCAGAAGATGTTATATGGATTAGGGGCGTTGTCAAAGAAAGGCCTGCAAATTTGGTTAATTCAAAGATAAAAACAGGGAGAATCGAAATTGAAGTCAAAGAATCAAAGATCTTAAGTAAAGCGAACGCTCTCCCTATCCCCATTTCAGGCAACGGCTACGACATAGATGAAGAGCTCCGTCTCAAATACCGGTATATAGATCTACGCCGCGAGCGGATGACCCGCAACCTGGTTCTTAAGTCTAAAATCACAACTTTTATCCGAAACTATCTTGCAGCAAAACAGTTTGTCGAAGTCGAAACACCGATTCTTACTAAAACAACACCGGAGGGGGCACGTGATTTTCTTGTTCCCTCAAGGCTTCAAAAAGGTAAATTCTATGCCCTTCCTCAATCGCCGCAGCAGTATAAACAGCTTCTGATGGTTGCCGGATTAGAACGATATTTTCAGATTGCCCGCTGTTTCCGCGATGAAGATCCGCGTAAAGACCGGGCTTATGGTGAATTCACTCAGCTTGATATGGAAATGTCTTTTATTACACAGAATGATATTCTGGTTCTTATCGAGGAAATGTTTACAGCGCTCGTGAAAGATCTTTTCCCGGAAAAACGTATAAGTCAGTCGCCCTGGCCAAGACTCACCCACAAATACGTCAAGGAAAAATACGGCACCGATAAACCAGATCTCCGAAAAGATAAAAATGATCCGAATGAACTGGCTTTCTCATGGACAATAGACTTTCCTCTTTTTACTGAACAGTCAGAAGAGGACTTCTTCCACGGATCGGGAAAGGCAAAATTTGCACCATCACACCATATGTTTACATCTCCACACCCCGATGATATTCCCCTTCTTGATACAGATCCTCTTAAAGTGCGGGGTTTGCAACATGATTTGGTTCTCAATGGATTTGAAGTAGGAGGAGGCAGTATCCGTATCCATCAGGCCGAAGTACAAAATAAAGTGTTTGATTTAATCGGTTTTACTGAAGAACAGAAAAAACAGTTCCACCATATGCTCTCAGCATTTTCGTATGGCGTACCTCCTCATGGCGGCATCGCACCAGGAATTGACAGGCTCATCATGGCGCTTTTGGGCGAGCCGTCAGTTCGCGAAGTGATTGCATTCCCCGCCTCATCCGGCGGCAAAACATCAGTTATGGAAGCGCCGTCAGAGGCTGCTGAAGAACAGCTCCGTGAGCTTGGTATTTATCTTAAAAAGCCTGTAAGGGCTGGATCAGTATTCGAAGAGATTCTTGATCTTCTGAAAGAGCACAAATTAGAGCATCAAGTTCTCGAACACGAGGCCGTGCTGACCTCAGAAGATGCAGCAAGAGTCCGGAATACTCCGCTTTCTGAAGGAGCAAAGGCACTGGTCATGTATGCCGATGAAAAGCCTATTATGGTTGTGGTTCCGGCTGATAAGAAAGCAGATACGAACGCACTCAAAAAAACATATAACATCAAGGATCTGCGTATGGCAACAAGAGAAGAAGCAGAAACAGGAACCAGAACAAAAATAGGAGCAATTCCTCCATTTGGCGATCTGTTTGGAATGACATTGTATGTCGATAAAACTCTTGGAAACAATGAAAAGATTGTCTTTAATGCCGGCGAACACACGAAGTCAATCCGCATGAAATACAAGGATTTTGAAAAAGTGACTTCTCCTATTATCGGGTCTTTTGTCAAATAATTAGGTACAATTGTTCCATGAAACTTCGTTTCTATTTTTTGTTTGGATTCTTTACACTTCTCTTCCTTTTTTACCCGGGAGACTCCGAACTTATGCATACGTTTGCCTTTAACCGCCGGCTTTTCAATACACCGGAAACTTCCCTTCAACTCAGCCTGAATCCTTTACCTGTCGTGACCGGAGTGACTGCACCGTTTATTACCGCGGAAGGAGTATATATTGCTGATCTTCCATCCTTTACCCCAATCTACTCAAAAAACGCACGTAACAGATTTCTACCTGCTTCAACGACCAAGGTAATCACCGCGCAGGTTGCTATGGAAGTTTTTAATCCGGACGATATCGTCACAGTCAAGCGCGTTATGGGAGAAGGTCAGATCATGGGCCTTGTACTCAATGAAAAAATCACAGTCGAGAACCTCATTTACGGTATCCTTATCCACTCTGGCAACGATGCTGCCTATGCGCTCGCCGATGCTTATGGGTACGATAATTTTATCGCCCGTATGAATGCAAAAGCAAAAGAACTACATATGGACAATACAAGTTTCCGTAACCCCGCCGGGTTAGACGAGTTTGATCAGTATTCCACACCATATGACCTGGCACTCGCTTCAAGAGCACTTCTTGACAATCCGACATTGAAAAAGACTGTTGCCATCAAAGACATTACTATTGCTGACGTAGACTTTAACTATTTTCACACCCTTTCAAATGTAAATAAGCTGCTGGGAGAAGTGCATGGCATCGGAGGACTTAAAACAGGCTATACCGAAAATGCGGGTGAAAACCTCATAAGCTTCTATAAGTTTAATGACCACCAATTTATCATTGTTCTTCTCAAAAGCCAGGACCGATTTCAGGATACACGAAATATAGTAGACTGGATAAACAAGAACGTAACCTACGTACCCCTTTAACCTCACTCCGCAAGATGTTCAGAAGCAACTGCAGGCAAATACGCTACAAAATTGTTGTCCCCCAAAAACACGTAGACTGGCTGCAAATATGGCTGGTAAGTGGATGGATCATAATAGCTCAGAAACATTCTTTTTACCAGGATCTGCCCATCCTGTGTTTCATTTGAAATGATTTTTCCTTCTCCTGCCTTCAATTCTTCCCAAGCCATGTCCCCATTTTTGACCGGGTACACACCTACCTCGGCACTAGATTTTTCAAAGAATGCGACTTTAGATCTCAGCACGGTTGTAGCATTCTGATTAAATACCATGACTACATGATTTTGGCTGTTAAAGTATGTCGGCGGCACTACAGGGATAGGCGCAGGGTCAGCCGCGATATCAGGGCGATAAAAATCCACTTCAACGACATTTGCCTCCTGGGGCCTTTCAGTGGCATAGAGCCTGTTGTTCGGCACATCAAGATTGAAGTAAAGGATATTACTTTTCCCCTGTGCAAGCTCCTCTGGGTATCTGCCGACAGACTTTAAGAAATCAGAAGCTCTTTGCCTGATGGCGTCTTCATCCGGCACAATCGCGTTCTGGAAAAAAGCCTCGTCTGTTGCGTAGTTATACTCATAGGTATAGTTGAAGTTCGTCACATCAACCACGAGATGCCGTTTTCCATCATCGAAAGTGGCTTCTTTGCCGACCAGCGTGTGCTTAACCGTCTCTGTATCAAAGCCGAGATTTTTCGCTATAGCATAGATTTTTTCACGGTACCCGAACTTTGTAGTTGCCTCTGGCAGAAAAAACACCTGAGCTGTAGGAGTAGCCGTTACTGGTTCTCCCTCGACGGTATCCAGAACAAACGACAATCCGGCGCTTGTAGTCGCACTATCGATAATAGGAGTAGGAATCTTTCCGAAGACAGGGTTTACAAAGACAGTTTTCTTTGGTGTCGTATCTATCACGAGAAAAAGGAATCTGACTAAGTAGACCAGTACAAGAACGAACAGAAACCCTAGGATAATAAAAGGCAGACTGCGGCGAAAATAGAAAGAGAGCTCTGTCAGGGACATACATTCATGATAGCAAAAAGGAGCAGCTCAGGCCAGTGAAAGTCATTAGAATTTTTTTCCTATTAAATTCTTATTTAGTTATACTGGCTCCACCCCCGGCGTAATACTTCATTGCATCTTTTGCATTTTGCGGGTAGTGTTTTTCTAGTTCTATATTTATGAACGTCTTTCTTTCCCACCGTCTGATGGATTCATCGGCAACTTTCCATATGCGGTCAGCTTTCTCTGGGGGATCTTTGGACAACCTCTCAAAAAAAGCCTTCCTATAGGGCAGAAGGCCACCACCAATGTCAAGCATAAAAGGCGGTCCTGTTCCTGCAAACCATCTTTTTCCAGGTATTATAAAACCGTTTGTCGGATCCTTCCCTTCCATAGCGAGCTCAAGATTTCGATAAATTGATAACTTACCTTCTAAATTTATGAATTCCGCTACTGGCCCTGCTGTGATACCATTTATCTGCTGTCCCATAATCTGTCTGGCTTTTCTTTGGACATATTTTTCACCTGCAATAGTTTTGTTCAGTTCTGTGACCTTGCTGGAATCAAGTTGAGAGGTATCTAGAGGAGGATGATTAATAACATCGTCATATTCTATTTGAAAGTCTTTATTTTGAGCATGGAAACGATCGAAATTTCTTTCATAAGAGTCATGATCCAAAAATAGGACAAAATCAATATCAGCATACTGAGCAGTCTCCTGCGTAAGAATTTTTCCTTTTGTTAATGAACCGTACAGCATCATACCTGCGAAAAAAGGTACTTCGGCTTTTAATACCTTATAGGTGTGAAGAAGCGCTGCAAGTCTTTCCTGCGAGAATTTGTCTTTAGAAATTATATACCGCTCAAAAAGCGGTGGATCATATAGATCTTTTCTCGGAGTATGATTCCTACCAAGGAATTTCATGACTCTTGTGATCAACACATTTTCCATAGGTTTATTATATAAAATGGGAAGACTGCCAAGTTAGAGCTGGAGGACAAAAGTTCTATTAGAGTTCTGAAGCTGATGTTTCGCCCCGAGCTTAATACGATGTTAGAACTTTTATTTAGTTAAACTGCTATAATCTTATTACGGTATGGATAAATTTTTTCAATTTACCACCAATAAATCAGGAGATCGATTGGAGACTCTGCGGTTAATGCTTAAAATGTGGCGAGAAGATCCCAAACACACTGTCGATCGGCGCAATCTTGAAGATTTTTTGAATCTGGTCGATAAAGGGGTGGGAGAAGGCAAGATTGAATATATTAGGAAAACAAATGTAGGAGCAGAAGGAGCAGGTACAGACAGCATTCTCATGATTGGAACTCCAGCTTCTCCCCGGGAAAAACAGGATATATCAATACGTCCATTTATGATAAGTAAGTTATACGAACAAGGCGATCCTAAAAGTCAAAAAGTTTATTTTACGCCTACGTATATTCCTTATATATATGTTTGGTGGGAAGAGGGAATAAGCGAGACAAATGAAATGGGGACATTTATCACTGACGATTTGAAAGGCTTTGTAAAAATTAACAAGGCAGATTTTGAGAGAACACACAAATAAGATAATATCTTTAAGTGTCCAGGCTTGTTGAGGATGTTAAGAGGTATTAGGCAATACATTCTTTGAAATATTCTTTTAACATTGTCTTTAAAGTAGTCTTTCCATGATTACATTTAAGATATTCTTCTCGTCGTTTTGCATCTCTTATATTTCTGTATGCCTCATAGTGAATTAAATTAAGAGGAGCATAGTATTTAGTAGAAATGTTTAGTTTAGAATTATGCTCTTTAAATCTTCTTTGCAAGTTATCGGTAAAACCAATATAGATGAAGTTGAATTTAACACTTTTGAGGACATAGACGTAATAGAATTTCACAAAGAGTTTATATAGAAAGACGGCAATTGAGTGCAAGCGCTTATAAGATACATTTATGCAGGGAGGTACAAGTCTGCACCTCCCTCAGGCTCACTTTGCAGATTATAAAGTCAAATTATTCTCCTACAATTTTTCTTGGCAAGGCCAGGCGCCGAATGGTGCCTGGTCCAGGCTAGTGGATGATGTTAGAACCTTTTACAATACATAATACTTGAAGGGAATTCACTTATTTTTATATTGCGGAATTTTTTCTTTTTAAAGAAAGACTTCAGAGTATTGCCATTCTGTTGGGAATCTAAATTATGGAATTCTACAGCTATGCTGTGAACCTTTTTGAGGATATTGTCAGGACAATTAAAGAAAATGCTATATTCAGATCCTTCGCAGTCGACTTTGAGTAATTTGACTTTGTTTATGGAAAAGCTATCCATTATATTTTCTAGGGTGACAGTTTTTACTTTCAGCTCATCAAATCCTGTTGTGTCGTTTGGAAAAAAAGTATGTCCTGCGAAATTGTTTTTGTTCTCATAAAATCTTATTAACGATTTTTTATCTAATATTGCCTTATTTACTGCAGTGATATTTAATAATTTATTTATACTGATGTTTTCGAGTAATAATTTAAAATTAGCTGGTTGAGGTTCAAAAGCATAGATATGGACATCGGGAAAGTTAGATGCGATTAATAAGGAAAAGGTTCCAATATGAGAACCGATATCTATAACGACATCATTTTTCTCGAATTTGAGATTGTCTTGACAATAAGATTTTACTACGATTACCTCATAAAGCACACCGACATCGATCGTGTTTGCCCGAACCTTATATTTTATTCCGTTTCTTAATTTATAGATTATATATCTCTTTCTTACTAATCCAAAACAATCCAAAATAAAGGTTGGCCAATTTTCAAATATGTTTTTAATAGCTGGAATATCTTTTAATATCGTTATAAGCCAAAAGGTCCTACCTAAATTAATGAATCTTATAATGGAATTAACAAAACCATATTGTTGAGCTAATTTCGTGGAGATTTGATATGTTTTTTTATAAAGGGAAACAAGCTCACGTCTCATAATTTTATCTCGTTATTTGTATCTAACATTACTAACTTCAATATGTTAACACAACTGGTCTTGAAGTAGGCCTGATATTAAAAAGTCAACCAGATCCGTAGGCGAAGTTAAAACTTTCTATAGCTATAATTTAATTAGCATTTAGTTTTAAGATGCGACCTAAAAGATATGTACCGAAGAGTATTAAAATAATTGCAAGCATTATTATAGTTACGTTTTTTTCAAGAATGAAATCCCCAAAAAGTAAAGAACCTAAAATAAAAAGAAAACATTTAAGCATTATACAAGAAGTTTCAACAGTAGCCCACGGTTTGTTAGTATTGGATCTTTGGGAATCGAGTCCGGGCTTGTGGACGACGTTAGAATCTTTTATATCTTAAGAAATTTTCAATCTTCTCCATAACTATTTGACATTGGTTTAGATGATCTCTAAAATCGTGTCCCATATCTTCTTGCCTTATGACAAATGGATTGTTCGCCTTCGCAATTATTTTTTCCGTTTCTTTGGGCAGCACAGCTGTGTCTTTTAATGCGATAAAAATCATGATGGGCTTATGAATATTTTCAACTTCTTTAATGGCAGAGTATTGCAAACCATCCTCCACAAATGTGTGCCGCACCTCAAATGATTTGTGTTCTGATCGATTATCCGGTAAATCACGTTCAGAATGTTTTAAAAGCCTTTCCATTCCATTTTTTTGATAAGTTGGATATATCAACCGGCGAACAGAGAGAAACAATTTTCGTTACTTCCGCTATTCTATTCCCAGCAATTATTGAAACAAGTCCACCCAAGCTATGCCCGACTAGTATAACTTCTTGCGGGTGCTCATCTACATAAGATGAAATTCTTTCTTCCACCTGCTTTAGATAGTTTGTAATCGTGTAGTTATTTATATTTCCACTTGACCAAACATTGCATGGATCAATTCGCTCAGCGGTATAACCAAGCTCGATAAAGTCTTTTTTCAAAAGTCTTTAGGTGAAGATAGTCCGGTGAATCCAAAAAAACCCGGAAGGAGTAAAGCCAGCTTCATATTACGAAATTATATCAAGAAAGTTCGAACATCAAGTTCTTATAGGAAATTTTGAAGTTAAAGCGAGCGAGTCCAAACTCGTATACGACGTTAGAACTTTTTATATTACATCAGGAGGGATTTCACATAAGTTAATGTAACGTTATCGTTAAAATGTTTTCCGGTATTTTTATAATAATTCTGAAGAATTCTGATTTTATTTTTTTGATAGAACTCATGCATAGAGTGTTTTAATCCATTTTTATTAACACTCCATTTACTCATATAATTCTTCCAGTCATTAACATTATCTAGCTGGTTTATATCAATAATATTTATCGATTCCTTACCTATGATAGCTTCCAGTAGGTAATTAAAAGCTAGTATTTCACTAGGAAACCAAAACTCACAAGATAATTCTCCTTGTAATGATTCGGCTAATGCAGATATAGGTTGCATCCAATTTCTTGGTTCTCCCCAAGGATCGGGATGACGAATATAACAGAAATTGTAAGGAAATTGTGGTTTAGCGTAATCGGCAATATCCAAGAATCCATTATGGTAATTTACCTTAGTTGAAATATTCTTGAATTCCTTTCCTCCTTGACTACTAAATCCGTAGATATCTATAGTATCAAAATCTCTATAGTTGTTAGGTAAATCCTTAATGGATTCATAGGCCAAAACTAAAGCAGATTTCATAAACGAATTATATCAAGCTTTCTCGGAGCATGAGACGTAAGGTTCTTTTACCCTTCGTTGTTTTGAAATATTTTTCTCTTTCGGTAGCATCATGCTTCCCTTTGAAGAATTCACAGAATATGAGCTCAAATGGCCTTCGTGGAGCCGTTGACTTGGTGTTGCCGTTTATATGAGAGGTTAGTCTTTCATGAAGGTTAGTTGTATAACCAATGTAAAGGTTACCATCTTTTCTACTTTGCAAAATATATACACAGTATTGAAGTTTTTTCGTATATATTAATTTTAGATCCAGTGAATGAGAAGTAAATGGATTATAAATTACAAAATGGAGTTTTTTGACTCTTTTTGAAGAAACATATTGGGCCATGTACCAGAGTTGCTGCGCAACACGGTACATGACAGTGAACCGTGTTTTGCTTTAGCAAAACTCTGGTTCACTGTCCAGGGGGAAGGATTCGAACCTTCGAAGGCATAAGCCATCAGATTTACAGTCTGACCCCGTTGGCCACTTGGGTACCCCTGGTTTAGGCATAAATTATATCAATTCCGAAGCTTTTTTGCTTCATATTTTACTTTCATCATGTATAGTAGAGGTTTATGAAAGTGGTTTTGTTTTCCAATATCGGAGGGTTTATAGAGCCTTACTACCATGTGGGTGATGAAGCGATGTTCTATGAATCATATCGCTGGTACAAAGAAAACGTTCCGAAAGTAAAACTGGTTGCTCTTACGGAGTTTATATCTCACAAAAGTCTTCATCTTACCGAAAAGAAGCATCTCCGCTGGCCGCTGGGGAATAAATCAAGCCGGATATATTTCATAACTCTTCTAGCGCGGACGTTACTGCACCGTATACTAAAAATAAACGTACTATCGAAAAAGGAATATGAGTTTTTTAAATTAATCCAATCGGCAGATGTACTTCACTTCTCCGGTGGAGGCAATATCAACAGCTTATTCCCTTTCTGGCTCTACTATTCCCTATATGCCGCGATAATTGCAAAGATGCTGAGAAAAAAAATACTCATCGTGGGACAAACACTAGGGCCCTTCAACTTAATCGATCGAATTACATTACCGGTTTTTCACCATCTGCCTGATCTTGTAGGAATCCGTGAGAGGGTGTTTTTCAAAAACAGCAAAATAAAAAGCATGCTGGACGCCGCCTACACATTGCCTAGCAATTCAGGAAAGCGATTACGCTCTAAAAAAACTTTTAGGATTGGCCTGAGTATACACCCCTGGAAAGGCTACGAAACACAAATACTGGACGCCGTTACCCATTTCGTAAAATCAGTTAAGAGAAAAAAAGTTGATGTTGTTCTTATACCTCATGAATTCGACAAAAACAATAAAAGAGATCTTCTCATATGTAAAAAAATAGCTTCCTTACTTCCCTCTTCAATCCACGTTTATTGTCCTACGTATAAAGAACTGGCAGAGAAATCAGTTGAACCTGCGATACGGATCAACACCTTAACTTCACAGTGCGACATCCTCATTACGACACGCTACCATGGTCTTATTTTCGGTATGGCTGCGAATGTGCCGACTATCGCTTTCCAGTCGGATGATTATTATCATCAAAAAAATACAAACGCCCTAATGCTTATCTATAAAAAGAATGCAACCCGCTATACTGTTGATATCCGGAAAACTGACTGGCGAACAGATTTTGTAAAAAAGACAAACTACGTACTCAAAAATAATAAGGCTGAAAAAAATATACTAAAAAAACGGAATGAAAAAGTTATTCGTGATAGAGAAATCTACACGCTCGATCATCTCCTATCTGAATACTATACCTTAGAAAAAGAAAAGCGGATCTGAAAAAAAAGTGCCGAGAGAAAATCTTTTATGTACCATTGTAGCTTCCTAAAGGAGGATGCGTTTGTTTTCGCCGTAACGTACATTACGTTGTAAGACGTACCAAACACATGCATGCAGATAAGGCGAGTCCTGTACATGTGAAAATCGGAAGTTACAATGATTATTTTTTTCCATTTATTGGGAATCAGGAAGTACTTCATTGTAAAGCGGATATTTGTTAGCGTATTGTTTGACTTTTCTTCCAAATATATCGCCTTTTTGGGTATTCCTATTTTTCTTGCGTAGTTATACATCGCGCGCGCCTCTGTCATAACAGGAGTAGTCCTGCCGATACTCCACTTTCCCGTCATTAATATCCGGGGTGCTTTTTTGTGAAAAAAGAGTAATCTGGCCTTTTCGATCCGTTTTTTTACCGAAACAGCCAAACTTCCATCATCTTGTATACCACCTGCCAAGACGATGATAACATCGTATTTCATGCGTACTCATTGTATCAGGTAACTAGAGCATAAATGAATCACGGAGTCGTGTGCTACAATCTTTTTCATGAAAGTCAGCAATTTCAGAATAGTTGAAGAAGACGTGTATAAGGTTATTTCTGCAGATTTTGTATTTGAAAAACCGCATGGGACAAAGGAGGATATTTTTATATCTGTTGCCAAAATGATAGTGCACTTATTTACAAAAGGAAGCATAATGAATCCGCTTCACATACAGAAAACGGTGTGGTTTAGGATATCACGCTTTTATAAGGGTGCACTAAATTATGAAGATGCATTTTTTATGATTGCGCTACCTATCGCATTTGCCTTAAATGAGAACCTTACGTTTGAAGCGCCAGTATCAAAGGAAATCTACGAAAAAATAAGATTGGTAAAAAAATACTTTGGTATAAAAAATAACATAAAGGTACATGTGCAGAAAACTTCAAAACGAAGGATAACCACTAACTACGGTCTTCTCTTTACCTTGGGACTAGACTCCTTTTATAGTCTTCTTATTCCGAAAAATACTAAGGATACCGACACGCTTGTGTTCGTCGATGGGTATGATATTCCGCTTTATAAAAACGACTTTTTAAGAGATGTTCATAAAAGAATTACGAACGTCGGACGCCATACCAGAAAAAAAACAGTGTTCGTTTCAACGAATATTAAAGAAGTCTCCGACAAGATTATCGGCTGGCATACCTATCACATCGCTCCTCTTTTTACAGTTGGCCTGCTTCTTGGGTTTAAAACACTCTACATGAGCGGCGAAGCATTTGAATGGAGCGAGTGGGGTCTCAGAAGGGGAGCAGATAAACTGTTTAGTACCCGTTTTTTTAAGCCCGCACTCATCGCCCATACCATGACAAGGGACAAAAAAATCAGGGCACTTATATCTCATACTCACTTTAACCTATTTATAAAAAACCTTAGGGTCTGCTGGAAAAATGTTTTCGATAAAAAAATCAGATATAACTGCTCTCGCTGTCAGAAATGTCTGCGTACTCATCTTATGCTGTTAGCTCTCGGAGTAACGAAAACACCGACCTTCGGAAAAATACAAGTGAGAGATATAAAACGCATAAAGCTGGGCCCCGGAATCTACAACGAATGGCAGATCATTTATAAACTTCTTCAAAAGCAACGTGGGTTTTCAGTGACAACGATGAATGCCATCGAGACTTTAATAAAAACCAAAGATTTTATATCATTATAAACCCATCGCAGCAAAACGTTTCCTTTCCTGATACTCCTTTAACATTTCGGCGGTATAATAGAAGCTATATGCTAATAGACGATGCTCACATTTCAGTTCATGGCGGTAAGGGAGGAGACGGCAAGGTTTCCTTTTTTATCAATAAGCGCGGGCCTAGCGGAGGCAATGGCGGTAAGGGAGGAGACGTGTACTTTGTCGTCAACTCTAATGTGCCGGATCTCAAAAAATATAAGGAGATCACTACATACACTGCTGACTCCGGAAGACCTGGAGGCCCTAATAGACGGGTAGGACTTAACGGTTTAGATCTTCATCTTCAAGTACCCAACAATACCACCATTATTGATACACAGAATAAACGCGAAATTATTCTAGATAAGACAAACCCTCAGGTACTTATCGCTCGCGGAGGAAATGGAGGTATGGGGAATGACTCATTTAAGACATCTACGAACCAAACACCGCGAAAAGCCACCCTTGGGGATCGCGGACAGGAAAAACATTTACATCTCATCTTGCGTCTTATCGCCGACTACGGGTTCATAGGATTACCAAATGTAGGCAAAAGCAGCCTTCTTAATGCACTGACAAACGCAAACATAAAAACTGCCAACTACCCTTTTACCACACTCGAGCCAAACTTGGGCGTAATGGATGGCAGAATACTCGCAGATATTCCCGGACTTATTGAAGGTGCGTCAACCGGCAAGGGGCTAGGAATCCGGTTTCTAAAGCATATTGAAAAAGTAAGATTGCTTCTTCACTGTGTCGCTGCAGATTCCGAGAACATTACCCAAGATTATATGACAGTGAAAAAAGAGATCTCTCAGTTTAACCCGCTTATTCTCGAAAAGAAAACAGTAATACTTTTGACAAAAATAGACACGGTATCAGAAGAAAAAATAAAAGAGCAAATAAAGATTCTGCAACACTATAACCATCCTATCCTAACTGTTTCTATATATGTGAGGCACACTCTTGAAAGACTTCAAGAAGAATTAATGAAGCATTAATGCGAAGCGGTTTTACTTCCTTCACCGTTTCTTCGGCGGAACATTCTCTCCTGACTTTTTAATTTCATCGCAAGGTATCTGTCTTTTTGTTTCTTATTTTCCTGGTCAACTTTTTT
The DNA here is from genome assembly GCA_964415435.1 of uncultured Gammaproteobacteria bacterium. GTDB lineage: Bacteria > Patescibacteriota > Microgenomatia > UBA1406 > GWC2-37-13 > CAYPZT01. The sequence goes on from CAYPZT010000004.1 coordinate 34,013, forward strand.
TTGACATTCAGCATTTGAGCAGGCGGTTTCAGTATTGGTGATGACCGAATCATCTATTACCTCTTTCCAAACACGGACTACTACACGAGGGTTTCCACATAAAACACAGACACTATGGGCAATTTTTTTCATATACTTGTTTATAAGTGTACCAAAAATGTATTGCTAATACAATCTATATATAGATTACTGAATATTCTATAATCAGAGATATGAAACTCATGCAGTGGAACGTCTGGTTTAAGGAAGATCCCAACAATTTAGTTGAGCTGATAAAGGAGGTTAAACCCGACATATTGTGTGGTCAGGAATTTTTTCAGAATTTTACCCAGGGTATAGACACTGCAAGATACATCGCCGAAAAAACCGGAATGCACTATTACTACCAGATTGCTGAAACCTGGACCGATCGTGAAGAAATAGATACACAGGGTAATGCAATTTTTAGTAAATATCCTATCCTCAACCCAACATTTAAATACATTCGGCAACCGACGGGTAACCCAAAAAATGCGTCTGAGGAGGGAAGGGTATACCTCGAGATAAGCATCCAACAGAATAATGAACTTATAACCATTGGTACTACTCACCTTTCATACTCACCTTTATTTGAAATAACTGAAAACAGAAAAAAAGAGGTTAATAATCTAGTCGATATTTTGAGAACAAAAAAGACAAACTATTTTTTTACTGCCGACTTAAACTCTACCCCAGACTCCTATACAATCAGTGAGATCAGTAAGCATCTCAAAAATGCAGGTCCTGATTTTAGTGAAAAGACTTGGACGACTAAACCTTTTGAGAAACAGGGATTTAAGACGAATGCACTGGACTGGAGACTTGACTATATTTTTAACACCCCTGATATGGATATCAAAACTGCCGAAGTGTTACAAACCAGCTACTCCGACCATCTACCTCTCGTAATTACGTTCTAGCCAAAATAACAAAAAAGAGCTATAATATGCTCTATGGCAGTAAAAAAGATCCTTCAGATCGGTGATCCTAAACTGAAAACCGAAAATTCAGTCATTACCGATTTCAGCTCAAGAAGACTAAAACGTCTTATAAAAGACCTTACGGATACCATGTATAAGACCGGACTTATCGGCATTGCTGCACCTCAAATTGGCCGCAATGAAAACATTTATATCACTCATCCACGCAAAACTCAATATCGAAAAAACGGTAACTTAGATGAACTACGGATTTTCATCAACCCAGAAATAACGCGTCGCTCCCGTAAAACATCCGTTATTTATGAGGGGTGTGGATGTGTAGGAACATCAAAGGAAATATCTGTTTTCGGACCGGTGAAAAGGTCAAGCGAGATAGAAGTAAAAGCCCACGATGAAACTGGCAAAAGATTCAGATTACGTTGTGATGGAATACTTGCCCGTGTTATACAGCACGAACAGGATCATCTGGAAGGAGTGGAATTTTTGGAGAGGGTGACTGACAATAAACATTTTCTTTCGAGGGAATTTTACATAAAGAAAGTGAAAAATTCTGAAAATATGAAGGCGCTCCTCACGATCACAAAGAAAGAATATAGACAGATTATAAAGTGAGTTTATTCTGCAGTCTCTTGCACTGCACGGTTTCTTCGGTCCATGACCCTTCTTTCAGTTGTAGATAAATATCTTTTTCTAATTCGAAGGTTTTTTGGGGTTACTTCCAAAAGCTCATCATCTGCTATAAAGTCTAGGGATTGTTCGAGGCTTAAGATGGTTGGCGGAGCAAGACCTGCGGACACTCCCTCACCGGCTGAGCGGTTGTTTGTAAGTTGTTTTGCTTTGCATACATTAACCTCAATGTCATCCTCGCGTGAAGAAACCCCCACGACCATACCTTCATATACGTCAACGCCGGTACCGATAAATAGTATTCCTCTTTCCTGCGCATTAACAAGACCATAGGTCAAAGATACTCCTGGCTTAACGGCAACAAGAGATCCGCTTCTTATCGCTTCCATTGCCGGACCCACGGGTTTGTAACCTAAAAGATAGGTATTCATCTGAAGAGTACCTCGAGTTTTGGTAAGAAGTGAGTTTCGAATACCTAAAAGATTCCTACTTGAAATGATATAGGTAAGCCTTACATAATCGTCCTTGATATTAACCATATCCTGCATCTGTGCTTTCCGTTTACCCATTTCTTCCGACACGGTTCCTAAAAACTCTTTACCGACGTCTATCGTAACCTCTTCATACGGCTCGCTTTTTACTCCATTGATCGTCTTAAAAATAACGTGTGGCTTTGAAACCTGCATCTCGTAACCTTCACGCCTCATGGTCTCAATAAGAATTGCCAAGTGAAGCTCTCCACGACCGTAGACAACAAAATCGGCACTTTCGTTTTCTTCGATACGAAGTCCTAAATTGGTTTCCTTTTCCTTAAGAAGTCTCTCTTTTAGTTGGCGTGAGGTGGAGTACTTTCCTTCCTTGCCTCCGAAGGGGCTCGTGTTGGGACCAATTGTTACTTTTATTGTAGGTTCCTCAACCGTAATTGTTGGAAGCCCTTCCTGCACATTTATATCTGTGACTGTTTGCCCGATTGTCAGTTCAGGGATACCTGCGATTGCGACAATGTCGCCTGAAGTAACTTCGTCCACCTCTTTTCTACCTAATCCCTCACTGGTATAAAGTTTTACGGCCCGATAGGTGCCTTCAAGGTTATCTTCATGCATTAGGGCTACCGCACTTCCCTTTTTCAGTACGCCTCTGTTTACTTTTCCTATGCAGAGCTTACCTACATAGTTATCATAGTCTAGAGTAGAGATAAGCATTTGAAATGGTTTATCCTCATTGACTGCACTGTTTGGAATTTCATTAAGTACGGTATCAAGAAGTGGAGCCAAACTTCCTTCCATCTCACTCGTATACTTCTCGGGAAGTGTTAAAAACATCTTGCCGTCTCGACCTACACCGTAGAGAGTCGTGAAGTGAAGTGCAGACTCATCATGAGCAAGCTCCAAAAAAAGGCTTTCTACGTCATGCAATGTCTTTATTGCATCGGCATCTTTTTTATCTATTTTATTGATTACGACAATGATCTTCAGTTTTGCCTCGAGAGCTTTTTTTAGTACAAACTTCGTTTGAGGAAGTGGACCCTCAGCAGCATCAACCAGAAGTAAAGCGCCCGATGCCATATTAATGATTCGTTCCACTTCTCCACCGAAATCAGCGTGACCCGGAGTATCAATGATATTAATCTTTGAATCTTTATAAAAAACTGAGGTGTTTTTGGCAAGTATGGTAATACCCTTTTCGCGCTCAAGATCATTTGAGTCCATGATAAGTGTCTCGCCCATTTCCTTCTGATTCTCGCGGAAGGTATGAGTTTGCTTCAACAGAGCATCGACCAGGGTTGTCTTTCCATGGTCCACATGAGCAATAATAGCTATGTTTCTTATTTCCATACATATAATCCGCCTTCGCGTAAGGCTTCGGCGGGATAACTCTTTCTACCCTTCACTTTATTCAGGAAGAGTAAAAAAAAGACATGCGCCTTATGCATGTCTTAAATGTAAAAGGATATATATATTATACAGTATAAATGACTAAAATCAGAACAAAAAACCTACCAAACTCACTGCTATTAGCGCTAGCACAGTAAGGAAAAACTTGAATGCAAATTCTCTCTTACCCTGTGTAAAGCTGTAAAACGATTTTCCCGTCAGGTTGACGGCATTTACGATAATGAATGTGAAAAGAGCAGTTGTTTCGGTAAGACCTCTTCCAAAAAGTTGAGCAGCTGTAATAAGAACCGCATCGATGCCAGTAAGCGAAGCCAGCGCTGCAGTCAAAAGAAATGCATTTTGACCAAAGAGCGTGAGGACAATGCGACTTACAATGGTAACTATGAGATACAAAAACGCGAACTTAAGAGCTGGCATTATTTCAAATATCTGTACATCTTTTTCCTCAGGTTCGGTCTGTCGCTTTGATTTCTTTTTTTCAGACTCAGCTCTTCTCAAAAAGAAGAAGCCTATAACACTTCCGACTAAAATAATTCCGATGAGCGAAGGCGCAATAAGAATGAGAAAGTCTGCATTGACAGGAGCAACAAGAAGGGCCAGTTGAAAAAAACTTGCGATGTTAGCGAAGACTGCTGCCCCGACAAGATAGTTTATTTTCTTGTGAGAATTGCTCTCTTGTGCCAGTCCCTGAGTGGTTGCAGTCGAAGAAATAAATCCTCCTGCAACACTTGCAATAAGTCTTCCGCGACCCTGACCAAAGATCCTCTCTAGAATATGACCCACAATGTCTAAACCTGTTATAAGTGCGACAATAAACCAGAGTTTGAATGGATTAAAGAGTTCTATCCCGGCAATTTTTTCAATGTGAATTCCGGACTCACTAAGAAACGCGATAAATCCAGGAATGTCAGAAAGGCTGTAGGTAGTATTGGGGAGGAAAGGAAGGATAACAGCGGCAATAAGGGCGAATCCCAAAAACGCATTAAACTCGCCTGGCTTAATATCCTGAATAATTGATTTCACTCGAGTTTTTACAGACAGTAAAATAATTACGATTACACTTATGGCCAAGATAAGTTGTATAGGTATAAGCTCATACCCTATTGAAACACCGACCAGATAACTGTAGATAAGAGCCAACTCTGTTGTAAATCCAACATCTTTTGTCAACCTGCTTTGCATAATATAGTAAGTAAGTATAAGAAGAGACACCGCTAAGGATAAAACAATGAAAAGTAACGGCGCCCTTAAAAAAGCGATTCCAGCAAATGTACCAAGAATAGCGATAAGTGAAAACGTTCTCACTCCCACTTCATGCGGAGCTTCTATTCTTGAGGATTTAGTATTTAGTTCATCCTGCGATTCACGCTCAAGTCCAATAACAGCACCGATGATAAAAGCGATAAGAAATTTAATAGGAAGTCCAAGTGTGATCATGTATTTATCTTTTTCTTCACTTTAAACTTTTCATCTCTTGAGAAGAAGACATAATACATAACCGGCACATAAAAAAGTTTTACAAAGCCTCCGATGAGAAGTCCGGCAATGATAGCTCCACCCAGTCCGCGCCACAAAGGATCTGCAAGTGTAATAGGAAGAAGGCCTAAGATGCTTGTGACAGAAGTCAGAAGAATCGGTTCAAGCCGGCTTCCCGCCGCCTCTACGACAGAATCCTTTAGACTAAATCCTTCTTTTATATTGTCATTTATCTTCTCCATGATAACGATTACCGTTGTTACTTCTATACCAAAAAGCGACAGTACACCGATAAGTGCAGGAAACGAAAGGGGGGTTCCCGTGATACCAAATAAATAAAATACACCGGCAACCGCCAATGGAATTGTTGTAAGAGCAATAAACGCCTGTCGAAATGATCCGAACTCAAGGACCATTGTAACCATAATAAGAAGAAATGATATTCCCATTGCATTAAAAATCGATTGGACTGATTTTTGGTTCTCCTCGTTAACACCGCCGGTTTTCCATACATATCCTGCTGGCAAGTCTAGAGATGTTGCAAATTCCTCAATTTCCGCGTTTTTTTCTGAAGTGGTCGATCCCGGCAACACTGAAGCGCTCACAGAAATCGTCCTTTTTCCATCCTCACGATCGATGACGGTCGGATTGCTTTGCAGTCGTATCGTTCCGAGAGAAAGCAGGGGGTATGAAACACCCTGGTTGTTGCTGATATAAATGTTCCCAAGCTCTTCCGGAGTTTTGTTGACTGGTATCAGCGTAAAAACGACGTCCTTGTCTTCCTCATCAAGTCTCAGAGTATCCAGTGTAAAGCCGCTTGCAGATGACCTGAGCCATAAACCAATCGAGTCGAGCGTAATACCCGCGTTCGCCATAGCGTCTTTATCAGGAACAAAAATGATTTTGCTTGTTCCTGTCTTGATTGATTTGGAAATGTTTGCTACTCCTGTATCCTTTTGAAGGAATCCAACTATCTTGTCCGCATAGGAGTCAAGAATTGCGAGATCTTCGCCCAAAAGTTTTATCTGTAGATCGGCTCCCGCTGGGGGACCACCACTTTGCTCCTGGACTAACACTGTTCCCTTTTGATAACCTTTATATTTATCACGAATTGATTGAGCAATCTCCTGCGACTCTATACTCCTTTCTTCTTTTGGGACAAGACTCACCGTCACAATTAATGATCCTGTGTTATCACTACGACCGCCATTAATGTCAAACTGCGAACCAACTTCTGCTGTTAAATGTTTTACATATGGCGTATCGGTTAACCGGTCCATCCACCACTTTGCCTCAATATCTGTTTTATCAATAGTGGTACCTGCCGGGAGATCAACCGCAACATAAAATGTATCCTGGTCAACCTTCGGGAAGAACTCATTGGTGACAAAACCTAAAGGAATAAGGATGTATCCTATGACAGCAAACAAAATGATGAGCGCAAGTGTTTTTCTACGCGCACCTTGAGAAGATACGATCTTTTCAATGATACGCATGTACTGGGTACTTATTTTTTCCGTATCGATGAGCCCCTTTTCGCTGATGGAGCTTATCCTTGTCAATATCTTACCTAATGACGGATTCTTCCTTATAAAACTTTTTGCTTTTTTACTGATGTCTTGCCGTACTCTAAACGCAACAATGAAAAAAAGAATATAGAGAACAAATACCAAAGGAAAAAGAGCTGTTTTCGGTATGAGAAGAAATCCAAGAAGTACCAACACAACAACGCCGACAGCTTTCAGAAATGTTTTTACGCGTGCCGGAATATGCGGCTCCAAAATAATCATCATCAGAGGAAGTGTTATAAATACTGCAATTGATGTTGAGGATAGCATTGTTGTCGTAACCACAACCGGAAGAGGTTTTATGAATTCTCCAATTATGCCCGATGCCAGGAGAAGTGGCACGAAAGCCCATATAGTCGTAATTGTTGTTGACCAAAGAGGAATAATAAAGTCACGCCACACAAGAAGACCCGTTTGAACGCTAGTGAAACGTTTCGTCGCAAAATAGCGAGTCATTGCAGTGACGGTAACAATCGTGTCATCAATCAGAAGACCAAGCGCCAAAAGAAACGCAAACATCGTAAGGAAGTTGAGAGAATATCCTAAGGCATTTAGTATTGTTATCGAAGACAGAAACGTGAGAGGTACAGTAAGTGAAGAAATGAATGCTTGACGAAGTCCCAAGAAAATAAGCAAGTTTACAAATACAAGAATGATAGTTGATTGAAACTCGCCAAGAAGATCATTGAATTGATCATCAATTTCATCGGCTGTATTTGTAATATCATTTACTTGGAATCTGTCGCCATATGGTTCAATTGTGTTTTCCACCACAAGTTCCATTGCCCTGGCAGACTCGTCTATGTTCGCTGAACTGATCTTATAGACAAAAAACTGCACTGCAGGCCGAGGACTCAGACTATCAGTTGCAAAATAGGATTTTTTATTGTTATCACGACTGATTTCGGAAACAGATGCAATATCGCCAAGCCGTACAATCTGTGTGTCTGTATCACCAACGGTTATACGAGTATTACGTAAGTCGTCTACGGAAGCGATCTGGCTATCAATGGTAAGGGAATAGGTGTTTTCTGCTGTTTCTATATTGCCGGCAGGATAGGAATTGGCAAGACTTTTTATCGTTTGGGACAGCTGAAAAGGATTGATGTTTAGTTCATTTAGCTTGGTGGTATCAAGTCGTACTTCTATCCTATCTTCATTGATACCTGATGCGATAACTCTATCTATTTTTGGATCATTTTCCAGATTCTCTTTAAGCTTCTTTGAGAAGCGCATCAGTGAAGTGTAATCGGCTGAGGTTGTTACCACAAAATTCCATACAGGCTGGTCTTCAAAATCAAGCGCGGAGACAATCGGCGTTTGCGCATCTTCCGGCAAGTCAGTAACCCGGCTTATTAAAGCGTCAACATCAGCCTTAGCCTCATCAGGATCAACAGTAGACTTAAATTGAAGAACAATGCTCGATACACTCTCTCTCGAGCTTGAGGTCATGATGTCCAATTCCTCAACGCCCGCAATTTTATTTTCGATCGGTATGGTAACAAGTGATTCGACATCGCGTGGATTTGCTCCAGGCAAAACAGTAACAATGGTAACAATCGGGATTTCTACTTCCGGATTCAATCTTCGCGGAATGTTTAGAAAACTCACTGCTCCCAATGTTACAATGAGGGTGATAAGGAGGAAAACGAGACGGAAGTTTGTAATGATTTTGGCATGAAACGTCTTAAAAAGCGCCGGATCAAAACGAAGATTACGAAGATAGTTGGTAAGCCCTTGAGCCATAGTATTATCGAACTCCTTTTACAGTATCGCCTTCGATGACGGTGCGATCAAGAATTACAACATCACCATCTCCCAGTCCAGAAGTTACTTCAACGAACCTTCCCATTACCTGTCCTAAGGTTACCTTCCGACTAATAGCTTTACTTTTTTCCACTACGAACACATAAGCTGAGGTTTCGGTCTGGTAAACAGAATCAATTGGTATAAACGGGATAACTGCATTGGTATCTGGATAGCCAATTGGAATATCGGCTGTTACATATCCGTTGTCAGTCAGGCTGAGACTGTAGTTGTCGGGTATAGGATAGTAGACTGCATACAGTGTCCCCTGTACTGCTTCTGTTGAGACAAAGGAAGGAACAGACTCATATGTCTCATTCCCGAAGTGAAGAACTGTTGGTTCTGTTCGTGAGATAGATTGAGCAATCTCACGCGGCGCATATATGATGGCGGTGATTGGATCTTCTTCCGGCAGTCCGCTCAAAAGAACAAGCGGCGCACCTGGTTGTACCGCTTGTCCAACCCGCACAAACACTTTCTGAATTGTTGCGGTAAAAGGTGCTGCCGGATACATTACCGCTTCATTCACCTGAGCGATCTGATACTGGAGTTTTGCTACTTCCCGGCTAAGTTTTAATGCTTGTTCCTGAATATCAAGCTGCTTTTTTGTCAACTTTTCTTGAAGTTCTGCGAGCTGATTTGGCTCACTGCCAGAATCTGTTTGATATCGTGTCAGCCTCAGATTTGCATTAAGCTGTGCGTTTGCCGCCTTTATCTGATTTTGACCCTGAATAAGCCCGATTATTGCCTGTTGTGTTGAGACATCAGGATTTGGAATACCCTCAAGTTCGGTGAGAAGTGCCTCCATGTGAGTGAGGAGTGCTGAATTATTTCCCAACAGCGACTCTGTTTCACTGATTGACTGTTCACTTATCTTTCGAAGTTCCTCTGTATTATCGCGATTCTCCTCAGCTATCTCCCTTTGTATATCGAGAACTGCCTTTTGGTCATCATATGTTTTTTTTACATTTTGATACTGCTCATAGGCAAGCGCGCGCTGAAGTGAAAATACGTTTCCACCCTGATAATTGGTTGAAAGTGAGACTAGTGTTTGCCCTTTCCCAACGAGCGCACCCTCAATATTGGGAATACTTTGAACAACGCCGCCCGCAAGTGATGTTATCGTTATGACACTTGATTTATCGATCTGTGCCTGGAGATTGATTCTCGGTACAGCGCCGATCCTGTATATGGAGACATTTTTTGCAACAGCTGGCTTTTCATTCGTCATCGGCTTTGGTTTTCGAAGAGTACTACTTACCGCAATGAGTGCAAATATACCTAAAAGTATGAGAAATAGGCTCAAAAATGGTCTGCCGGTAATAATGGTAGAAGTCTTTTTTTGAAGGGGGGCAAGTCTTTTTTTTATCCAGGCGGAAATATCCGATAGTTTCTTTTTCATAAGGCGTGAATTATATCAAAATTAGGCCTATATTACAACCTAAAGAGATACATATTTATTACACAAACCGGACATTCTCATAAAAGATAAACTATAATAAAGTCATGAAGGCAGGAAGAAAGCTACTCGAATCCCAACATAATGGCGAGAAAATAGTGATTCGTTATCTTGACAAAGGTGATAGTCATTCGCTCATGAACTATATAAATGAGCTCTCACGGGAAAAAACCTATATTCGCTATCAGGGCGAACAAACGTCTTTTGAGGAAGAAGTTAGCTATATTGAAAGCCAGCTTAAGAAAATAATGAATGGAACATGCGTCGTACTTCTTCTTTTCGTCAACGATGTCTTGTCCGGTGTTACTAATCTTAATATGCGAGATAAAACCGAGAGTCACGTAGGATTATTGGGCATTTCGATAAGTAAACATCAGAGAGGAAAAGGTTTGGGCAAACTCCTTATGAATACCGTAATAGAAGAAGCCGTGGCCTCTATCCCCGAACTTCGCCTCATTACTCTTGCTGTATACGATATTAATGATATTGGCCGTAAACTCTATACAAACTTAGGCTTTGTTGAATACGGCATGCTCCCTGAAGGAATACATTATAAGGATAACTACATCAATGAAATTCTCATGTACAAAAAAGTGAGATAAAAAAAATCCCCGAGTTTTACCTCGGGGATCAAACGTTTAACGTTTAAGGTCAACTTAATATCCTGGCATTCCGCCCATACCACCCATTCCCCCAGCTCCAGCCATCGGATCTTTCTTTTCTTCCGGAAGGTCGGTAACCAGCACCTCAGTGGTAAGTACCATAGTAGCAACGGAAATTGCGTTCTCGACAGCAGTTCGCACGACCTTCAATGGATCTGCGATACCATGCTCAATCATTTTGATTGCCTTGGGCTGAGTGTCCGATTCAAGTTTCAAAACATCAAATCCGTACCCCACCTGCCTTGTACCGCCCTCGAGAAGTCTCTGTGCATCAAGTCCGCTATTCTCGATAAGCTTATTGAAAGGCTTGCTTAATGCCCTCTTCACAAGATCGAAAGCAATGCGGTCATTCGCATCAAGACCTTTCATGCTCGCATTCATTTTTTGTGAAATATCCAAAAGCGCGATTGCTCCTCCTGGAACTATACCTTCTTCGAGCGCAGCTTTTGTTGCGGCAACGGCATCCGTCACACGCTCTTTTCTGTCTTTAAGTTCAACTTCTGTTGCAGCCCCGACGCTTATGACGGCAACACCGCCTGAAAGCTTAGCCAATCGCTCCTGAAGTTTTTCGCGGTCAAACTCCGAGGTTGTTTCACCAATTGCTCTCCTTATCTGGGCGATGCGCGCCTGGATTGCGGCCTTGTCGCCTTTTCCACCGATGATGGATGTGTTCTCCTTATCGGACTTTACTTTATCGGCACGACCGCAGTCCTCAATTTCAACTGTATCCAGTTTCTTGCCCAAATCCTCCGAGATAACGGTTCCTCCCGTCAGGATTGCTATATCCTCAAGCATCTCTTTTCGTCTGTCTCCGAATCCTGGCGCCTTGACAACAAGTGCGTTAAAGGTTCCCTTCAACTTGTTGACAACGAGAACTGCCAGAGCCTCACCCTCAACTTCATCTGCAATTATGACAAGATTCTTGGAAACCTTTACAAACTTTTCAAGAAATGGGAGTAAGTCCTGTACTGCGCTTATCTTCTTGTCGGTGATAAGGATATAAGGATCCTCTATCTCGGCAGTCATCTTGTCCGGATCGGTCGCAAAATATGCAGATGCGAATCCACGATCGAACTGCATACCTTCCTTATGATCGACCGTCGTCTCAAGACCTTTACCCTCTTATACTGTCACGACACCATACTTTCCTCCCACTTTTTTAAGAGCGTCTGCGATGAGTTGACCTAGTTCCGAATCTCCAGCTGAGATAGTCGCAACATTTGCAGCTTCCTTAAGATCAATAGGAAGTGATGCCGCCTTCAGTTCTTTCACGACATAATCAGATGCTTTTTGAAGACCTTTTCGGAGCATCATTGAATTAACTTTATCCTTATCGATTTTCTCAATGCCTTCTTTTACTAAAGCATGTGCGAGAACGGTTGATGTGGTTGTACCATCACCTGCAACATCGGCCGTTTTCGAAGCGACTTCTTTTACAAGCTGTGCTCCCATATTCTCGAATGGGTCTTGAAGCTCAATTTCTTTAGCAACAGTAACACCGTCGTGGATAACGTTTGGTGCACCCCATTTTTTGTCAATCGCCACATTGCGGCCGCGTGGTCCGAGGGTCGTGCTCACGGCATCTGCTAACTGTTGAACACCGGAAAGAAGTTTTTTACGTGCGTCTGCTCCGTACTTAAGTTGTTTTGCCATATAGTATTTAATTTGAAATTTGTAATTTTTAAACTGCATTATCCAACTACTGCCATGACATCTTCCTGCTTGACAAGAAGCCATTCTTCTGTAGCGACCTTAACTTCATTACCTCCCCATTTCTTGTACATAACTTTCTGTCCGACTTTGACCATCATAGGTACCTCTACACCCTTCTCATTCATCCCGCCTGGCCCGACAGCCATAATTTCACCTACTTGCGGTTTTTCCTTTGCACTGTCTGGAAGCACTATTCCTGAAGCTGTTCTTTCTTCCTGCTCTAAAGGCTTAATTAATACGTAGTCGAAAAGAGGTTTGATACTTACGGCTCCTGTTTTTGCCATAGCTTTTGAAAATTGAAATTTGTAAAATGAAATAACGACTCAAAAATGATAGTAAAAATTTCCGCTTTTGTCAAGTGGAATAGCTGTCTGCTAATAAGATGGATACCCAAAATAGTTTGTCAGAAATACTAAAACTTCAGACACAGTTGCAGAGTGTTCATTTACCTGCTAATCTGCACGATAAGGCAGTGCAACAAATTGAGAGAATTGCCCTCACTCTCAAATATGGCGGAAACCTTTCACAAATAGACATTACGAGCAAATACATAGACTGGATCACTCATCTACCCTGGGACACGTCAACGCAGGATATTCTGGATATAAACAAGGCCAAAATAGTGCTCGACAAAAACCACTATGGCCTGGAAAAAATAAAAATGAGGGTACTGGAGTATCTGTCAGTACTCATCCTTCAGAGAAAACAGGCCACGGAAACACTTTTCCAGGCTCCTTCTCTTTTTTTTGTTGGTTTGGCAGGTACTGGTAAAACTACTTTTGCTCAGTCAGTCGCAGAGGCGCTCGGCAGAAAGTTCGTACGCATCCCTTTTGGCGGTCTTTCACAGGCTCTTGACCTGAGAGGACAGTCCAAAACCTCTCCAGAAGCAGAGCCGGGCATGATAATTCGCGCCTTAAGAAGAGCAGGTAGTAAAAATCCTGTAATCCTTCTTGATGAGCTTGACCGCATTACACCAGAATCAAGAGCGGCCGTAATGGGCGTACTCATTGAACTTTTGGACCCGGGCCAGAGGAGCAGTTTTACCGATTATTTCATCGACTACCCTTTCGACCTGTCAGAGGTACTTTTCATCGCAACAGCAAACAATACTAATAATATCTCAACCGCCGTTATGGACAGACTTGAGGTTATCCAGATGCCCTCATATACCGACGATGAGAAGATCGCGATTGCAAAGCAATTTGTTCTTCCCCGCTATGTAAAACAGGCAGGCTTGCCTCCTAATACCATTACAATTGATGATTCCGTTTGGCTCAAGCTTACTCGTCCACTTGGCTTCGATGCAGGTATCCGTACGCTTGAACGCACCATCGAAGGAGTTGTACGGAAGGTTGCGATGAAAATCGTAAAGGGCGAAGGAACTACATTTGTGATCAATGAGGGAAACCTGAGGGAGTTTATTGCTTAGGTATAGCGATCTGCTACTTTGGAAGCTCCGTATGAGTCAGGCTTTATTTTTACCTCGTATCCGCTCCCCCGAATCATCCCCACCACTTCCGTTATAAGACTTCTTGTCTCACCATTATGCCCGATGTCTACATGAATTTGAATATTGTACTTTGAGATGCCGTTTGTTCTGAAAAAGTTGACAAAATTCTCTGAGGTGACAAGCGACATGGTCGCCTCCTGATAGATACGCTCCTTAAGGCTTATTTTCCTTTCCTGCACAATACGCTTCCAGAAATAAATGCCGCCTGCTCCTACCCTGTGGACAATAAGAGCTGACACAAAGTCGTATGTATCTTTGCGTACTTTTTGAGAATCCGTACCGACTATGATTTCATACTGTGCCTTTTTATCTTCGGCCATGAATGAAGAAACTATATGCTTTAGTTTTTCCAGATCTACTTTTCCATGTGTTGGACTCTGATACATATTATTTATCGCCGATAAGTTGAACAAGATTGTTATCGGCATCATAAAACGTAGCGAAATATTTATCGAATGTAGGCGCCTTGAAAGGATCTGCAAAAAACCTCACTCCTTTTGTTTTCAGTTTTTTGTACTCCTTGCCTACAGAGTCGACAGAGATATTAAACATGTGTCTGTGTTGGTCTTTATTTTTTCCTTTTACTTCTGAGTGTTGCCCGATCCAAAGGTAGGACTTACCCACCCACAAACCGACTCCCGTATCTTCAGGATGATTCAGTTCTTCTATGACTTTTAGACCGAGCTTTTCACGATACCACTTAACCAGCTTTTTATAGTCTTCAGACCAGATCAGGACCGCAGAAATACTTTTATACATAATGGGTTTAATTATACCATGACAGCCTCGTATGACCGATTGTGTACGGAAGCCACGTAAGGTAAAATAGGAGGTGGGCGCGGCGCGTTGGTGAAGAGGAAACACGAGTGTCTGCAAAACACTTACTGCGCCGGTTCGATTCCGGCACGCGCCTCCCTGGAGAGATGTCGGAGCGGTTGAACGAGCTGGTCTTGAAAACCAGTATGGCCTTTACGGTCATCGGGGGTTCGAATCCCTCTCTCTCCGCCAAAATTGAAAATCGCCCAAGCGTTGGGAGTAACAAGCGACGAGCTTTTGAAATGACTATGAAAAATCTCAACAAAAATGACATAGAATTTCTGATTGATTGCCTAAAGACCGGCAAAGAAATTCCCGCCGAATACAAGTACGCGATTTTTCCGACCAAACAAAAAGAGTACGAGCTTGTCTATGCAGGAAAAGCGCGCAAAGAGGATATTTTGGCGGATAACGAGGAAGCCAAAGCTGTTCCACTTCAGGTTGAAAAAATTTTTAACGGCACAAAATATCCTCTTGCCGCAAAAGATTGGCACAATCTCTTAGTATTCGGCGACAACCTCCAAATTCTCAAAACCTTTTATAAAAACGAAGACCCAGTAATTAAGAATAAAATAAAAGGGAAAGTTAAATTGATTTATATTGATCCGCCTTTTGGAACAGGCGATGAATATGATGGAAACAAGGGTCAGAGTGCATATACGGCTCGTAAAAAGGGAGCTGATTATGTTGAATTTGTTAGACGCAGGTTGATACTCCTTTACGAACTTTTAGCTGATGACGGCTTAATCTTTGTTAGACAAGGTTATAATTTTGGTGCCCATATAAAACTTGCCCTAGATGAAGTATTTGGTAAAGGTAATTTTCTAAATGAAATTATTGTCAATCGAGGAAAACAGCGTTTGGGTGGTAAGACAAAAT
>CAYPZT010000005.1:0-4766 GCA_964415435.1 uncultured Gammaproteobacteria bacterium
TCGTGGGAAGCCTTGCAATGGTTTGCGGTAAGGTCTGAAGATTTGCTATAAACTGCGGATTCACCAATGGGCTATCACCCAGAAAGATAAGACTGCTCAAAAGCTTGACACTTACCAAGCTTACAATTAAGACACCTACAATGAGAATTTTTTTATTGACCATATTATGGAATACCTACAATTAATGGTTTATGACAAAGCCCGTTTGCTTTTGCAAACAAGATTCCTGAGACCACAGTGCCATCTAGATAAATAACTTCAACGGTGCGGTTGCTATTCACATCGATGAAAGCACACTGGAAATCATTTAGTACTTTTCTTGATTCGCCCGGCTGGAGGACAAAATCTTCATTGGTAACATCTTTATATACATCTTCAACAGGCGGCAGGCCGACCTTAAAGACCCTTTTGCCTACTATGACTGCCTGCACTGTCCGAGGATTGGAAGACATGTTTACTATGTGTAAATCAAAACCTTCCAGTCCAAGAGCTTTATGAAGGTCTAGAGGATTTGATTGACCGCTCCAACAATCTATTGTCTGCTTTCTATCAGTAGTAAAACACGTATATACACAGTTCGTGTTGATCTGGTTGGAGGCCGGACAGGAGCGTTCCACTATCCTGCCGTTTTCCTCATAGGTTGCCGGACAGTCGTACAACTGGTTCGAGTCCGCACATCGTCCGGATGGCTGTGAATTGGGAAGCGCGGTCGGAATAGGGCTAGGCACACGTGTCAGAACAGTAGTTGGAGTTAATGTATTGATGAGCCGTACTATCGGCACAGTCACCGTCGGCGAAGGTGTCTTGGTTGGAACTGGTGTGGCAGCTGGGTAATTTTTACAGACACATGCCTTACCCACTGCGTGGTTATTTTCACAATATTTACTTGACCCGCAACTTCCGTCAGAACACTGATCGCTCCTCCACGTACCGCACTGCTGATTTACAGGCGTAGGACTTGATGCAGGAAGTCTGGGAGTCGGTGTCGGACTTTTATAGGGAGTAACCGTTGGTGTCGCACCGCATTCCGTATTCGTACTGCACTTTATGCTTGCCGCAGGAGGGTTTGACGTACTTGAGGTACACCATCCCTTATCTATCTCTTCCTGAGTACAACCCGTCCATGCACACGTTTTGTTCACACATTTTCGGATAAACTGCGGATCTTTCTGTCCGCCCTGCACAACGGCACACGAGTTGCCACTTTGACAAGTACCATTTGGATTGTTGCATCGCTGCGGTTGCGGATTGTTGCCGCTACACTGGGAGTCATTAGCGCAACAAGCAGGATCACAGGCGCCAAACACATTTAATTTTCCTTGCTCACAGTTTGGAGTGGGGCTTGGCACCGTACAGGTAGCGGTTGTTGCACATTTGGAAACATCAATCTTGCAGTTTGCGGCCTTTTCCTGCCGCCAGTTCCCCGATCCGTCGGGCGGATAGGTACCGTTGAAGATGTCGCGTACCGCCGAGGATGCACACTCCCCAGCGCAGTACCATTTATCCGTATCGCAGTTTACAGCCGCTGAAGTTTGCGTTGTCTGATTCTTATCGGTCCGGACGAGCGTTGAAGAAACTAAGGTGAGCGCACCTAGAACAACTAAAGCACCAAGAGCAAGTACTGTAGCGATTTCACCACGTTTCAATATATTCATTGTTTATATACAAACTATAATCTATATACGGCGCTTATTCAATACGCGAGTCGTGCTATAGTTATACATAGATGAAAATTTTTTACGGGAAAATATTGGGGGTTCTTGTGGCGACTTTTTTCATAACACAGTTTTTAAGCCGTACCCTTTTTTTAAATGCCTCGCCTCGTATCAACCCACAATTTATCGCACAACTCCCCTCGAATGTAGGTAGTTTTTTAGCGGCTCCTTTTGAAGCTCTTCAAAGCACTGAGCTCACCGGAAACGGAAGTATTATGCAGTCGGGGGCGATACTTTTCTCCTGGTACTACTGTCCTCCTGACGGTCGAACCTGCATACCCGACCGGTGGAAGTATCACCCGCCCGGGACTTCGACACCCTACCCTAATGGACAGTACTATCGGCCAGGTGACAGTAGCTGGTGGGATGTTGAGGCTTCAGATATGACCTGTTCGGGGCTTGATATCGCTTTTGTGTACATGTGGGAAAGTCCTTATATCGGCAACGTTTCCAAGTTTGTCACATCCATACAAAAAATAAATTCACCCCTCAAAATTGCCGAATATTGGGACGCCAGCTATGCAGGGACGGGAGATTTAGGGAACACTGAAAATGCAGTACTTCATTATCAAAAATTTGTTAAGCCCTTCTACGAGGCTGTTCCGAAGGATATGTGGGCGACACAAAACGGCAGACCTATTCTTGCTGTGTACCGATACGGGACAGATAAATTTACAGGTTCCGAAAAATCAGCAGACTTTTTTAAAACCATAAAGACACAGTTCAGGAATGACTTTGGTGTAGAGCCATTTCTCGTGCTGGGTCATGTCTGGTTTTGGAACCAAACCGCAGCTCCTCAGCTTGAAGAAGTGGCGGACGGTAAGAATGAGGCGTTTCCATCGGCTACCTGTGCGGGAGGAAATGCAAAGATCAATACGCTCAATGGATATACCACCTCTACAATCGCTCCGGGAGCATGGGATGATAACAACCAAGGAGGCTGCCATCTCGAACGCAACGACGACGCAGTTTTCAAATTGGGATTCAGCCAAGTGCCTGACAACAACAATCTTCTTATGATTGAGTCATGGAACGAACTCGGGGAAGGCTCCGGAATGGAAAGAGCGATAGACTACCCGAAAAATGGTGGCGGCGTCTTGCCGGAAACATTTTACATGGATACTCTAAGAGGTCTTCTTGGGAAGGAAGCCCGCGGTGCTTGTAAAAGTATTGCTCAAATTGTTGGCGGTAATGGAAGTAACCCAACAGTTCCTCCTACTCAACCGTCTCAAAATCCAAACCCTACTGCCCCACCCAATAATCCCAATCCAACAGTTCCTCCTAATAATCCACAGCCAACGACTCCGCCACAAACCACTCAGGTTGGCACAGTTAAAATAGTAGTACATAAAGACACGGCGGATGGGCCGATATGGGACGAGGGCAATAAAGTGGTTCAGGTTTATCTCGAAGGACCGACCGCTCGCGGAAGATTTGGTGAGTCCCTAAACGTATTTGGATCAGACAGAACAAACTGCACATCAGGAGGCGGATTTCCGTATACATGTACTGTTGGAACTGCGGAATGGAAAGGTGCGGACGGTGTTTCGGGTACAAGTGCTGGAAGTTATACTGTCTCGATCTTCAATACACCTGCCGGATGGGAAGCCGCTGAAGAATTTTCCTCGTCTACGGGAGATTTAGCCGTTGGACAAGTACTTACTCTTGACCTCGTTGTCACAAAAAGCCAAAACTAATTTTTCATCACTTGCATCTGTTGACACGTTATTTTAAATATTCTATAATGCAACTATGTCTCTCAAAAGCAAACCGCATGATAAGGTAACACTTCAGGACTTACCAGATCTCCTGACCATTCGCGAAGTTGCAGAACTTTTACGTGTTTCTCCCCTTACTATAAAACGATGGGGTAAAAAAGGGAAGCTTCCAGCAATCCGCATCAATTCACGCGGAGACAGACGATATAAAAAAGAAGTGGTACTTCGTCTCTTGGGTGTCGAAAGCGAAAACGCCTGAAACTTATTCGCCTCTAATTCCTTTAAACACACCAAACCCAAGCATAGTCCCTAAAATAAGCATTATCGTCTTGAATAGTCCTCGAATCCCAATTCTATGCGCTTTCTTTTCCAGGATATCCTGATCGGGCATTCGATTCTCAACCTGAGCGGCTTCAAACTCTTGTTGCATATCCTGAATCATGTCTCTCACTTCTTCCTGAGGAACTCCCGGATCGGCGTGAGTGGCAAGAGTCTGGTAAATCATTTCAGGAGTAATGGTACCGTTCGAAAAACCCTCCTGCAACACCTTGTAAGACATCTTGAACCCGTCCCGTTCCGCTGGAGGAAGTTGAGCTTGCACTACCGGTTCCAGGTCACCGAGGAATCTCATAGCCCGTTCGGCAAACTCCTTTTTGTCCGTTATACCGTTTAATCTTTCCGCTTCTTCTTGAAGAACAGGAGGAAGCTGGGCGACTTCTATCCCCTTTTTCTGAAGATACTCGGCAACGCGCGATATCCCTATCTGAGGAGACTGGAGATTTTCAGAAAGCGGAGTTGTATTCGGTGGTATATTCGCCCGATTCAACTGATCCAGTAGAGCACGAAGTTCAGTTGCATGATCCACCGGTTCAGCGGCAGTCTTTATAGGAGCCTGTATTGGTTTGAACTCTCCGGAAGATTCAGTCATTGGTTAATTGTATGTT
The DNA here is from genome assembly GCA_964415435.1 of uncultured Gammaproteobacteria bacterium. Taxonomy (GTDB): domain Bacteria; phylum Patescibacteriota; class Microgenomatia; order UBA1406; family GWC2-37-13; genus CAYPZT01. The sequence goes on from CAYPZT010000005.1 coordinate 4,378, forward strand.
TCTGGGGTTAGCCGCCTCCGGCCTTAAAAAGGCCAAGCATAATTAGGAGAGCTATTATTGCCCCTGCCCACATGAATGCAGGAAATTTAGCTCCTTCTTTCTTTCCTTTAACAAGTTTGTCAAATTCCACAAGCTGTTCCTTTTGTGCCGTGTTTAACTTAAGACTTCCTTCAACCTTTGCCCGGGCATCTGCCAAAAGCTTCTGGCCCTCCTCAGTAGATGTTAATGAATTAACAAGTTCTTGGTCAAGTCTTCCACCGGACAAAAAGTAGTCAGCAATAGCTTCTTTCGTGAATGCATCGCTTGCGGTTTTTCTGAATTCTTTATCGGTCATTTTGGCTCTAAGGGCCGTTATTTCATTGAGATTAAGCCCCGTCGCTGTCAATTCA
>CAYPZT010000005.1:4776-13568 GCA_964415435.1 uncultured Gammaproteobacteria bacterium
TGGTCATAGAATCAATATTCGCTGCAATATTTTCAAGACCACCCGGTTTGAATACATCAACGAACGATTTAAGCGCTCTACCCTTATCAGGCGTCTTGATCGTAATACCCTTTACTTTCTTATCTTTTTTCCATTTATTAGATAACTTTTCAAGTGCAGACTGAGCTAAAGCATTTTTATCGGATGCATCTTTTTCTAAAGACTTTTTTCTTTCTTCTTTCCACACCTGCTTCATACCCTCGAAAGCTCCGTTAATATATGCTTCTGTCGCATCTTGCGCTATATGTGAACTGTCACGAGCGAACTTCAGCATTTCCGTGTTTAACTCATCTTTAGCATCCGCCAGTTCTGCTTCTTTGACTTTTATATCAGCCTCTACTTCTGCTTTCTGGGTTGCTGAAATATTATTTTTCTGCTTTTGTTGGAGTTCGGTAAGTTCCTGTTGAGCCTGCTCCAAAGCTTGCTTGACTGGAAAAACAACAACCTGAAGTGCAGCGATTTCTTTCGTCAATGTTCCATATCTTTTTACTTCAGAATCTCTGAATATATAACTCTTATAGTTTGGATCTGACTCAATTTTGGCTACTTGTCCTAATATACTTGCTCTATCAGCGGCATAAGTCGCAGATGCAGGATTGAGAGCGGCCAAGTCAACTCTTAACTGATTTACATCTGCTAAAAGTGGGTCAACTATAGGGCGTAGCCTATTCATATCTTGCTTATAACGCACCTGCACTTTGGAAAGTTCTTGATATTCCTCTGACTTACTTTCAAGTTCTAGTACCTGAGGATGTATCGTGGCAATATTTGATTCTGCCTTTGCAACAGCTGATTTTTTTGCTGCAAGCTCGGCTGGCGTGACCTGGTCTTTAAGCTTAGCGTTTAACTTTGCTAATTCAACCTGAATCTGTTTTACAGCATCCTCTTTCGTCAGTTTTTTGGATGGATCAAAGACCTCTATATATATCTGCCTCACTGTATCTTTATAAGCTGCATCATTTAAGATTGACTGTGCCATTGCGTTGGCATCGGCGCCAGCTGAAATAGCATCCGCGAACGCGGGCGAACTCGTCTTGAGATAATTTGCGATAGTCGTCCTCAACTGAGGAGAAATCGTGTTATTTTCAACATAATCTCTTACCGCTTTTGCCATTTGTTCGCTTTGAGTAATTCTGGCTATTTCCTGCGCATTAGTAGGCGCTATCTTACGCTCATGAGCATCTCTTTCCGTGCTCAGCTTTTCTTGGAGGGCTTTTGTTATGTCATCATTCGTATAGGGAAGGAGATCTCCTTTTATGATCCTGAGCGCAGTCTCGCTGTTGCCCTGCACATGTTGATTAATAGCGGCTTGAATCTCCGGCTGAATAGGCCCAACAATGCTGGCCCTGTCAAATCTTGCTTGCGCCATTTCAGCAGCCGATGCTCTTGTTATTTGTGGTTCTCCTGTTGACATATTGTTTATGAAATTTTACCTAAATCTGCTAGCTGTTTTTTAATAGCATCAAGCTTTTGTTTATCTTCTTCTGTATGCGAAGTGCTTATTGTTTGCATTTTAACTAACGGTTCAAAAATCTTCCAATTTTTACCCCACTCTACCATAAACTTATAAAGTGAATCTTTATCGCGAACTGCCTTAAATCCTAAAAGAAGTGCGCTTGCAATTTCCTTACTTCTCTCCTGGGTTATCTCCTCATTTTGGATTGCATCTAGTAACACCTTTGTAAAATCCGTAATCGTTTTTCTTTTCATCTGTTCAAAATCTTCACCCATAGGATTCATATCCTTTAATATAGCAGTAAACAAAAAAAGAAATCAAGAGATCGTGCTCAACCACCGGTTCGTGTATACTCTTCTTATGAAGTGCCCCAACTGCGGCAACCGGTTGACGGAGGAAACATACGACAGACAGGAGGTCTTGCACTGCGACCGCTGTGGAATAAGTTTTTTTGAGGAAAACGGCATTAATCGCATCACCCTCTCCTCAGCTCAGGAGCTTGCCACCGAGATATCAGAACCGATCGTCCTTGGCAACGAAAAATTCTGCCCTAAGGATAAAGCAAAACTTCAGCCATATCACGCAGAGTCGGTACCGGAGCATGTGACCCTCCTTGGCTGCCCTTTGTGTTTCGGCATACTCGCCTTTCCTGACGATTTGGTTGAGTTTAAAAAGGCTCAGGATGCAAAAATCAATTTCTATAAAGTATGGAGGCAGCCCCTCTCCTCAATCTCATCTGTTCTCGTCGTATCACTCGTTCTTATGGTATCGATCTCTACACTTGTTGGAATGACCTACTTTGTCGGAAGATCTTCCGTACCGACAAACGCCTCGGATGTGGTAAAAAATGTTCTTGTCACGACTTCAGGACGCTACACCCTCATCTCATTTAAGACGAACGGTGCATTTAAGTCGGAACTGTTTTTGGAAGAAATAGGAGCGGGAAAAGGTACACTGCTGCAGGTATCCACGACTCCCAAAGAGATCCATACTTTAACCACAACCGAAATAAATCCAAAGCACACCTATAGATATGAAATCATATTGACCGATCAAAACGGAAGAAGTATAGTAACTGAAAAGAAAGAACTAATCCTGCAAAAATAAGTAACTTAGTACTTCTTCAGTTTGCTGAGCACCTTCAGCATCTCCGTATCTGCGCCGCGAAGTTCGAGTGCTGCCTGCACAGGATCTACTATATTGACGGAAAGTCCAGTACCGAGTTCAAATCCGGCACGGTGCACAAACCGCGGAATGATGCGTATGTACCAGCTTTCCTTTGGATAAATATAATAGTTGTAACCGAATGCCAAATTACTAAGCTGATTTTCCTTATATATTTTCTGTAACTGTTTTAGGGTTTTTTGCAGAATACGAATCAGGTCATCTATCTCTTCATCAGTAATATCCCCAAAGACCGTGTTTTCCTTTTTAGGAGCAATCCAAGCCTCATATGGCCATTGTGAAAAGTCAGGACAGTACACGTTAAAAAACGTATTATTTTCAACGACATTGTTAAGAGGTTCGCGTGAAAGTGTGTCAAAATTTATCTGAGTTGGAATCACTACGAGCTGTGAATGCGGATGTTCTATGCTGGCTCCTGCATGCTCACCCTGGTTACAGAATATAAGTACCTGTCCCTGCTTTTTATGAAAGTTGAACCGTTCTCTGTATGCCCTAAAAACAAGTGCCGCGGAAGCAGGGGTGAGATTGGCTATGTCTTTTTCTTCGTCAGGCGAATGGATAATAACTTCATGAATATCAGCAATCGGATACTTATTCTTTATTACACGCACTTTCCAGGTAGGAGTATTCATTTCTCCAGGGCCGATCCTATAAACCTCCTCAGGAGCCAAAGATTCATTACCAGGACAGAAGACACATTTTTTTTTGTGGCCGTTATGATCGTCAGGACGCTTTACTCGTTGAGCAGATATAATGACCCATCTTTTCGAGGAGATATCAGGGACAAATTTGGACATAGATTGAGTATAAAGAAATAATTTGAAATTTAAAATTAGAAATTTGAATTCAAATTAAAAATTACAAATTTCAAATTGTATAATGTAGCCATGTATCTTATTGTTGGTCTTGGAAATCCTGGCGATAAATATAGAGAAACGAGGCATAATGCCGGCTTTTTGTTTATTGACTACCTCCACCACTTTTTCGCCTCTCCTCCCTTCTCTGGGCAATTTAAATCAGAAGTCAGTAGCTTTAAAAAGAGAGAGGAAAAAATAATTTTAGCCAAACCGCAGGCCTTCATGAATGTATCCGGTCCCGAAGTACAAAAACTCGCCTCATTCTATAATGTAGACTCTCAGCGTATTCTTATTGCGCATGACGATCTGGATATACCGTTAGGAAAGTTTAAAATTGATCATGGCTTAGGTCCAGCTCTTCACAACGGCATAACTTCGATTGAATCTGCGCTATCTGAGTCCGGCTTTTACCGAGTACGAATAGGTGTCGATAATAGACAGGCCGGGGTAAAAATTCCGGGAGAAGCATATGTTCTTGGAAAATTTACGGGGGAAGAACTGGCAATATTGAACGGCTTATTCCCACATATCGTAGAACTTCTTGGAAATGAATATAGAACAGCATTTCCTTTTTTTAAGTAGTCGCGCTCACGACTATTCACATACGTGAGACACCCTATTGATCAAAAAAGTAGTTCATCTATGAAAAAAATACTAGAGGATAGATATGCCGCTTATCGGGAAAGCATTATTATCAATAAATACAAAAGGCAGGTAACGTTAAAAAAGCCTTTCACAGTAAGCTTTCTCGATATTGATTCGACCATAGCTGATACCCGCCCGAAACGAAGTAATGAAGTGCGGACACTGTTGGATAAAGGGAACTGTGGCATTGTATTTGTAACCTCCCGTACCGAAGAAATACTCATAACTGAGGCTTCACGTAAAAAGTCAAAATTATTTATACGTCCTCTCCCGCACTTGGGTATAAAAATTACAAAAGAAGCGGATAAAAAAAGAGTTGTCCGCTATTATGTCGACCCGGCAAAAATCATACAGCAAGGACTCCTTGATCCGGATGTAATCGTTGGATCAACCGGTGCTTCTATATGGATACGCCAGGAGGATGGCTCATATATGGCCGATGTCAGCTATACGGACCGCTTCGACATCGACGGCACCGCATGGCGTACCTCCTTTGAAAGGTTTCTGAAGCGTATCAAAGGAGAACGCTACTGCCGTCTCTCTCCTTTCGATGATAAGGCGCTTTATGAAGAAAATAAAACTGACGTATATCCGCCTGACTATCGCATACAGCTGCTTTTCTCAGATTTACGAGGACTTAAAACCTTTCGGAATCATTTTCATCATAAGAACTTCGAGTATACCTATGAAAATTTTTCATTTACCAACGACAGTAAGCCCCAGATCGGCAGATTTTCAGGCTATGTAACGCCCCGTTTTGGCACAAAGCTTCAGGCCAAGCTCCACATCCTGCGATCAATTCTCGCCCTCGTCAAAACTGCACAGTATGCACACCTGAATGTTTTGACTGCCGGCGACAGCTGGCCGGACTTACTGATGGCAACGGAAACCGTTGTACCAAATGAAACATTTATTCTGGCTGGCAGTTCTCGTCTTCTGAAACCTCTTCTTGCTTCAATACACACAAAACGCTCTGTTTTTTTTGCTGGTGAACCTATTGGCTTATTAGCTAGAAAACTAAAAACGACCGACAAAAAGGGAGTGTACATCTACACTACCCCACACAAATATCCGCTCCGCTTTGTGATTCTTGACGAACTATATAAAGCGTCTTCGCCATCTGAGAGTATTTTTCAGTATTTGCACGAAGGACTGGATGGACGGTAATGCTTTTAAGGCTTTTTAAGTTCTTCTTACTTTTCTCTTACGCCATACTTGCCGGCGCCTTACGAAGCGACGTTATGATGAGTCATGTTAAAGATAGCACAGGTCGGATCCCTCTGGGAAACGACTCCGCCTCCGGGCTATGGAGGGACAGAGCGGGTCCAATATAGTTTGACCGAGGGGCTTGTAAAACAGGGACACAGAGTTACTCTCTTTGCTTGTGGAGGTTCAGAAACGTCTGGCGAGTTGGTTTCTGTCTATCCGCGGCCCCTCTTCCGTGACGGTATACCCTGGACTAATCTCATGTATCCCCTTCTTAATATAACAGCCGCCTTTGACAGGCAGGCAGAGTTCGATATTATTCACATGCATCTCAACAAGTCATCCGATTATCTCAGCATGCCGCTAGCAAAAAGCATATCCCACAAAGTAGTCTTCACACTTCATTTTCCTTACCCCTCAAGCCAAAAACGCCTGGATCGACACAAAGTGTTTCAAAAATACAAAGACCTGAACTTTGTGAGTATATCGGAAGCTGCACGCCGAGGAGGCGAGAACCTCAACTGGCGCGCGACTGTATATAACGGTATAACTATAGATGAGTTTTCGTTCAGCGATGCTCCTGGAAATCACTTCATATGGCTGGGAAAATTTAATCCCGATAAGGGAGTGCATATTGCTATGGAGGCTTGCCTCAAGGCCAAAAAGAAGTTGGTACTTGCCGGTAAAATTGATGTCCAAGAAAAGGAAGACTATCGTTACTTTAAGGAAAAAATTGAGCCTTTTATAGATAATGATCAAATTAGTTACATCGGAGAAGTCGGCGGGAGGAAAAAAAGCGATTTCCTTGGGAGCGGAATCGCATTTTTAAACCCAATTGAGTGGAACGAGCCTTTCGGCCTTGTAATGACCGAATCCATGGCATGCGGCACTCCTGTCATCTCCTACTCCAACGGTGCCGCGCCCGAACTCATCAGGGACGGCACAACCGGAATTCTCGTTAAAAACATCGATGAAATGCTACAAGCAATGGAAAAGGCACATACACTAAGTCGCAAAGCATGTCGCTCTCATGTGAAGGAGCGATTCGGTGCGGAACAGATGACTTCTTCCTATGAACGTGTTTATCAATCCCTCATGAGCTAACTAACCATGACAAACGCCAAGGATCTCGACGCATTTTTGAAAAAAAACATGGCAAATCGCCGGTTTATCGTCGCGCTCCAAAGAGAACCGTCTTCCCATATATACGATGAAAATGGCGGCGTAAAGGTCCAAAGAAGTGCAGGTGGAGTACACGTACTTCTGGATTCTGTTCTCAGGGAAACGGGCGGAACGGTAGTCGCCATGGCGTCAGGAAATGCAGATAAAGAGGTTGTCGATGAAAACAATAAGGTTACCATTGAAACAGATAGCAAACCGTATACTCTTAAACGCATCTTTCTTAAGCCTGAGGAATACGAAGGATTTTATTATGGATTCGCTAACCAGACCCTGTGGCCACTGTTTCATGTGGTATTTGTGAAACCGATATTTAATCCTCAGTGGTGGAACAAGTATGTGACAGTAAACAGAATTTTCGCTGAGGCGATTTTGTCAGAGATCGGAAGCGATGAAGACGCTGCTGTCTGGGTAAATGATTATCAGCTTGCACTCGTGCCCAAGATGCTCCATGAAGTTAAACCAAAACTCGCCATAGGTACCTTTTGGCACATACCCTGGCCCACTCATGAGATATTCCGCATTTGTCCCTGGCGGCGCGAGATACTTGAAGGGATGTTGGGATCAGACTTCATCAGCTTTCATCGTGATTATCATGTGGATAACTTTGTTAGCTGTGCACGCCGGGAACTCGGCCTTATGGTCGAGTCAGAACCAACAACCGTAATCCGTTATGGGCACAGGACTCAGCTTGCGAATCTTCCTGCAGGAATAGACTTTGACGAAGTACAAAAAGCGAGTCTCGTAGGCAAGGAATATGGAAAAGAGATCATTAAGAATGACTTCGGCTTTGATACAGAGTATATGGCAATTGGTGTTGAGCGGGTCGAGTATACGAAGGGCCTCGTCGAACGGCTCAAAATACTCGAAGTTTTTTTTGAAAAATATCCTGAATACCATGGTAGGTTTACCTACCTTTCCATAGCTCCCCCCTCTCGCATCCAGATACCCGCTTATAAAGAATACAGCGACGCCGTTTTTGGCCTTGTTGAAAAGATAAATAAAAAGTACGGAACTTCTGGCTGGAAACCGCTCCATTTCGTGAACAAAAACATTCCTCGTGAACGCCTGTTTGCTTATTATCGCCTATCGGATATATGTCTCGTTACCTCACTTGACGATGGGATGAACCTCGTTGCAAAAGAGTTCGTTCTTGCGTGCAATCCTAAAAAAAGCATGTTGCTTTTGTCAAAATTTACGGGTGCCGCTAAAGATCTGCGTAAGTCTATGCTTATTAATCCGTACGACACGGAGGGCTCTGCCAACGCCCTTTTTGAGGCACTTACTATGGACCCAGCTGAAAAACTCAAGCGGAATGAGGAAATGGTGCAGGTATTAAAGGAGCTTAATATTTACCAATGGGCTATCCGGTTCCTCCAAGCTACCATTAGAGCGAACGAGGACGAGTAAAATTCTTACTTTCCTCTTACTTCTTATTGACACAACTTTTGATTTTTGCTATATTTATCAATACATCTGTATTGTGTGGGAAGTCGCTTCTTTCATCTCCTCGTTACATGTTTTTAATTTTTTGCTATGAATCATCATTCAGCCACCAGCATAGGCGAACTGTCCATCGCGACGCTTTCGAAACTTGTCACTGAACACGGCATCTATGCCTCCTCTGCCCTCGGACATGCAGGTATGTATTACGCATTTTTTGGCCGCGATACCGCAATCACCACCTATCTCATCGCACAAACTGAAAAACAAACGGGCAAAACCCATTTAGCTCCAAAGGCCGTTTCAGGCCTTCTCAATCTTATGAAGTGGCAGAGTCAAACTGATAACCCTGCAACAGGTGAAGAGTTTGGTAAATTTCCTCACGAAATTCGCACCGATGAAAAGTATTACCTTCATCTGACGGAAGGATTTCTAAAACAAGGAAAAAAATCCTGGTATGTAGATCCAAAGGATAAAGTCATGAAAAACTGGGATACCAATGACGGTACACCACTCTGGATAATTGTTGCTTCACGCCTCTACGAAAAAGGTATGCTCGAAATGAGCTCAGAGGTCCGATCCGCACTTCGCAACGGACTCCTCTGGTGTATTCGCAACATGAAAGACCATCAAGGATTTGCCGGTTACACATATAACCCAGATCGTGAATGGTCAGGCCTTATCAACCACACATGGAAAGATAGCGAGTACTCTTATCTTCATGAAGACGGTAGCAAACCAGTTCATCCCATAAAGGATGTAGTTGTAAATACCCTTACCTG
>CAYPZT010000005.1:13578-47457 GCA_964415435.1 uncultured Gammaproteobacteria bacterium
ATATGGGCAAAAAGTATTCAGCTCAGTAGATCCTCATTTCTCAAAGCTTCTCAAAACTCATGCTGAGGATCTGAAAGAAAGATTCAATGATGAAAAAACAGGTTTTATCATGGAGGACAAGACAAGCGGAGAATATTATCTTGCAGAGGCCATTGATAAACATAGTAAAAAATTAACCGGTATAAGCTGCGATGCCGCTCTTTCGCTCTGGGCACATGTTGACGGAGAAACTATCATCGAAAAAAAGTACACCCGCTCAATTATAAAACGCATCATGCTTTCCGATATGTTCGATCCGGAAGCCGGAATCCGCACGTACAGTTCGAGCGGTAAAGCATATGATCCGGTTGCTTATCATAGAGGCCCTCACACTTTCTGGCCATTCGTATCGGCGCTCATTGCCGATGGTCTCAATGAGCTTGGGTATATTTATGAATCCCGGCAGATCCTGACTGCCATGGTCCGGGGAATCACTAAGTTTGATTCATGTATTGAAATGTTTGTGAAAAACGATACAAATTACCAGAAATTCCGTGAACCAACAACCGGCCAGGAAAGCGCAAACGACCAGGCCTGGACTGCCGCCTCATTGTACTATGCGTCTCATTTCTTACAAAAGTAGCCAATGAATACTAATTATGGTCTTGCAAAAGTCCGTGTATATATGTTAAACCAAGACAAAATGGTATAATACGAGTGGTTTTCATCTTGTTTAATATATTACACTTATAAAGATGGCGGAGAAAAAGCTGAGAGTGCTCTACCTGCAAACGTTTCCCCTCTACGGTTCCGGATCCGGGACATACGCACGCTATTTGGCAAAGGAAATAAACAAAACCCACTACGCAGCGATGGTTGCGCCAGATACACGGCCAATTGACGGTGTGAAGGTGTATCCGATTAAGATGCCGTTTAATGTTTCGTTCACCGGGCATCCTGAATGGAAAAACAGCAAACTATACAAGGACCTTACGCCCCGAGAGATATGGACTATATATAAAAGCTTTCTCAATACCTCTATCGAGGCAGTTGAGGATTTTAAGCCAAATATCATCCACGTGCACCATGCATTCCCCTTCTCGTGGGCCGCACGCTTTATCAAATCAACATATCTTGTCCCCTATATTATCACTATCCATGGGTCGGAATTGCCGACTGCACAGAAAAATAAGCGATATATTGCCCTGACAATGGACTCGCTTAGAAGAGCGCGCAGAATTATACCCAACTCATACTACACCCGTGACTGGATGCTTAAGGTATTCGGCGATGAATATCGCGATCAAATCCGCGTAATTCCCGGAGGAGTGGATATAAATAAATTTCATAAGGTAAATACTGACGATATAGATAGGCAGTTTGGTATAAAGGGTGAAAAAATAGTTGTATTTGCGGGAAAGCTTACCGCCTATAAAGGAGTTAAATATCTGGTGAGAGCAGCTAAAAAAATACGCGGCAAGGTTCTAATACTCGGCGACGGACCTGAGCGAAGGAATTTACAGCAACTTGCGAAAGATGAGAATATCAGAAATATACAGTTTTTGGGCCACCTAGGCAGTGACACAAATTTTTTGGTAAAGTTTTACACCCGTGCGGATGTATTTGTTGCTCCATCTGTATGGGATGAACCTCTCGGTCTAGTAATTCTAGAATCTATGGCATGTGAAACACCTGTCGTAGTAACTCGTAAAGGAGGCATCCCGCTTGCTGTTAAGGAAGGGAAAAATGGGTTATTCATTCGTCCCCGTAACTCAAATGACATAGCCCAAAAAGTAAACTATCTCCTTGATAATGAAGAACGACGCGTAAAGATGGGTAAAGTTGCTCGCGAGGTTGCAATTGACCAGTTCTCATGGGAAAAAATCGGAGCACGCTTCTCCCGTATCTACGAGCAGTTTGCAAACAAACCATAGTACTGGCGCTCTCTTTAGCAAAAGCCTTCCTTCGGAAATAAAAATACGCTACAATTTGTCTTGCATGAACATCCTTATTGTTTCACTACTAAAAAGAAATGTTGCTCCCGATACATTATCTTCGCGCCCCCGGATCATTTTTGAGCTGACCCGTGGACTTATAGAAAACGGTCACGATGTTACATTTTTGGGTACCGGTGACAGTTTCATTCCAGGCGCAAAAATGATTCCTGTTATTTCCCAAGCATTTGTAAAATTACCCTCATTTGAAAATCCTTTCTATGCGGAAACCTCTTATCTTGTACAGCTGGAAAAAAAAATTGAGGAGCTTGCCCCACGATTTGATATCATCCATAACCACACTTATCCTGAGTTTATTAATCTTTTTGCGACGGAGCGCGTAAATACACCAATTGTTACGACTATACATGCACAGGGAACACCCGAGCTTGATGCAGTTTTATCACTCTTCCCGAAAACATATTTTATTTCTATATCAGAAGCGCATAAAAGGCTTTTTAAAAAAACAAATATATACAAGGTTGTTTACAATGGCATAGATACAAATCTTTATCAATACTCAGACAAGAAAGAAGACTATCTTCTCTGGTTAGGCCGCTTGTCGAAGGCAAAAAATAGCGACGGTTCCTATATGGATCCGAAAGGTATCCGTACTGCAATAGAACTGGCTGAAAAAACAGGCGCGCGACTTTTGTTAAGCGGCAATGTTGAAGACGGCGCTTTCTTCGAACAGGACGTCAAGCCTCATTTAAATGATAAGATTCAGTGGGTCGGACCAGTAAGTGCTGAACTTAGTCTTTCTAAAAATGAAGTTGCCTCTCTAATGCAAAAAGCGAAGGCATTTTTGATGCCAATAAACTGGTATGAGCCATTCGGACTCGTGATGGCCGAGGCAGGAAGCTGCGGCACGCCGGTTATTGCATTTGATAGGGGCTCTGTCCGTGAACTTATAATTGATGGAAAAACAGGTTTTATTGTTGCACCCGAAAAGGGTGTTGAGGGCTTTATAGAAGCATACGATAAAATCGGAACAATCAGGCCTGGGGACTGCAGAAATCACATTGTCTCAAAATTTTCCACGCAACATATGGTAGAAAATTATGAAAAAACATACCACGAAATAATTCAGAAAAAATGATATGAAAAATATTGCCATTCTCCACTTTGCATATCCGCCCAACACGGGGGGAGTTGAAGTACTAATGCAGAAACAAGCACATATTTTAGCGGAACTCGGTTATAACATTTCTATCTACACTGGTTCTGGACAAGAAGCTGATCCGAGAATATCCATAACCGTTGAAAAAATGTTTCAGTCAGTGATGAACTTCAACCCATCTCTTCAGGATAAATTATTAAAATCCGGAGTGGTAGATAATGAATTTTATGACACGGCTAAAAAGATAGAGCTTGCGCTTGAACACTATTTGCAAGATACCGCTGTGGTAATCGTCCATAACATGCTCACTATAGTACGAAACCTTCCTTTTATATACGCGTTTAGACAGTTTGCAGCACATCATCCAGAAAAAAAGCTTATAGCATGGACCCACGATCACTCATACATTACCGAGTTTAAGATAAAGGACCTTGCAGTAGTACCTCACTCACCCCTGGAAAAGGAATTACTCATTACTCCCATACAAAACGTAATGTATATAGCAATATCCCAGGCGTTCAAAAAACCCCTTTGTGAGCTAATGAAGCTAAACAATAGTCAGGTAACGGTAATTCCTGATGGAATCTACACAAAAGACTTTTTACTGATAAATGAGCATTTCTGGAAACTGGCCGATGAACTGGGAATTCTAAGCGCCTTTCCTTTACTTTTTGCACCAGTAAATATTCTGGACCGGAAAAATTTAGAATATTCTATTGATGTGGTTTCAAATCTAAAAAAACATTATCCGACCGTGAAATTCATTATTTCAGGTAACGTATCGAACCACCACAAAACGCAGGACTATCACAGCAAGTTAAAACATCAAGTGGAACGTTTAGGATTACAGCGTGAAGTTATATTTTTGACAGAAAAAATAAAATCAGGCCTCGACTCATCTGAACTGCGCACATTATACGATCTCACACATGCGGTCCTCTATTTTTCACTCAGTGAAAACTTCGGCCTTCCCCTGCTTGAAACTGCACTTTTAAAGATTCCCCTTTTTGCATCTGATTTACCAGTTTTCCATGAAATTATCGGAAACAACATACATTATATCGACTATAGAACTGTTTCCCCTTCTGATGCCGCGCTAAAAATCAAGGAGGTTATCGACAATCAGAAGGAAATCAAAGCTAACCACCTCGTACGAACTTCATTTGACCTGACCGCGCTCGTGAAAGATAGACTCGTACCACTCATTGAGAAGTGACAGTTATTTATAAAAGCCTATGCAATCCGTAAAAGATATCCTTAAAAAATTTGATCCCACCTCCGACAGATACTTATCCCGTGAATACCAGGCGTTCGGGGTGCACCTCGCGGAAAAACTCGAGGATGAGCGGCATAAAAGCCTCTATATAAAACTTGCCAAAACCGTTCCCCGCCCTGTTCTAGAACAGGCGCTCCGTTATGTAGTAGACTCCCGCGCCAAGCGCAAAGGCGCTTTATTTATGTGGAAACTAAAGGATCTAGGAGCATTTCTTAAACCTACAAAAAAATCTGCTGAATAATTTCTTTAGAGAAGTAATCCGAGGATTATAGCAACCGCTGATACCGCTGTAAATATCTTTCCGAAGGTGGCTATGCCTACAGTTGGAAGCTCTTGAGTCGCGGTCGGAGCCGGTGTGCCAGTCACTTGGGCCAGCACAATTTCAGTTGGGGTTGCGTTCGGAGCGACACAGCAGTTATTGAAGGTCGGATTATCATGACATCTCTGCTCGTACTCTGGTACTGCACAGTAATTTGCCTCATCGCTTGCCTTTACACAGCTGTAGCCTGACATGCATGGATTGGTTGCATTATTGCAGGCCTTGGTTCCGCATGGAACCGGAGCGGGTGTTGCTGATGGACCGGGCGTAGCAGAAGGTCCGGGTGTTGGTGTTGCTGATGGACCGGGAGTTGATGTTGGCGTAGGGGTATGCGTGAGAGTTGGTGTAAGAGATAGTCGTGGTGTCGGCGATGGCGTGTTTGATGGAGTTGGTGTATTTGAGGGTGTGGGCGTGTTTTCTGGTGTCGGCGATGGCCCTTCTGTTGGAGAAGGCGTTACCGGAACACACTGATCCGGATTCCAGTAAAGTCCTCCTATGCCTGTGAAGTTGTCTGGAACCACATTAGTACAGCTGTCATCCCATGCGCCGTCTTTATATACCGAGATCACATTGACGTCAATCTGAAACATTCCGCACTGTCCCTGATTTTGGGTTGCGGTAATGGTAACCGTTTTCCGGCTCTCCGGGTTGGGATTGGCCGGATCATCACCTTCCGGTGCAAGTGTGTACTCTTTTATCTCGACTGACTTGTTATTTGAGCGTGGTCCCCCACAGGTTTTGTTTTCCTCGCTACCCGTAAAAGGACAAGCATACCATTCTTCCTTAATCCGCACCCTTCTCTCCTGATTTCTCTTGTTTTGGATCACGTAGGTGACCGAGTACTTGTCAGTAGGCGTAGTACCGGGCCCGCCCATTCCTGAAGGGTTGTCCGTGGCAGAACCTACTTCAACTCCGCACTTATTGATAGTATTGAAGACATGTGCCTGAGATGTCGTTGTTTGCGGTTCGGGTTGTCTTGAGATATAGAGATAGCCTCCTAAAGCCACAAAGACTATGAGCATACCCAATATCTCCATCATAAAAAGGAGTGATGGGCCTTTTTTTTTCAAGGGGGTGTAATTTCGCGCTTTACCTATCATGTACAGAGTTCATTTTGCACGATATTTATAGAAACTGCAACACAAGATTAAAAATATCCCCATACCCAATAACCTGTCTTCTCTATGCCTTTTGTTTTCAGATACTCTGTTTTGAGAGATGCCGAACTTTCGTCCTCAAACCAAACCACATGGTACAGCAGGTTGTAGTAGGGAGACTCCGGTGTCGATCTTGACGGGTCCTCAACCTCGGTGACGTAATTAACTTCCGTCTCGCCCGACTCATTATCTCGACGAACAAGGCAGTTTTTCCAGGTACATTCGTCGACAAACTCCTTCTTCATATCGATGAGACTTAAGGCTTTGGCAGGCTTTAAAGGGCGTTTTTTTTCATCCACCGACCAGTCGTAGCCGTACATACCGAAAACAACACCTATTTTATTGGGAGGAACTACGGAAGTGAAGTCTTCTACCATTTTCTGGAAGTCATATCCATATCTAGCTCTCCCTGATAGTGGAAAATTTGGTCCCGGTTCACCTATAGATTTATGCAGATCATATGCCATAATGAGAACCTCATCTACTGTTCTCCCCAAAAAACTCACGTCATAGGGCCTGTGGCGATAGAATGTATCTCCGTACAACAATAAAGATGACTTCATACTCTCATCTTGAAGCTGCCTTGAATAGAGTTGAACAAATGTATTTATCTTATCTTCCAGAGCAGAATCCGTAACGTTGAATATTTCAATATCGATTGCTATCCCGGCAAATCCATGTTCCTTTGCTGTAACTATTGATTCATCTATAAGTCTTTTTGTATTTGCCGGACTTGCAATAATTGACTGAGAAACCGCTGAGTCGAGCATCCGGATTACAAGGTAAGTATCTTTCCCGTTAGTCTTGTTTGCAAATTCTGTAAGGTTCAGGTATCCCTCATCTTTTAACAATGAACCATCGCCTCGTGGAGTAACTCCAAAATAGTAAAGCGCATCAAATGACTGCGTGTCCTGAGGAGTAAACTGCAAGTCCCAGTAAGGCACAAATACAAAGGTTGAGGTCACGCCTCTGGTCATGATGGTAGGCTCAGCAACTACCAACGGCTGAGGGACCGTGGTTCTTGTAGGGACGTCACTCTTTTTCAAAAAAAATGACCCCCCTATAAATATAAGAAAAAGGGCTGCAAATAAGAGTAAATATTTCATGGCAGTATACAATGGTAACATAAGTTCCCTTGACAAATAATTTTTATTTCTTCATAATGAAATTAGCCCATGAAAATCACTATCTACACTACAAATACATGTGAGTTCTCCAAAAAGGAAAAGGAATTTTTGGCCAGTCACAATCTCCCTTATGAGGAAAAAAATCTTGAATCAAACCGAGAGTTTTTGACTGAGATGTTGGCCGTGTCGAACAATTTTGCAGGCACCCCGGTTACGAAGATAGAAAAGGATGACGGCCAGATCGTAGTCTTAAAGGGATTTACCGATACGGAGTTTATGGATGCATTGGATTTGAATCAGACTGTAGCTCCTGTTCAGTCTGCGGCTCCCGCACAGCCAGTAGCGTCCGCGACTGAGCCTGCTGTAGTTTTACCAAATGAGCCAGTTGCGCCGCCGGCGCCGGTTGCACCTCCCATGCCAGAACCAACACCCGAACCTGTTCCAACACCCACTCCTCCGCCTGTTATGCCCGATCCTGTGGTTCCTCCATCACCCCCAGCCGAGTCAGTTCAGACACCACCCGTAACTGAACCGCCAGCTGTTCCATCAACTCCTGCAGAACCAACACAGACCACGCCGCAGGACGCTCAACTAGATTCAATCTTGAATGACCTTAAGTCAAAGGTAAATGAACCGGAGCCAGCTGCACCTGCACAGCCTACTACACCAGCACAACCCGCTACGCCTGCCAACAATCTGCCGAATATACCGGAGCCAAACTTCAGTTAAGGGCATGACTTCGTTCTCCTGATTCATCATTCGGTTTACTCATGACCCTGAGCTTGTCGAACGGGTTTCAGGATTTTCAATACTTCTTTTGGAGAGTTAATAATAAAAGTTGGGTTAGCCTTCATAAGTAGTTCTTTAGTATTAAAACCCCACGTGACCGCGATAACATCGATACTGGCTTTTCTGGCAGCCTCAATATCTCGTACTTCATCACCAACATAGATCACCTCTCTGGATTTATATGAAAATTTCTTAAGAACATCTTTGATAGTTTCATGTTTGCCGAAGAGGTTAAATTTCGAATAGACAAAATCAAAATAGTGATCTAGCTTGTGATGTCGAAGAAAACTCAAAATGTTCTCCTTATTGCTGGAAGAGATAATACCAAGCTTCATACCGCTTTCTTTGAGTTCTTGTAAAACCTCCTCCATGCCATCGAATGTAGGAGCTTGAACAATAACATTGGCTATTTCCTTATGAAAGAGACGTATCAAGCTTGGCAATCGATAGAATGGGACTTTTACATATGCAAGAATCTCGCTGACTGTCATGCCCTTCATTTTTTCAACTTCAGCATTAGTTACTTTCTTAAATCCAAGCTCTTCTGCATGTTCATTCACCACCCGCAAACTTAAAGGAAGCGTATCTGCGATAGTCCCGTCAAAATCGAAGAGTACAAGTTTGGTATGCATATCTCATTTTACCTCGTCGGTCGAAAGTAAGTTGGAAGTAATATCATACTGTTCAAGAATCTCGTAAAAGAGACGCTCCAGATCAGCAAGCTTTCCATGCATTGGCTCTGCTACTGCCGCATCCGTCATAGACAAACTCTGGCGTACCAGGGAAATCTCGCCCAATAAATTAAAAATCATTGTAAATACGAACCTTCGAACCTCTTTTTGAGTTAACTTATAAAATGGATCACTTAGATCAAATTTACCTTCGAGTGCTCCTTTGGCAAGAATATCTGTATACTCGGCCATCTTCACTGGTTTTTTTACACCAGAGGGATGTATTTTGAGTTCACTGAGATAAAGCACCAACGTAGGCACCCCTAAATCAATATGGATTCCGGATGGTTTCTTTCCTTCAGATCCTCGCCGCCGGTTTGTGACATCGATAAGCGCAAGTGGGCTGGGACCTTGGTCTTCTGATACGCTCATTAACAAGACGTCGCCTCCTCTGTTCTTATGCGGATCAGAATTATCTAATCTATTGCCTGCAGGAAAAGCCTGTACAGATGTTTCACCTGAGTTTAGTATTTTATTGAAGACGCCTACCGTCCACGCCTCCATGAGCCGTGTTCCCCCACGCTCTTTTTGAGAAGATTGTTTTACGACACCGACCGTTTCCTGCAAAAACCTCCCCATCTGGGCCATAAACGGATCATTTCCTGTAAGAAGATTAAACTGTAGGACTGGCTCACTGTCGCCAGGCGTTCCCAGAGAGAGATTGGGCGGCAGTGCGTAGCTGAGTGTCCCCATTGCACCAAAGAGTGCAGTTTTTATCATTCGTGCTGCTTCGTCTACCGGCTGCAGAGTTTCTCCTCTCGCGTCCACTCCCTGAAACTCCATCTGCAGAACATTTGCCAGGAGTTTACCGATATTTGTTGGACCCAGATTAGGAAAAAGAAGTGTGGGAATTTCCGCCATAGCAACAGCCGCTATCGCAATCATCCTGTTTTTTTGATCTTCGTAAGTATAGGGATGAGCCTCTGCCAACGGGCGAAGTTCTTCGATTTCCGGTTGCGGAAGACCCGTTGCGACAGAAATAATATAAGGGGGCATACCGAGCCGCAATGCCTCTTCTACTCTCGTTTTATCTACATCGGGCAGAACCAATTCAGAAGCAAGTTCTGCACTTTTAGCTAAATATTCCAACCTACTCTGATCTTCCCTACCTGGATAGTCTTCCAGGTAGTATGAAGTTATCTGTGGAGGAAGTGTCTGCAGGTGCAGCCAAAGTAGATAAGAGCCAACGACAGGATCCTGCCGGTATTTTTTTGCGCGTCCCAAATATCCTACAATCATTGAATCCCACATCTCGGGCGGATCCTGAAGTAATGTCTTATGAATCGTAGAAATAGTCTGAGGAGCGACGAAGGACATAGGGAAACCCTCCACCTGTGGCCACCTAATATCTCTGCCTTCAACCATATTGGCCACTATTTTACACTACGAAGGGTCTACTCCTTCTCGAAATGCAAGAAATTTGATTTAAAGAACCTATTTTAAGGGAGATATGAAATGCAGAACAAAAACTTCACCCTTATAAGTAAAAGGTGCCATAGTAACCATGGTTTTTACCTTCTTACCTTTTTTACTCACCCAGGTAGCAGGCAATGTTGAGGATTTAAATTTATCTGATGCATCCATGTAGGCCTTGATTACCTTCTTCTGATCCTTCTCGTGAACATCCTCAACCGGAAATTCGTTTTTAACCCACTCCGCAGGCGATTTGTATCCTAACATGGCGGCAAATTTTTTATTACACGATTTGTGAGTATCGTCTAGATACAGATATATCGCCTGAGAAGATGTATCGAAGACAGGTTTAAGCTCTTTATTGAGCTCTTTCATCAGATGCTCATGGTGTTTGCCGTGATTCATACCCTGATTGTAGTACGAACGGTCAGAATGTCAAGTAGAAATATGGCAGGGGTGGAGGGAATCGAACCCCCATCAAAGGTTTTGGAGACCTCTATTCTACCACTGAACTACACCCCTAATGTGGTGCTCCCGGGCAGAATTGAACTGCCATCAGAGGTTCCGCAAACCTCTATTCTATCCGTTAAACTACAGGAGCAATTAGCAGCTATATTTTATCATGTTTCCCTATTTAATGTATTTGTAGGCTATATGCGGTTGAGTCAGTACTAAAGATTGGATAATTTTTAATTTGAAACTCTCCTCTCACCAGCTTCCACCGCCTCCACCGCCGCCTCCACCCCCCGAAGAGCCACCTGATGAGCCGCTTGAGAATCCAGAAGAGCTCGTTGAGGCTGGGGGAGAAGATGCCGTCCGGAGGCTCGACATAGAACTATGGAAGCCGTGAATGAATGTGCCGGTCCTATAAGTTCCGTAACCCTCATACCAGTCAGGAGGGGGCAGTTTCAGATCTTCAAATCGCTTCACCCATCGATCCTCTACCCTCATGGCAACCGCATATGGCAGAAGTCTCTCGAAAAGTAGTTGTTTTTCTCCCTGGAATTTGATCTGCCGAGACTGGCTTGTGAGAAAATTCATGAGGGATTTCGCTACACCTAAGGCCTCCGCACCGAGCTCGGTCCGCCTTGGCAGGTTTATACCGAAAAGAATTGCGCTCAAAAACAAGGGAATGTTGAGAGTCGATATGCCAAGAATTGAAAGGACAGTGTATGTAGTCCGTATCTTTTTGGGATTTTCGGGAAAAAGACCGTCATTAACGGTCTGCTCATAGATCATGTCCTCCACCCTTTGCAGGGTGTTATATAGTTTAGCCCTCTTAAGATGCACCTCATCTGAGGTCGCGAAAGCAGACTTTAGAAATTCGTATTCAAACCCTAAAAGTGATGGATTAAGAGCAAACTCCTTTTTCTTTACCAAGTAGAAGTCATTTTTTTTCTTTTCTACTATTTTCAGATATCCTCTTTGGGCAAGCTGTACCACCATCGCCGAAATATCATCGAAGTCAACGCTCTCGTCAATAAGCGTTCCTGTTTCAGGCGCGGTCAGGAGTCTCCCTTTCACTGCCGGAGGATCAAACCATGCAGTTGTCGGCTTGATCGTTTTCGGATCCCGACCGTGAGTCAGCCACTGCCATCCAATCCGAAGCGGTAAAAAGATGTACCAGGCAAGTCCTAAAAGAGCAAGACCGACTGTTACAACGAAAAGAATTATTTTCCCATACCAAGTCTCTGAAAAAGGGATAATAAGTTGGGGCTCTAGGACAGCTACAATATTTTTAGGAAAGGTGACGGCGATAGTCAGGCCTGCGCCTGTTGGATAGTAGTCTGATCCTTCAATGATAACCTTTCCGTCCTCTATCTTTATCGTACAGTCATTTGCCGAACTGCCGGCATATCCTGTATAGCAGACTCCGTGGAGATCCTCTGCGGGTACTGGGTCAGGTAAGGTAACTACGGAACTTGCATGCGCTATAGGCACAGTCCAGTCATTACCCGTTACGTTCCAATAAAGTTCATCGTGATCGGCGAAATAAGTAATTGCTCCCGACACTTCATATACTATCGTGTAGGTATGAACACCAGTTATAGTCTTGTCTGGGTCGCCGATACGAATGCGAGTCAGATCATTCTCAGTTGTAACCTTAAACTGATAATGTAACCCATCCTCATTCATGACGGATAGTACTTTAATGTTCATCGCATAGCGTTTTCCCTCCGAATTTACCTTTACATACGGGATCTCTCGGTATATACCGTGCCGCTCGTAGGTACCGAAGTCATACACAATACTTTCCTTCACCTGCATTGTTCCGTTTTTGTTTATTGTTGTTTCCTGGACGAAATTTTGAATATGTTCGCCTGTGAGCACATAAGGTTCGGATGTCTGTGCGGCAACTGACCGGAGGCATGCTATAAAAACCAAAAAAAGAAAGACGATTCTACTAAACCATTTCATAATTCTGAAGATACTGTACCATATTTTATTAAATCTATCTATAATATCTCCATGTCTGCACCAATCGGCCTTATTCTCGGCACTGGCTGGAACGGTGTTGTTCAGAATATCCAACCATCTTCAAAGCAATCTTTCAGTACAGTCTTCGGCAAAACCTCGGGAGTTCCCGGACACGAAGGCAGCGTGACAAAGGGTGTGGTCAAAGGTAAAGAATGCATAATCCTATCAGGCCGATTCCACACGTACGAGGGCTATAACCCATCTGAAGTTGTCCAAACCATTGAGTATCTTGATTCCCAAGGCGTAAAAAAAATTATTATAACTGCGGCTTGTGGTGGACTTAATCCTAAATATAATGTCGGAGACGTCGTTGTTTTATCGGATCTATTGACACTTTTTTGCCAAAGCCCGCTTGTGGGAGCAAAGTTTCAGGACATGTCCCGACCTTTCTCATCCGCCCTCGTGACGGCCGCCGAGAGATCAGCTTCAGAAACCCATCTACCCTACCAAAAAGGAGTGTATGCCTATTTCCGTGGGCCGCATTTCGAGTCGTATGCAGATAAAATGGCACTGAAGATGCTCGGAGCCGATGTCTGCGGAATGAGTACCGTACCAGAAGTCATTATGGCAAATCACTTGCGTATGGAGACCCTGGGTTTAGCGCTTGTAACGAATCTTGCATTTGTTAAACATAGTCACGAAGAGGTCCTCACCGCAGCCAAAAACAGCGAGGAAACACTTACCAAGTTTATTGAAACCCTCATAACCCATGTCTGATCTAACTTTTCACAAAGTATCTTGGACTCAGCTGGAAAAGGACTGCCTGCTTCTGGCGGAGAGAATCCAAAATTCCTCGGCCAGAATCGATAAAATCGTGGCTATATCGCGCGGCGGGCTCGTTACAGCACGCATCCTCTCGGATCTTCTCAAGATACCTATTTCACATATCACCATCTCCTCCTATCAGTCACTCAAACAGGAGAAAGAGCCGTTTATAGACGAAACACCCTCGGAAAACTTCCGCGGTAAATCGATTTTACTTGTAGATGAAATTGGAGATACCGGCAAAACATTCAAGCGCGCAACCGACTATTTCAAAAACTTCGGTCTCGCGCACATATACACACTTGCACCTTATATAAAGTCACATACACCAGTAAAGCCTGACTTTTACACTTCTGTCATAGATGCCTGGATTATATTCCCTTACGAGATCCGCGAAACCACCGAAGCATTCAAAAACATGTTTAAAGACAAAGAAACTATTCATAAAAAACTACGCGAGGTTGGATTTGAAGAGTGGGAAATAAACCTGTAAACTGTATCTTCCTCATGCAATACGAAAAAGCTCCTGAGATAAAAAAACAGATCGAGATGTTAGTCCGCGAACTCGGATTTGACCATGTAGACGCGCAGTTTATCCATTGTATCCGCAGTTTTGATGCAAAAACCCGTGCGTATGCCCGTATCTGGGGTATGGCTCCCCTTTTCCACGAAGTGGCAGGTATAAGGCCCAACTATATTATTGAAGTCATCTCCAAACGATTCGACAAGTTATCGGATCGCGAGAAAATCAAGACACTCATTCACGAACTCATGCATATCCCGAAGACCTTTTCCGGCGCTCTCCTCCCTCACCGAGGACGATATCATCGGATAAACGATCGCGAGGTCGAAAGAATCCTCAGGTCAATGGGATAATACCGATTCAAGCTGATATACTGCGGTTTCATAGACGTCATACACGGTGGCACCAGCAGCCTCCTTGTGCCCCCCACCTCCAAGCTTGAGAGCGATCTGAGAGACATCATAGCCTTTTGACCTAAAGCTTAAAAATAGTTGTCCTGGCAGTTCTTCTACACCCACGACCGCAAATTCAATATCTTTTATGCCCCGCAGATAATCACATGCTATATTACGCACACCTTTCGGTTCGCCATATGCTTTATAAGTCTCATAAGGCACCGTTACCATAATAAATCTACTCTGCTTATCTATAACCGCTTCCGTTAGTAATTTACCGTAAAACTTCACATCCTTCTCGCTCATATTCTCGTACATCGCCTTCGTCACCCCCACCTTGTCGCCCCCCAGACTGACAAGTTTCGCAGCGGTTTCCATAACCTGCGCATTATTACCTGTAAACCTGAACATCTGCGTATCGGATAAAATGCCTGCCAAAAGACACGTTGCAATTTGTTGATCTATAGGAACGTTCCAGATCGTCAAAAGATTATAAATAACTTCGGCTGTAGAAGACATTTCAGGCATAATAAATCTTTTTTCCGCAGGAACCGTATTTACCACATGATGATCGATAACTATGGCAGGAACCGCAGGAAGAGTGCCGTCCTTTTTACCAGTCAAGTGCGATAAGCTTCCCGTGTCGATTATGAGAAAGAGGTCGTAATCACCAAAACGAAAGGTTGCCATGTCTACTGTTTCCGCAAATTCCCTGCCTGGCAAAAAATCAAAACTATCCGGGACCGGGTCTGGTCCTATAAGTTTTACTTTTTTATTCATCCCTCTCAATACATGATAAAGAGCGAGTGCCGACCCTGCAGAATCGAGATCTGGATTCCGGTGCATGTTAATTACTATCGATCCCGCCTTATCTATCTGCTCTTTAATCTGGGCAATTAGTTCTCTATCCATGACTACCATTATATGAGAAAAATCTTTAAAGCATCGGGAAACGGAAGGACCGACAGATAAAATCTCATGTCGAGGAATTTGCGGAACACCCATCCTGGATAGCCAGTAATTACTTTTCCTTGTATTTCCGAGGCGGCCCATTTGTGACCGATGGGTATCGATGTACTATACGTGGTTGGATAATAGAAGAGAAGCGGCGAGCCCTTAGTGATCCTGACTATATTTTCCGCTACATGATGCCCTTGACGGATAGCGGATGAAGCCAAGCCTGAGTCAGGAACGGACGCCCCATCTCCCGCGGCAAACACATTTGACTTGCCCTTAACTAAGAGCGTGTCCTGAGTCAGAACTTGACCAAGCTTGTTTGTCGGCAGTCCCCACTTTCTATAAAGATGATGTCCGACTGTTCCCGCGACCCAAACTACAGTTTTCGTCTTCATTGACATATCACGCAAAAATACCTCGGAAACCTCTTCTTTCATAAGTTTGCGATGCAAATAGATATTAACCCCCAAGAACCTTAGCCGCTTTTCAACTTCGTGGGAAATTTCCTCATTTCCATAAGGTACAAGCCTTGAAGTTGAGCTTATAAGATCGACCGTCACGAGTGAAGGATCTATCTTGTACTTCTTCGCCAATAGTTTTGCATGAGTAACAAGCTCGCCTGCGACTTCTACACCTGTTGCCCCTCCACCCACTATGACAAAGTGTGTTGTACAGATCCTATCCTCCTCGACTGCCCTACATGTCGAAAACACATGATGCAAGTGTTTTTTTAGACGAACTGCATCATCATAGGATTTAAAGGCAAATCCGAGCTCACGAAGCCCTGCGATATCGTAATAATTAGGTTCGCTACCCAAGGCAAGGACGATATAGTCATACTCGTAAACGTCTTTCTTTCCTTTTGCCCTGCGATCTTGGAAATCTATTTCCTCGATCGTATCATGTATAACGGACACTGATCCTTTGGGAAATACTGAGACGTAAGGGATGCGCACCTTTCTATTTGTGTCGGCAGAAAAGGTTCTGTAGAGACCTGCATGATATTCGAGCTCAGCACTTGGAGATACGATAGATATGTCGAGTCCGGATATATGCCTATTTAACAAATCTTTCGCAACTCTTACTCCTGCTACTCCACCTCCCACTATGAGAAGGCGCACTGACTTTGTAACACCCATAAATTTATTATACGCGATGATTCGCTCATGCATCGGAACGCAGGCGCGAAAGGACTTTGCCATACTGCGAGAGAAGTTCGGCCGTTTGCGGATAGTTTTTTTTATTGAAGCGAGCAAAACCGTCATCACAGTTGTCTATTTTCCATGGGGCCAAGTGTGGCATACCGATATACACGGTTCCTCTGCCGTCGTCCACAGTCGTACCATATATGATTTCGCGGGTAAACCGATACAGTGCAGCGTCATCGTAAGCTGATAGATCTTGCCCCAGTACTTTCTCGGGCCACCCAAGTTCGTTTCCCACGAGAAAGTAAGGCCCCGTAAGATACTTGTGGAGATCATACGGATTAACTGTGCCGGGGTATGAATGCAGGGTAAGCCCATCAAGCCCGTCTATTTTAGAATCTCTTTTGAAAAATCCCGGGTGTGCCGCGCCTGAAAGTACTGAGGCAGAACTGTTGTTTGATCTGATGAGTGACTTTATATAGGGCGCCATCGTACTGTGCCATTTATGAAATATCTGCCCGTCCTCATCATTCTCCGGCGGCTGAAGCTCGTTTCCAATGTTAAAAGCCGATATTGCAGACAAAACTCCATGATCCGCAAAGGTTTCAATAATAAGCCTCCAGCGTCTTTTAAAATATTCGACGGTAGCATCCTTGAAGAAAGTGTCATAGCCCTCCTGTGTATAGATCGACCCCGCGTCACGGCCACATGCAACCGAGTTTTCATACATCAATCCTTCTCCATATACAGGATTCCATGCCCTCTGCACCCTCCCCTCTACTTCTTCCTGCGGTTGGCCATTCGTCGTTTTAGTCTGGTAGCGCATGGTATAGGCATCAATGCCACTTACTTGAGTCCAGAGACCGTTCCTGCCCGCCTCCTTTATAAAAGCGCTGACCCGATCAAGCACTGATATGTCGTACTCGCCCAGTCTCTCAGGTTCCAGCGCATCGTTAATATTTACGATTAGCCCTTGAAAACCATTCTTCCGTACTTCGCCAATAATTTGATCACGCTCAGCAGCGGACCGGTCATAGGCAAAATGAGTGTTTGCATAAAGACCTATAATATTACGTGGATACGCCGGATGCGTGCAGAAAAAAGTATCGTTCGTCTCTGAGTTCAAAAGCCAATTCATCTCCTGATGTCGACGCTCATCAAGTAACCGATCAGCTTGTCTTAATAACGGCACACCCAACAATGCGCTTCCCGCCGCAATGCCACCAACAGCGGCAAATTTAAAAAGATAGTCGTTGAAAGTACGCCTTAATATCCTATCAGACATTGCCCTAATTATACACCTATAGTCCTATATTTGAGATTGTTCACATTTTTTTTACATATATAAAATCCCCTTTTTGTACCCGCATACTCTGATACAATTAACTCGCGCTTCATATGAAAAAAGCACTGATTATTGCTATCGGGCTCCTTTTAGGAGCCCTCGTTTTTTTCCTATTCAAGGTGAAGGACTTCTATTCCTTTATCTACAAGCCGCGTATACCCGTGCCAAATGCGCCAACCTCGCCGCCTGAGAAAACCGTCTATAATATTCTCCTTCTGGGTTACGGCGGAGAAGGTCACGACGGTCCCTATCTCACAGACTCTATTATGGTACTTCATTTGGATACAAAAAATAATAAAGCCCTTCTTGTTTCTGTGCCCAGAGATCTGTGGGTCAAACTTCCCACGAAGTCTGGCGCAGACTTCCACACAAAGATAAATTCAGTGTTTCAGGTTGGATTTATACCCAATCTCTATTCAGATATCGATAAAAAATATACACAGGAGGCTGTCCTTATGAAGTCAGTCCTTTCCGAGGTCACCGGACTCAATATCGATAACTATGTGGGGATCGACTTTCAGGGTTTCATAAGCGCGATCGATATCATGGATGGTATTGACATAAACGTTACCAAGACCTTTGATGATGTTGAATACCCCATAGACGGCAAAGAAAATGATCTCTGCGGAAAAGAAGAAGATTTTAAAAAAATCGAAAAATTCCTTGATAGTGAGGAAGATGATGTTGAAAGGGCCGAAAAGGAAAATCTCTTTAAAGAAAAACCTGAACTTGAAACGTTTTTTAAAGACATAACCGAAAACCCGCCCGAGGCGTTCCCTTGCCGCTATGAGAAGCTCCATTTTGACGCTGGGCCAACACACATGGATGGCGCGACTGCCTTGAAATATGTGCGGTCCCGTCATTCACTACAGGACGGTACAGATTTCGGTCGGGCAGCACGACAGCAACACTTTTTGGAAGCAGTGAAGGATAAAGTATTTTCCATCGGATTTATTCCCAAGATCATCCCCCTTCTTGAAGAGGAGAAAAAGCATGTAAAAACAGATCTTTCGACAGACGACATTCAGAAGCTTTTGACTGAGGCAAAAGATGTAAGTCAGTATCGGCTCAACACCTTCGTGCCAAGCGGCGAGAACTATCTCGAAGGCACCTTCACCTCTACTGGCCAAAGCGCGCTCCTGCCGAAGGCTGGTGAAGATAACTGGACAGAACTGCGTCGTGGTATTCAAAACATACTAAAAGGCATTACCCCAACACCCACCAAACGTCCCATAACGCCTTCCCCAAAGATTCTTCCTACCGCTCCATAAAGATAACAAGGACACGAACTACTTCCTGCTTTTATTTTGGCTTCCTGAATTACACTGCTGGAAAAACCGAAGCTGTATTATAGGCGGCAAAGCTGTCTTTATGAACCAGTTTTCTTCCGGTGAGAGGGATGGTGCCCTTCTGTATACCAATACTCGTTGAGGAACAAGAGGGGCTGTAGAAAGACAGAGCGTCTGTCTCGTTTTGAAGCCCTAGCTGGTGCTCGTACCCGCTCATCCTCCCTGCATCTGCTGTGATCATTTTCATAGTTGTATAAAAAAACTTTTAATCTGATCTCAGAATATCAGGGCAGACTCCGTGATAACGAAAGGTTTGAGTAATAATCAGGTAAGAGGAACCTTTTGAACACCGCTTATGTCCTTTATGAAGAAATCAACGCCGTCACAGGCAAGAACGATACACGCTGTATTTTTGACCGAACTGAAATCCAGCTCGGAACGTGTACCATAGGCTATATGAATAAGAAAAGCACGGATAATGCCTCCATGACTTACGGTAAGCACAGTCTTACCGGCATACGCAACCGATATCTCCCGAAGATAGGTAATGAGTCTAAGAGCCAGCTCCTCATCACTCTCCTGATCCTTATGGAATTTAAACGTATGCTTTTCCTTATCTGAGAGTGTCTCAAACTTCTCAAGAAGTGTCTTGATCTTGTTTCTGTGCTCTTCGAATGTAAGTCCTTCCTGATCGCCAAATCCCCTTTCCCGGAGAGCCTTGGTGGTCTGTACGGCAATTTTTTTCGACAAGGTAATAAGTTCCGCGGTCTGCCGGGCACGTCCCAGATCCGAAGAAAATACCGCATCAAAATGAACATCCTTAAGTTTTTTGCCGAGGTATGAGGCCTGCTCCCTGCCCTTCGCGGTGAGTGGTGAATCACTATGGCCTTGCAGCTTATGCAAAATGTTCCACTCCGTTTCCCCATGGCGTACAAGATAAATTGTGCAGTACTTGCTCTTTTTCATGAAGCATTATTATATACCTATTAGGCAAACTGTGCGTGATATAATTTAGCTTGACTCCACAGCCCCGATGCTGGAATTGGCAGACAGGCACGTCTCAGAAGCGTGTGCCGCAAGGCGTAGAGGTTCAACTCCTCTTCGGGGCACTAAATATTTTTTGATACGCTATAATCTGTGTGAAAGGAGAGGTGGCTGAGTGTCGCCTAAGACGGCGACTCGCCGATTTAGGCGAGGTCATTTTATCAATGTTTTACTACATATACATTCTCAAAAGCTTAAAAGATAATAAGTTGTATATAGGTAAAACATCAAATCTCAAAAGAAGACTGAAGGAACATCAGGAAGGTAAAGTAACTTCAACCAAGGGAAGGATACCACTTCAATTGGTTTATTTTGAGGCTTATTTAGATAAAACTAAGTGTCATAAACAGGAATTATTTTATAAATCTGGGATTGGTAGAGACACATTAAGGCATAAGATATAATAGAGCGTATTGGAGAGGTGGCTGAGTGGTCCATAGCGAGGGGTTGCTAACCCCTTGAGTCGAAAGACTCACGTGGGTTCAAATCCCACCCTCTCCGCCGCAGTGTAAGGCAGTCCGCCCGTTACACATGGACTGGACATTTAAAAAAAATGTGGTATAATTAGGTTAGGATAGATTAAGGGAATAAACCTGCTTAAATCTTCGACAGATACGTTTTCAGACTACTCTCGTTCGAACAAATCCTTGAAAGAAGACCATTATGAACAACTGAAAGTATGTGGGTGGTCTTTGGATAGAAGCTGGGAAGCACCATTTGATGCTTCTTAAGTAATCAATAACAGGAATTTGAGCAGATTTATTCTTTTAACACTTTAAAAACGTTTTAGTCTATCCGAAGTTTCTCAATGTTGAAGTGCGCTCCAAGAACCTGGTCATATGATTTCGGTTTAAATATATAGGTGCCATTCGCTGTAGTAAAAGTAAGTTCACCAAAATAGATTCTATCATCAACATAGTAAAGATCGACTCTCACGTGTCGGAATGGTGCCGAGAGTCTGGCAGCCACCGAGAGGATTTCTTTTAACCTCTTCGGTCTCTCAATGTTACTGTCCTTACGAGGAATTTCACGAACATCCGCCGAGCTGACGTGCACCCTGTTCCAGTGCTGATCGTAAAAATAACGCTTGATCCGACGTATTTGTCTATCAACAACCACTTCAATAAGTACCGGTTTACCAGCAAAACAAAAGAGTTTGTAATCCTTAAGGGTACCTTTTTTGGGGGATAAATACTCTTCACACAGTATTCTCGGTTTAATATTTCTGTACTGTCTTTCTTGGCCAGATTCGTAATAGTTTCTTTTTAGCCACGCGGAGAGTTTTTTTTTCGCAAGCTTCCAGTTTAGCATCCGTTTATCTTGACACGCAATGTTCCAACCGGATCCATGTGTAGCCTTTAAAATAAATGCATTAGGTAGTTTGTTCAAATCAATATCTTCCACACGATTATATACATCATACAATGTCGTCAGATATCTTGATCCAACTGTCTTTTTTACGAAAGACCGCACCTCAAATTTATCTGCATAAGGAGCAAGTTCTTCTGCCTCCTTAGTGATTTTAAATATATGTAGTTTTTCGTTAAAGCCCGTTGGTTTGATCCAGTTTATGTCTTTAGAAAAAACAGACCGGTAGAGTTTGTTGGCGGCTTGTTGATCTTTTTTATATTGCTCTCGTTGTTTCAGCATAGATTCTTCCCTCAGCCGTACTGCACGTTAGATAGAGGGGTAAATAGAGATGTTTTCCTGTGAACTAATGTTTGCAGAAGTAATTCGTATGAATTTACCATCCGTTCGACAGTAAAATTCTGTTTTACATACTCCTGACAGTAGTTTCTGTTAATTCGCTGGATGGTCTTAATTTTACTCACCATCTCCTCTACGTCTTCGACTACATATCCGCTCACGCCATGTTCTATAATCTCCGGATATGACCCCCTATTAAACGTGATAGGTGGACAACCATTCGCCATAGATTCTATTACCGCCGTACCAAAGGGCTCCCTAAAAGAAACCGGGTGTAACGAGGCGATCGCTTTATTGAAGTATTTATATACACCTTTTTCTTCCACCTCACCGATCCATTCAACCAAGCGGCTATTCTCCTGCAAAAGGGGGAGGAATATGTGTTCGTAGTAATTCCTTTCCGATCCTTCATCCTTGTAACGGCCCACTATAAGAAGTTTTATGTTTAAGCGTTTAGCTGCAAGTATTGCCTTATGAGGGTTTTTTTGGCGTGATATGCGGCCAACGAAAACCAGATAGTCACCCGGATTCGATGGTGGTAAAACACTCTTCATATCAATTCCGTTGTAAATATTCGCTACATAGTTGAGTTCAGGAAGCGGTTTTCTCTGAGCGTAACTTAGACTAATATAATTGAAGTTCCTGTATGGTGACAGTCTATCAATCGCTTCAAAGGTCAGTTCTTCTGAAATTCTGTTTACTAACGGAACTTCAACATGCGGCATAATGGATAGGCCAGCACCTAAGCAAAAGTTCACGATAACATCGTACTTTTCCTGATCTGCGATCAGTTGTCGACCAAGCTTTTGCGTCAGCTTATGATTGAGTTTTTCTTTATCGGACACACTGTAGTTGCTATTTTCAAGCTCTGTCGGAAATACGGAAACCAGGTTCATACCGGAGCGCTTGACACTATCACCCGTCGCATAAAGAGTAATCGTATGGTTTCTATCTATAAGACCATCTATAAGATAATTCATCATCTTTTCTATTCCTCCGCTTTTTTTAGGAGGAACAGAACGACTGTGACAGTTAAAAAAAGCTATTTTCATGAAGGTAGCTACGATAAATTTCTTTCGAAACCCCATGTCTTCTTAAAGGAGGGAGGCATTGGGATATTTTTAGCAAAAATAAATGAGAGTATTTCTCCGTGGTGCATTGCCTCGTGTGCCAAGAAAAAGGCTAGGCTCTCTTTCAGATCAAAATTCATTCTACCGAACCAATCCATTCGTGCATCTTCAGGAACCTTCCTTACTTCTTCTTCAAAATAGGTGTTACATGTCTCAATATACGCAAGGATCTCCTCTTTTGTAGCTTTATTATCTACAGGTCGCACCAATGTAATAGATTTTTTATTTTTGCCCAAAAGTAGATCTATCGCCTTAAGCTGCATATCACCTAGATCGATAAACTGCGTTGACAAAGTAAGAGAACGAGGAGACAATTGCTCTCCGAAGTATTCAAAAGGAATATCGACTAGCAATTGTTTGGAAAGATTACGGTGCCATCTGAATGCGTGCAAAAAATCATCCGCTACGTTATTCATATGTATCGATTATACCAAAACAAGCTCGATAATCCTAGTCTGACAGTCAAAAACCTTTATTGGCATGTACCTCTAAAATATTCACCAGCATTACAAACAGTGCCGTCCGGCAATGTGCACGTAGCGTCCTTAACAGCCAGCGTTTTACCACCAGTTATTGCGCAGTAAACCTCGGCTTCAGTATCGTATCCGATTGTATTTATGCCACCGACCGGACATTCCCCCCTCATAAGAGCCCATTCCTCACACTGCATATCATCCTCAAAGTCACACACACCATACTCTCCCCCACCTGGCCGCTTCTTGATGGTAAGCGTACCGCCCTTTTCCTCACAGTTTACTGAAGCTGGATTAGCCAACGAAGTACCATTTTTGGTCATTGAAGCGTTCTGTTCTTCTGCAATGGTTGGTGCTGCTGTTGTTTCAGCCTGCTGAGAGAGACCCCTCATATATGAAAAGTATCCTATCGCACTACCCAAAATAACAAGAATTACGATACCTACCGTTAATACAATTGTTGAGTTTTTCATACTCTCATGATACATTACATTTTTTTCAAAATATCAAGTCTTTTTTCTATGTCGTCTGGATGAAACCAAAGTTGAGTATCAGTGATTCTTTCCGTGGTTTGGTGTCTATGAATTACAGAAAGTTGTACTTTCTTCAGTACACTTTCCGCACAGTCACTCAAAAAATTGGACCTTGTGGATTTAGCATTGACAGTACGTTTAGAAAGTTGTTTTGCTTGCTCTGAATTTGTGATCTGAAATTCTCGATTACCTTTTGCATTCGGAAAGATCTTAAGCACCCATAAATTTGCACGCAGGAAGCGACTGTACGCGTTTGATTTGTCTATGACTGGTTTCATCTGCAAAACTTCATGTGCCCCATATAGGGTGCGTTTTTTTACTGGTAAGCGCACGTTGCTTCCGTCAAAAAAAAGATTAAGACATATTTTGCTGTCGTACTGACCTCTTTTCTCTGTTCTTCCTCGTGCAATGCCCAGTATCTTAGCCGTCAAAAGAGCAACAAACCGGGCTGTCCACATCCGATGGGGAGTACTAATGACCATAAGGTCGATGTCATCTGTCTTATCCGCATCAAGCATAGCAACTGATCCCGAAATTCCCACAAACTCTATCTGAGGAAAAAAAGAGAGTATCCGAAGGTAGGTTTTTATTTTTTTTATCTTTTGTTTTGAATAAAACTGCCTTTTTCTTATATGTATATATTCCCTACTATACCCCCCTAGAGTATATCTATTTAGATTGTTTAGACGATTTATTTTTATAGTTTTTTGTTTTATCAGCTCAGATAGCTTTTTTCGTAGTCTTTCCTGCGTCATTTTTCTCTCTGTATATAGGTAAAGCTCGTCAAAAGTAGGAGCGTACTCAAAAAAATGGAAGTATCTCAGGGTTTTATATATGTCTTTATCCATAATCAGGCAACCTATTCTCTCATGAAGCTGTCGTGCGTTCAACAGAACTACCTGTTCGAGCCTGCCTGAGGCTAGACAGAACCATGCCTACGAAGGTAAGAAGACGACTCTGCCGCTTAAGCCTCCATGGCTGTAGAATAAGCCGGTACAACCACTCAAACCCGATAAACCTGATAAGGCGGGGCGCGCGCGGTACAAGACCTGTCTTGAAATCGAACGCTCCACCTACACCCATACACACTATTCCCTCAAATTTGTGCCTATTTCTGAAAAACCAAAGTTCCTGCTCTGGAGAACCGAATGCGGCAAAAATAAAACGGGGCCTCCGGGCAGCCACTATATCAAATAATAATTTCTCCTCGTTTTTTGATGGATTTTTGATATTTTCAAAACCTTCGATTCCAATGAAGGTAGCTCGTGCGTAATTTTGTGAATAGCACTCGGCAACCTCTTTTGCCAAATTTCCCTTTCCTCCGATAAAAAGCACTGTACAGCTCATATTATCGGCTAAATTAACAAGTTCGTCCATAAAGTCGACTCCTGTTATATGATCTGGTTTGATACCTTTTATCATTTGGACTGCTAAGACAATCCCTACACCATCAGCTATAACTGCTCGGGCTGTCACAACAACCTCCTTAAACTCACGATTTTGGTTTGCTAGGACAGCATTTTCAGGGTTAAGAGAAACGATGTGGTAGTAAGGCTCTCTACTTCCAATGTACTTTATAATTTGCTCTAGGATTTCTCTTTTCCTCGGCATCCTGAAGGAGTACCCAAAAAGTTCTGTCTTGTTCATATTATAATAATATACTATATTTAACTAGTATCAGTTTATTTTGAAAAAAAATAGATGTTTTGTTCATTTTATTTGATCTATTTTTGGATCTTTATAAAAGTAAATTGATGAAAATACTGACTTAATCTTACATGTAACAAGTTCATATACTATGGTACTCCCCCGTTTTTTGTCTTTCCCTGTCCACTCTATTTTTTTTCTTTACCTCGGAAAAACCTTTTTTTATTATAGGTTTAAAAGCTGCCTTTTTATGGTATTTAGACTATGGCAGGGCTCCATTCTCATATTTTTTTACCGAATCGCTTGCTTAAAGCTGTCGAGATTTTCAATCGCCATACCTACACCCCGGATAACACAAAACAATGGATCTTCCACAGGAAATGACGCGACACCTGTATAGAAGGTGATGTACTTGTCAATATTTTTAAGCATCGAAGTTCCGCCCGAAAGCACGATCCCCTTGTCGACAATGTCAGCGGCAAGTTCTGGCGGTGCTTTGGACAGTACCTCCTTTATACCTTCAAGAACAGATTTTAAAGGCTTTTGGAGCGCTTCGTTGACACTTTTTTCGCCTATTATGAATAGTTTGGGTAGACCTGTCTGGAAGTCACGCCCCTTTATTTCTATAGTGCGTTCTTCCTTATTTTCCTCAATGAAAGCATTCCCTATCCTCATCTTGATCTCTTCAGCAGTTCGGTCACCTACAATGATGTTGTGTTTTTTTCGCAGATGCTGCATGATAGCTTCGTCAAACTTTGTCCCAGCAGTCCTAACCGTCTTGTATACCACAAGCTGCCCCAAAGAAATGAGAGCAACTTCGGCGGTGCCCCCACCTAGGTTCACAAGCATATGCCCCGAGGCCTGCGAAATAGGAATTTTCGCACCTATTGCAGCGGCCAACGGCTCTTCGATAAGATAAACATCGGATGCCCCCGCTTGTTTGCATGCAGCAACGACCGCTCGTTTTTCCACCTGACTGGCACCACCGGGGATGGAAATCATTACCTCAGGCCAGAACACCCTGCCTTTAAGCGCCTTACGCAGAAAATAAGTGATCATTGACCAAGTAGTGGTATAGTCTGCAATCACCCCTTCCTTCATAGGACGTGCTGCTACAATCGTGCCTGGCGTCCTTCCCAACATATCTTTAGCGTCCTTCCCAACCGCCAAGATACGCTTATCCTCCAAGGAATAAGCCACGACGGTAGGCTCATTAAGAACTATGCCCTCTCCTGCGAGGTAAACGAGGGTGTTTGCGGTGCCAAGATCGATGCCAACTTTTCTGCGAAAAAACATTGAGATCTAATTTGAAGTTTGAAATTTGTAATTTGAAATGGCTTTCGAACTTCGAATTTTAAATTTCAAATTGAACTCACGTATAGTATACTATGTTTGCTCAAAGAAAAGTAGGAATGGTTATATATAGAAAGTACATATTCTGACAGAGTTAAAATAGATCATCTATGAATCCTCCTCTTACTAAATTTGCCCTACGCCTGATCCTGATAACCGTTTTTATTGCCCTTCTGGTAGGCATTATCGCCTACGCACGCGGCTATCGATATGACACAAAAAGTAATCTGGTTACCCCGACCGGCATTATTGCGGTAAGTGCATTCCCTCGTACCGCTAAGGTATATGTTAACGGCGTGTTAAAGGGTGTCACCGACTTGACCGTTACGCTCCCTCCTGGAGAGTACCACATTGACGTGCGCAAAGAGGGGTTTACTTCATGGAGCAAGGACCTGACCGTAAAAGGAGAACTTGTTCTTACACTTGACGTACTTCTCTATCCGATAAACCCTGCCCTTTCCCCGCTCACCAACTTAGGGATAACAAAAGCCATACCTGTAGAACAGTCTGAGAAAGTAGTTTTATTTTCGGAAGCTGGCGATGAAACAAAGGATGGTATCTATCTTTTCGAGTCGAGCAAAGGTCCTCTCTCACTCCTGTCACCTCTCAAACTTATCATGCTCAAAAAGAACTTACCGGTCGGGCTGGATTTTTCCACTGCACAAATGTATTTCTCCCCCGACTATAAACAGGCTATTCTAGAACTTGGTTATCTGGACAATCCGGAAGCGCCAACTATTTCCTACCTTATATCGCTTGAGGAGGAAAATCTAAACCAGTTCGATATTACCCTTTCAAAAGACACCCTCATTGAAGCGTGGACTCTTGAGAAAAATGACGATCGTATGAAAATACTTGAGACCTTTGATAAAGACTTCGTGAAGATCGCAAGCGACTCATTCGATATTGTCGATTTTTCTCCCGATGAAACCAAAATCCTTTATCATGTAAACAAACCTGTTGAACTGCCTATCATTATCACTCCACGCCTTATCAGCACCAATCAGACTCCAGAGGTACGAGCACTCAATCCAGCTGAGCTTTATGTCTATGACCGTAAGGAAGACAGAAATTACCTCATCCCTATTCTAGATGCCGAAAATCTCATAGCAAGCGGAGAAGTTTATACTTCGGTTGGCTGGTACCCTGACTCGAAACATATTGCATTTAAAGAAATTCCTCCTACCGTTATAACTCCTGAACGTGGCACTTCACCGACTCCAGCCAAAAGCCGTAGAGAAAAAATATCCATTATTGATTTCGATGGTACAAATAAGCAGACAGTATATGCAGGTCCGTTTACGCCCTCATTCTTTAAGATCGCCCCCGACGGGAGGATCATCATTATGACTAACTTCAACTCGGAAGATGATGTGCTCTCTGATCTTTACGCGATA
This sequence comes from uncultured Gammaproteobacteria bacterium, assembly GCA_964415435.1. Lineage (GTDB taxonomy): Bacteria > Patescibacteriota > Microgenomatia > UBA1406 > GWC2-37-13 > CAYPZT01. Next base: position 41,665 of record CAYPZT010000005.1, read on the forward strand.
GGAATAAAATAGATCTTAGTTCGCTACTCTCTCGGCGAATATAAGCATACGCTTGAGTGTTGTTCCCGGCGGCCAACATGTCTGTAGTGTCAGGAATTCCTTGTCAGTCTTTCGCGTCAAATACTCCACCTGTGATGGGTCGACAACTTCCTTACCGGTAACACGGTATAGGTACCGCTGCCCCTTATAGAATATACTCACCTCATCGCCGGGTTCGAGTTTATAGAGAAGATAAAAAACCGCGTTATAGCTTCCGACATTCCAGATATAGTCAGTCGAGTGTGCGAAGAGGTATATATGCCCTCCCTCACCAGGGAACGCTGTTCCTGCGGCATGTGCAACGCCATTTTTCAATACTTTAAGATACTCATCCTCATTGGTAACATCCACATTGGGTATCACGTTTGCATTTGCGGCAATTTTCGGAATAACCACACTGAACTCCGCATCTTTTGGTGTCAATATCTGAAAGTTTGAGTTTTTGAGCGTCTGGGCAAGTAGTCCCCTTACACGAGCTTCGTCTTTTTTCTCCACCACCACGTACTGTTTACTGTTAAATTTATCCAAACCATAACGGATCTCCTCACGTACAGGCTGATAAAATGTTTTTGCTATGAAGAAAAGAGATGTGAGAATCAAAAAGTTACCAACCGTTCTTAATAGAAGGGTAAAAATATATTCTCTGCGGTCGTGCTTTTTTCTTATCCTTGCCCGATCCAGTGGAGTATGAGTCATATGGGTGCCCTCAGAGAGAATTGAACTCCCATCTTACCCTTAGGACGGGTCTGCTCTATCCGTTGAGCTATGAGGGCTCTGAATAAGCTATATTGTATCACCAATACATTATGAAAGGCTGAGAAGCTTTTCAAGAGAAGAACTATCCCTTGTCTGTGGAAATAGCACGTTCTGCAGGTCACGATAGAATTCTGGGTACATTGTTTGAAAGGCGGGAGTTTTTTTGTATTTGTTGTAAATGGAGATAATTGCACCCTTATAGATCTCTTGTGGAGAAAGTTGAGAAAGCTTCTCTTCCCATTTCGCCTCATCATTCCGCATGCCGTGTTCCGCTCGAAGACGGCCTAATAAGGCCATTGTTTCCGTTACAAATTCTCCGCCCGTATCCTTGAAGTTTAAGCTTGTGGGAAAGATTGGTGCCTCGGATGTGATCGTACAGACAGTCTCATCATTTCGTTTCACCACATTAAGTGAGCCTCCGAATGTGAAGAAACCGACATGTTTGTCAATACGATCCATAAGAGTAACGGGTCCTACGCCAACAGGCTGGTCAACCGCAATTGAAGGCAGTGTTGTCCGGTTGTACACAGCTTTTTCTATTCTTTTTCCTCGTATCGCAGGATATGCTATGCGTTCAGGATCAAAGTGATCTCCTGTAGGCACGGCACGCAGTGCAATATGCAATCTTTCAACGTTACCTACCTCATGATAATAGCCTAATCGATCAATGGGCTGGCTGAGAGGTTGCTGAGATTCTAGCATTGCATAATGTTAGGATCATCGTGTTCAAAAGGCAGTGATAGAGATCACTTCATCACGCTTTCTTCTACTCTTTTGTATGAGTGAATCTCTTTCGCATTAAACCAGAGTGGAATTTCGTACTGCGCCTCCTCAATTGTCCCCGAGGCATGAATCAGATTTTTGATTGCACGTTTTCCCGTGTTGGCAAGATACGATGAATCGAATGAAAGATCGCCTCGAATTGTGCCGGGGGCGGCAAGGAGCGGAAGCGTGTGTCCGCACATTTTTCTTACAAGCTCAACCGCGTGAGGTCCCTCAAGAACCATCGCAAACACCGGTCCACCCGTGATAAGATCATCAAGCCAGTCACGTATGATTTTGCCAATCTCGAGCGCATCTGAGGTTCCCAGTTCCTTCTTCGGATCGATCCCGAGTTTTTCGTAGTTCTCAAGAGTCTTAAGCCCCATGCCGCGAATAAACGCCTCTCGCTCAACGGGGTAGTGTTTCTGGGCAAGCTTTTTGTCTGCCAGTACAACCTTGGCACCGACTATTTTGAGTCCGACCTTCTCAAAACGGGTAACGATCTCTCCAACCAGACCTCTCATTACCGCGTCTGGCTTCAGTATCACTAATGTTTGTTCCATATGTTGAAAATAAAATAATTAACATCATCTACTATACCAAAAAAATACTGTTTTATTAAGAAAATGCATATTCTGTATGTAATATGAAGAAATCTCTTACCAAATACTTACATTGTGTATATTACAAAGTAGACATGGTTCTTTCCCGAAGGAAAGTTTTTTTTTTGGTGTTGACCACTTTTATATGTGGTGCTCTCTTTGGATTTCTCGTTACAGAGACATTAAAGAGTGCCTCTTCACACACACTTGCAACTTTCATCGAACAGCGTGAAAATTCAGGAGACTCTCTTATAAACCCGCTTCTCCAGTGCGATACTTACGCCGGAGCATTTCAGAGTGTCGAACTAGAGAACGTGGAGGCAGAATTACAAAAAACAATCAATCAGGAGATAGTTTCAAACCGAGCAGAAAACGTTTCCGTTTACCTGCGCGATCTAAATAACGGCCCTTGGATCGGCATAAATGAAAACGAATTATTTGCCCCAGCCAGTCTTCTCAAGCTTCCTATTATGATGGCTTTTTACAAATCTGCTGAATCTCAGCCTGATATTTTGGATAAAAAAGTGACCCTTACGGACGATGATAAAAAAAACATTACTCTTATCAAGCAAAATATCGTACCCGCTGAATCGGTACAGGAAGGACAGGAGTATACGATAGAAGATCTGGTGCGTAGGATGATTGTTTACTCCGATAACGGTGCTTGGGCGATCCTCCTTCGCAATCTGGACAGATCAACGGTCGAATCTATATTCCGTGAGCTTGAAATCCCCCTTCCCTATGAAGATGTCCCCGAAAATTTTATCACTGTGAAAAAATATGCGTCCTTTTTCCGTATTTTATATAACAGTTCTTACCTGAACCGTGAATACTCAAAAAAGGCACTACGAATGCTCACAGGTGTTGATTTCAAAGAAGGATTGCGCAAAGGTGTCCCTGAAGATATTTCTGTTGCGCATAAATTCGGTGAAAGAGATACAGGAGAGGGCCTAATACAGCTCCATGACTGCGGGATTGTCTATTACCCTCAACATCCCTATTTGCTTTGCGTAATGACGCGTGGAAACGACATGAAGCAGTTGGAGAATTTTATAGCTCAGGTTTCTCAAATAACCTATAGGGAAATAGATAAGAAATATAACCTCGGCAAAAAAAAGTAGTTATTCGGAGCCAAGTATTATAAGCACGTCTGCATCGGGTTTTATCTCGTCAGAAGGTAATGGGCTAGACACGCCCTTCAGTTTTCCTATAACTTCGCTTACAACTTCTTTATTATTACCCGATATATCTACCACTATGCTTTGTCTGTATCTCGATTTTGCGTTGTCCTTCTTAGTTACCTCCACTTGAGGCAATATTTCAGCTAACTGGGACTCGAACTGAGTTGCATATCCGTCGATATCGCTGCCATTGTAGATCGCAACCCGTACTGGAGTTTTACTTATCTGAGCGGCGGAGGACGCACTGGGACTTTGAAATGGCTGCGCTATATTAATGGGGGCAACTTCAATCATTTTATTACTTGAGGGGCGGTACAGATATGCCTTGCGCGCCTGGGCATAAATCAAAACTTTATCTCCATTTTCAGCCTTGGCAAAAAAGGGCTGGTCCTTCAGCTCGTTTTTATCAGAAACAGTAGCGATTGTGGGTGATTCATTAGGAAGATCAATTAATAAAGACACTTTATTTATGAGTTCGTCCGTATCTGCGCCGCTTGATTTGGGAGAAGTGATGCGAAAATGATTCACGGCAACTACAGCGCCTATCACAAGCAAGCCGAGAAGGATAGCCACCATGAAAAAAATGTAATTTGGTCTTGTTGACTGGCTTATTTTAGCCTGAACCGGCATTACTTCAGGTGCAATCTTTTTTTTAATCTTTCTCGACATACTACCATCATAGTTTTTGGGACGGACATTGTCAAGAAATGGAGATTGTCATGAGATCGGATGCAGACTGTGGTAATCGTCTATCATTTTTCTCTTGTGGTAGTTACATATACCGTGGGTGCAGACAGTATTTGCATTTTTTTCATTCTTATTCTCCTTGTCGCACCATGCGCATACTTTTACAAGGTTATTTCTTTTAGAAAAAAGGTTGTATCTCATGGTCAGTTGTGTACTTGTGCGGAAATGGTAGACTCCTCAGTATTGTTTGTCATTGCCGGAATACCTTCAGGGTTACTTAAGAGAGCTACCCAGGAAATGGTAAGATCTTCTTTTACATTTTTATTAAATCGAACTGTGAATCCTTTGGTGCTCTTTCTTGTTACGATCATCGCATAGTTTTCCTTCAGAATATCCTCCTCATAAGCGTTGACCTCATCGCTGTTCTTGCCATCGGGCGAACTGAGAGCGATGGAAACATTTACGACCGGAACTTTTTCGTACTCTTTTTCAAAAAGGATCTCTATCCTATCGGTATCCTTTTTTACGACCGCGTACCCGGCCGTGTCCTTATTGAATGTGGGAGTTCCCTCAAACACGACATCTCCCCTGAATATTGCTGTTCCCAGAAAATCGGCCCAGCGACCTACAATAAGATTTGTACTCGTTATAGAGTCAATAACGTTCAATACGCCTTCTATAAGAGCTGAGGAAGCTATATGAAGTCTTCCGGAAACAGTTGCAGTGCCTTCGACAGTAAGTCCGGCCAGAACCGCCTCACCCGTTGCGACAGAGGGAGTCATATAGAGACTCTCCGTAAGAACGGCGCTTGGGGTGGCGGCACCCAAAGTTGCCGCGAGTGTTGCAATGCGTTCGTCTAGACGTGAAATATTGTTGCTCATTACTTCAATACCTTCTATTTGATTTGCCTTTATTTTGTCCGCGACCAAAAGTCCCTTAAAGTAGGCGTTACCATAACTATCAAACGAAACGGCAGGCTGTCCCCGTGAGTCTTTGATGATAAATTTGCCGTCCGATGTGAGATTTAGAGAAACGTCTTTGCCGGTTGCCGGTGTAATTGTGTCGAGAGATACTTCCTGAGCCACAACCTTTGGAGCCACTACTTCAAGGCCTGCTGCCAATCTTCCAATTTTGAGAGTTTGGGAAAGTTCGGAATCGGAAAGAGTCTGCTTTTGAAGGAGGAGGTTACTTAAGGCTGTTTTACCGGTAATATCCGATTGGACGATATTAAGTCCAGAGCTCTGCCATGTGACATGGACGTAGGCCATAATCTCAGCCTTGTTCATCGACTTATCCCATGGAGCGATTGCCTGTCCGATTACATAAGAGCTTCCGTTTGCTTTTCTTATATGACCCGGTCTAGAAGATAAGGCAAGGCTATCACCCGGACGTATAGAGTCAGAACTGGGGTCGATTTTTGTATTAACTTGTCCCAAAAGGCCAACAATCACTTTTCCTTCATTCTCTTCATTTGCACTGCTGTTTCCAACAAAACCTGCATTGTCCGAAATAACACCTAATGGAATATCACCAGCTTTCGCCTTAACAACTTTTCCTTCTGCATTAAGAGTAACCACATCTCCGGCTGCAATATTATTTTCTCCTTTGGTAAAGTATTCGGCAAAATCGGCTGAATTGGTCATATATTGCACACCTGTAGTGCCAGCCATACGCACCGCACCAATCCCCGTACCAGTACCTGCGCCGTTACTCACATTGGAATAGAACTGGATGAGACGTGACTGTGACGGGTTTGATGAGGTTGA
>CAYPZT010000006.1:0-21707 GCA_964415435.1 uncultured Gammaproteobacteria bacterium
TGGAGGTGAGACTTATTGACGATTGTTTCTATCAGTGGATTGTTGGAAAAGAAACAGGAATAAAAATTTGCGGTGTCGGTATGTATCTGAATCTTTTTTCTTCCTTCCCCTTAGCAGGTCAGATCGTAGACTCTTTAATGCTCAAGGGATTCACAGGAGGAGGTGCTCAATCGTCTATTTCTGCTGGCCTAAACATGCAAGAACTTATGCGCTCATGCGAAAAAAAAGAAATGGCGGGAGTCGTTTTTTCTCTTCCTAAAGGAGTGCTTTTTAAGGAACAAAAGATGAGTCAATAAAAAAGCCCTGGCTACGATCTACTTTCCCCCAAGTTAAACTTGGAGTATCATCGACGCTGACCCGTTTCACTTCCTTGTTCGGGATGGGTAAGGGTGGTACCAGGCCGCTCGAATAACCAGGGCAGATCCAATTATAAATCAAAGAGGCTGTAATGACAACTGTTTTTATAGGGTAGTATATAATTGTATACATGAGTCCATCAACAGCGCAATCACATCAATATCTCCACTCCTACTGCCTCCATCCCAACATAAGATTTGAAACACAGGCTCCTGATGAAGAAGTGATTCTTGTCCTTCGAGCTCATCCCATCACACAGCTGCCCTGGATTTTTAACAGTATTGTTCTTTTTCTGATTCTTATCATACTGAATGCCTTTTTGCCCCTTGTGTTGTCGCTGAACCAGATAGTTTTTACCAATATCCTTTCGATCGTCTTCATAGCGTCGTATTTTTTTTACAACGTTTTGGTCTGGTATTTTAATGTTGGTATTATTACAAATAAAAGAATTGTTGACATTGATTTCAGCGATATTATTTACAAAGAGATTACAGAAGCACGTCTGTCGCGCGTGGAGGATATCACCTCCAAAGGAGGCGGATTTTTGGAAACATTTTTTAATTTTGGAGATGTTTTCATTCAGACTGCGGGAACTGAGCAGAACATAGAGTTTATGAATATACCCAATCCAGCAGACACCGTAAGAATTATTGATGATCTATTGCACGTCTGATATGGAAATACTACTAAACAACCTAGGAATCAGTCTAAGCGATCAAGGAATACTGTCTATTTTTTTTAAGCTGTTTGCGTTGGTCTTCAGCCTCTTATACCTTCTTTATGCGATTGTGCTTTATAGACAGATTATTATCATGAATAAGACGATTACTACACAGGCTTCACCAATTTTTCAGTTTATCGGACTCATTCAATTGATTGTTGCGGTGGCTCTCTTTATTTTGGCAGTTTTTTTAATCTAAAACTTTATGCATCAATCCTTTTCTTATTTTCTGGGAAATAAAAAGGAACACGGGTATAGTGGCCATATCGCAGAAGAAAATATATATGCAGTCATCGAAACGGAAGGTGTGTCCTGGGATATAGGAGATCAGTGTATCAGCAATCTTCGCAATTCACTTAAAGAGGCGCATATTCATGACTTAGCAACATTCGATGAGGCAGTCCAGCGCGCAATAACGCTGTTAAATTTGCCACTCAGTGCTTCTCTTGCCGTGGGTTATGTAAAGGAATCAGTACTTTATTTGAAGACAGTCGGAAAAGGAGAAGTTCATCTCATACGAGGAAAAGATCATGCCCGTCTCATCGATGGCGACGCGAACGCCTCGGGCTATTTACAACAGGGCGATCTCATAACATTCTCCACCTCCCATTTTTTTAACAAAGCCGATGAGAAAGATATGATGCAGCGGGCGGACCGCATAGATGTCCATGAGATGACCGAAAGAATGCAGCATCATGAAGGTATAAAGAATGAAGAGGGGATAGTGGCGGTATTCTTACAAATCTCAGCGGATATGGGAAATATGCTCGTGCAACCGGTACAATCCCAGAACATTGAGGTTGCTCCTCCTCACAGGGAACCACCCGCATGGTTAACTGGACTAAAAGAGCATATAGCGATTCCTTATCGGACGTTACGGGAGCGTACGGTTGGTGCCGAGAGGAAGAAAAAACTGACATTTATTATTGTTATCCTCATTTCTGTTGTTTTTATTTGGAGTGTGGTGCTGGCATCAAACCGGCGAAAGCAGGAAACGGTGCGGACCAGTATCAATACCACGCGAGAGACAGTGACTGCCAAATTGACACAGGCCGAAGAGGTTGCATTCCTCAATATGTCAAGTGCCTTGGCGCTTATAAGTGAGTCAAAAAATGAATTAGATGCGCTTCGTCAATTGGTTGGATCCGACCCAAAATATACAAAAGACATCGAGGAGATACAAACACTTATCACGGAAAGAGAAAACAGCATTATAAAAAAGGAAGAGCGGGAATTTGAAGAATTTTACGATTTGGCAGTCGACCAAAAAAATGCCAAAGGCGATGTATTTTACCGAAATGGTGATCTTCTTACCATTTTGGACAAGAGCAATGGCGCGTTGTATGCCCTATCATTGCCGCAGAAATCTTTGAGTAAGCTGGCAAATGCAGAACTAAAAAAAGCTTCATTTGTTACGGAGTACGAGGGAAGACAGATCGTATTTGTGCCGGGAAAGGGAGTGGTAGAAATACAGGATAACACTATTAAGAATCTTGTCCCCAATGATCCCGAATGGGGAACAATCGCGGGAATGGCAATCTACAACAGCAATATCTATCTTCTTGACGAGACGCGTAACAGCATATACAAATATGTACCTATAGCAGAGGGATATTCCGAGAAACAGGATTACATGGCGCCAGGAACGTCGGTCTCATTGGCAGGTGCACGCTCCATAGCAATAGATTCATCCATATATGTAAGTTTTGAAGACCACGTAGAGAAGTTTACGAGCGGTCTCAATGACGGGTTAAGTACCGATTTCCCGGATAGTTCACTAGATTTGGATAAAGTTATAGCCGATGGTGACTTAGCAAACATATATGTATGGAATAAGGCAAATGGATCACTCTATACGCTGGCAAAGGATGGGGAATATATAGGTGAAATCCAGTCGTCTATCCTTAAAAAGGGAACTGATGTAACGGTGTATGAGGATGCAGCATATGTTGTAGATGGGGCAAAGATATATAAAATCACTCTCTAAATCCTCCGGCAGTAGATCATTTAAGCCGAAAATACGGCAGGATAGTATAATAGAAGATACTTAAATCAGGTATTTGCATATGCAATCAGTAACTTTACTAAAGCTTGGAGGAAGTCTCATAACCGATAAATCAAAACCATATACTGCAAGACCACATATCATCAAAGATCTAGTAAGACAGATTAAGGAAGCCTTATCACAAAAAAAAGATCTCCTGCTTATAGTTGGTAACGGTGCTGGTTCTTATGCCCATTATCCAGCAACTTTGTATAACATGTCTCGGGGAATAACCATTTCCTCCCAAAAAATGGGATTTTGTATGGTTCAGGATGGAGCTGCCAGGTTAAACAGAATAATAGTATCAGCACTTCTTCAGTCGGGCGTAGAAGCAGTATCACTTTCCCCTTCGTCATTTTGCACTGCGCGAGGCGGAAAGGTACACAGGATGTTCTTGGACCCGCTGGTTGGTTTATTGGAAAAAAGAATAGTACCGGTCTTGTACGGTGACATCATCTATGATGAAACCCAAGGTTCGGCGATCATTTCAACAGAGGTCCTTTTATCAAATATTGCGAAAAAGCTTTTGAGAAGAAACATTCGCGTAAGATCCATTATTCATAACGGAGTGACAAAAGGCGTACTCGATCTTTCAGGAAAAGTTATTCCAAGAATAACGACAAAAGACTTCAGCTCCTTAAAAAAAGTATTTACTTCAGTCAAAGGCTATGATGTCACGGGAGGAATGATGCACAAGGTGAAGGAGTCGCTCGCTCTTACCCGGTACGGAATCAGGAGTTTTATCATTAACGGTATGTCAGAAAAAAACGTATTGAAGAGGGCATTGATGGGGGATGTCGTTCTTGGTACAAAGATAGAATGACGCCGCTTAAAAGGTAGGGAGCCTAAATTCCCACCCATCTGGTCCAACAGTCATTATATTAAGGACATTCCCCGTAATCACTCCAAAGGCAGCTAATACTACGAAGATGATAATGAAACCTAATACGGCATGGGTAATTTTATTTTGCGCCTTTGCAATGCGCTCTTTTTCTCCGCTTGATATGATCCAGTCGAAAGCACCCCAAAGCATATAGGCGAGCATGAGAAGTCCGGCAACAATCAGGAACAACGAGATGCCGCGGGCAATGATAATTCCCAAACTTTGTTCGGGAGAACTGTTAAAGAGGGGCGAATCTATAGGCGGTGCGATGGTACCGACAAGATCGTCTACCGAAACTTGAGAGAGCTTCATAGTGGGACTGATTGAATGTTTAATATATACGCAATCACTTTTACTGCAAAAAAGCTAAAAACAATAATAACGAGTCCTATAACGGCAAATGTTATCGTCATCTGTGCCTTTTTGATCTGCTCGGGATTATCACCGCCAGTAATCCATAGCAAAGTGCCATATAACATGTAAAAAAGCGTCAGTACAGCCATGATGAGCATCACAAGAGGAAGGATAATATTCATAAAACTTGCAATAGAAACAAATTTAGCTGGAACGAAGTTGCTTTGATTTATCTCAAGGGCATATACCATAGATAGTCCAAGTGTAGTACACCTCCATTTTTCTGTCAATGAGGTACAATTGCTCATATGAGTCGATCCATTCCCCGTCATATAGCTATCATCCCCGATGGGAACAGAAGATGGGCAAAAGCAAAAAAATTACCCCCGTGGGAGGGTCATAAGAGAGGTTATGAGCGCGCCCTTGAGATAGGAAAAAAAAGCAGAGAGATGGGAATTAGGGTATTTACGTTTTGGGGATTTTCAACTGAGAACTGGAAACGTCCTTCCCGCGAAATACAGTTCCTTATGAAAGCATTTTTACAGCTGACTCGTAAATTCAAACAAGACGCAATGGAAGAAAGGATACGAGTGGTTCATTTGGGAAGAAAGGATAGGCTTCCGAAAGATGTTTTAGAAGGATTAAAAGATTTAGAGGAAAGTACAAAAGACTTCAATAAGTATTATCTTGCCCTCGCGATTGACTACGGCGGTCGTGATGAAATAATAAGAGCAGTCCAAAAAATGAAAAGTACGAATGGTGAAGTTCAGAACCTTGATAAATATCTAGACACCCGTGATCTACCGTACCCGGATCCTGATCTTATCATTAGAACAAGCGGAGAAACGAGATTATCAGGCATCCTGCCTTGGCAAGGAGTGTATGCCGAGCTTGTTTTTGTAAAGAAACATTTTCCAGACTTTACTGCTGGTGAACTTGAAAAGTGCGTCTTAGAATACTCAAAACGAGTCAGGAGATTCGGTAGGTAATTTTTGTATAATAGAGTCCTATGTTCTCACCTTCGTACACAATCTCGAATAAAATTTTAAGTAATATAGCAAAAATAGAAGCAGCAGAAGAAGTCATTAAGCATTCTCCCTTACTACCTCTTTGGGAAAAACAGTTCAAGGAGGATGCAATAGTCCGCTCCACGTATCATGGCACCCACATAGAGGGAAATATGCTCGGCAAAGATGAAGCAAAGGATGTGCTTTTAGGAAAAGAAATAATCGGTAGACCGCGAGATATACAGGAAGTCATAAACTACAGAAAAGTAATTGAGTATATCGATGAGGAAGCAAAAAAAAATATAGATAAGATTACAGAACTGCATGTTAAAAAACTTCACACACTGATTGTCGATAAAATCCTGCCACCCGAACAGTCCGGTGAATACAGACTCAAGCAAGTAGTAATAAGAAATTCACAAACAGGAGAAATTACATTCCGTCCGCCCCCTCCACTTGAGGTCGCCTTTCTCATGAGAGAGTACATATATTGGCTCAATAAGGAGAGCGATATTCATCCGTTTCTCAAAGCAGGAATTGCCCATCATGAGCTTGTGAGGATTCATCCGTTCATTGACGGAAACGGTAGGGTGGGCCGTGTGCTCGCAACACTGTTATTATTCCTCGGCGGATATGATATACGTAGGTTTTTCTCCCTTGAGGAACATTACGACAAAGATGCGGTTACTTACTATGAACATCTTCAGAAAGCATCTGCGGGCGATCTCACCACATGGCTCGAGTACTTTACATCCGGTGCGGCAATAGAATATGATCGTGTAAAAGAAAAAGTACTCAAGCTTTCCAAAGATGTAAAGCTAAAGCAAAAGTTTGGCGGACAACAAATATATCTTACAGAGCGTCAAATGAAGATTATAGAATATATCCAGGATATAGGTTATGTGCAGAATAAATCATTCGCTTCGATATTGAATGATATTTCTGAAGATACTGTCTTGAGGGATCTGCAGGACCTGATTCAAAAAGGAATAATAAAAAAAATAGGCAGTACGAAGGGTGCGCGTTATGTAATGGTTTAACTTATGACATTTAAAACACTTGCCTTATACTTCGAAAAAATTTCTTCCACATCTTCACGTCTTGTTATTACGGAAACCCTCGCAGACTTATTCAAAAAGTTGAATAAAACAGAGATAGGTAAAGCTGCCTATCTACTGCAGGGAAGAGTGGTTCCGCTTTTTGAAAAAGTAGAGTTTGGCATGGCTGAAAAGATGGTTATAAAAAGTATCTGCATGGGACTGGCCGTCGACAAAAAAAGGTTTGAAGCATACTTTAAAAAGATCGGAGATCTCGGTGAAGCAACATTTCACTTCAAAGAAGAACAGCGATCTCTTCATGAGAAGGATCTTTCCGTTGAGGTTGTATATGAGCGGTTAAAACATATTGCAATGGCGGCTGGGATAGGCTCTCAGGAGAAAAAAATCACGATGCTCTCCCAGCTTGTTCAGGAACTTCCCGCTCTCTCAGCTAAGTACGTGGTGCGCATCCCGGTGGGTACAATGCGGTTGGGATTTTCAGACATGACTATTTTAGACGCATACTCATGGATGATATCGGGTGATAAAACGCATCGGCCCGTGATTGAAAAAGCATTCCATGTACGGCCCGATATCGGTTTCATCGGAGAGTGTTTGAAGGAAAAAGGTCTTACTGGATTGCATACCATCAAACCGGAACTTTTTACCCCTATTCTCATGATGAGAGCCGAGCGGCTGTCGTCTGCGAAGGAGATCGTGGATAAATTAGGTGTGAGTATTATCGAACCCAAGTATGACGGTTTCCGTCTGCAAATACATTATCGCAAGAAGAGCAAGGAGGTAAGACTCTATTCTCGGAATCTTGAAGATGTCTCCTATATGTATCCCGATGTGATAGAGGGAATCCGTAAGGAAGTGAAGGCCGATGAAGTTATTATCGAGGGTGAGGCGGTAGGATTTGATCCTCTGACCAAAAATTTTCTTCCCTTTCAGGAAACGGTACAGCGAAAAAGAAAGTATGATATTGAAGCAAAGGCAAAAGAAATACCGCTTAAATTATTCGTATTCGAACTACTTTATCTTAATGGAAAAAGCAAACTTAACATTCCCTACGAAGAAAGAAGAAAGGAGTTAAAAAAAGTTGTGGATATAACAGGTGACAAGTTTACCGATGTACTTCTTATTGCCCCCGAGCAGAGAACTGACGACGAAAAAAAACTGGAACTGATGTTTGATGAAGCAATAACAGCCGGCCTTGAAGGGATTATTGCCAAGAAGCTGAGCGGCATATATCAACCCGGCGCACGCGGATGGAACTGGATAAAGTTTAAACGGAGCTACTCTGCCAAAATTGAAGATACGATCGACTGCGTAGTCATGGGTTACGATTTTGGCAAAGGCAAAAGGGCAGGTTTCGGTATAGGAGCCTTTCTTGTCGGGGTGTATTCCGATAAAGAAGATGCATTTTTTACCGTTGCCAAGATAGGTACCGGTCTTTCCGATGATGAGTGGAAAGAGCTCAAAGAGAGAGGGCAGAAATATAAATCAAAGGATATGCCCAAAAACTACCACGTCGATAAGTTTATGAGTGTCGATGTGTGGATGGATCCCCGTATTGTTGTTGAAATAAAAGCAGACGAAATTACCCGTTCTCCGGTACATACGGCGGGAAGAGTTTTAAAAGCGACAAAAGCAGGTGGTGCTCTTGAGGTTGATGTGGCGGGTTATGCGCTCCGGTTTCCCAGACTTGTCAGATTCCGGGATGATAAAAAAGTAACCGATGCAACGACAATAAAAGAAGTGGAACATATGTACAAGGATCAAATGGAGAGAATTTCCTAGATGGTGTGTTTTCTGGAGGTAGTTATGAGGCGCTTCGGGTACTCTACAAAGAATGAAAGTGGATTATTTTTAAGTCTCCTTCCCGAAATTTCAACGACAAGATCCTTATCTACGAGCACTTTTTTGCCAAGCATTGCCAGATGTATGGAAAGATCGATGTCTTCGTGGACTTCTTTATCATCAGGACATGTTCTGTCGCGCACATCAAGCCATGCAGTTTTGCTGATTGCCATATTAGGACCCTGAAGGGTATTATGTCCCTTCATGATAAACTTCATGAGGAAAAGATACACACTGCCGTAAAATGTGGTTGGAAGCAAATAATCGTAAAATTTAATAAGACCGGTAAGGGCATCGGGATGATACGTCTCAAAATCCTTTCTTATCCGCTCAATCCAGTCGGGAGGCACTAAAGTATCGGCGTCGCAGCGTGCAATGATATCCCCCCTCGCTTCATCGAAACCCCGATTGCGGGTTGGAGTTATACCCTGTCTCTCTTCTTTAATAACTTTTGCGCCATACGCTTTGGCAATGGCAGCAGATCTGTCCGTCGAGTTATTATCAACTACAATAATCTCAGAGACCTGTTCAGTTTGTTTTTGAATGGCACTGAGGCAAGCTTCTAAAAATTTTTCTTCGTTATAGCAGGGTATGACTACCGATATGTTCATAACAACTCATTATACAGATAGTCGTTACGGGAATAGAAAACATTGTGACAATCTGCGATGTGCTATACTACTTTTTAGCTCCCACTATGAATAAGCTATTTTTTTCTGTTGTAATTCCTACGCTTAATGAGGAAAAATTTCTTCCCCGGTTGCTTACAGACTTATCAAAGCAGAAAGAAAGAAGCTTCGAAGTCATTATTGTCGACGGCCAATCAACTGACAGTACTAAAAAGGTTGCCGAGCAGTTCAAGAAGAAACTGCCCAACTTTTCTTTTTTAACCAGTAAAAAACGCAATTTATGTTTCCAGAGAAATTTTGGAGCCGAACATGCGAAAGGGGAATATCTTGTATTTATGGACGCTGATGTGCAGGTATTCACGAACTATCTTTCGGAAATAAGAGCCCATATAGAAGAAACTTCAGCGGCTTTTGTCACTACGTATCAGTTACCCGATGTAAGAAGCAAATTCGATATCTTTTTGGTACAGCTTGCCAACTATACACTTGAACTTTTAAGCCTCATCAACAGACAGATGTCGCCGGGTTACAATTTCATCATCAAGAAAGAAGTATTCAATAAGGCTGGAAAGTTTGACCTGAACGCAACATTCTCAGAAGATCATGATCTGAGTATTCGGATCTATAACGAGGGATATAAGATCAGTATCCTGAAGAAGCGCTTGCTCAAATGGTCATTCCGCCGTTTAAAGAAAAACGGACGACTTCCAGTAATCTATAAATATTCTTTAGCTACCATTTATATGCTTGTTTCAGACAATATTACCGACAAAAGCTTCTCGTATCCGATGGGAGGATCATATTTTAACGAGATTATGAACCACAAAAATAAAGATCTGAAAGATGAATTCGGCAGATACTTAAGGAAGATCAAAAACGCGTTCAAAAGATTAGTTTTTGATCTTTAATCAGACCTGGAAAACGGCAAGGATGGGGAAGTGGTCAGAATATCTCACATCTATCCGCTTTGCGCTGAGCATGCGCACGTTGCGGTAAAAGATATAGTCAACCTTCAATTTATTAGTAAATAACCGTGCGACGAGACGCGAGCCCCACTTCTGGAGCAGATTGTATTTCTCAAGTTTTCCGTCTTCTGAGTACTGGAGCGTAAAATCAATATTTTTGGTTGCCTCTTCCAGGTCATACTCCTGAATGAGTGTCTCCAGCTTCTTTCGTGCATAGGGAATATAATTAAAGTCTCCAGTAAGTATAAAAGCCGAGCCGTCAGGCTGCGGAATATCGTCTAACGTCTCTCTCAACTGTTTCATACGGCTGCCGTTTAAGGCGATGAGGGTAAGGTGAGTGTTGAATACCCTTACCTTTTTTATTGATCCGATAGGGCTAAATACAGTATCCAGGACTGTTCGAGGCTTATTTCCTCCCCTGAGGACAAAAAGAGTCATCTCATAGATGCTTCTTGGAAGATCGATTATTGATGATTGGCTAAACTGCATTGTTCTTGAGTTGTAAAAGGTGGCAACGCCGTATATTTTTCCGAATTTAATAAACGAGTTTGAATAGTCAGCGAGTTTATAGTTCATCTTCGCGAACCTTTCCAGGTTTTTATCATTGGTCTCGACTTCCTGGAGGCACAAAATATCGGGGCTATGTACTTTGACAAGCCGCTCCAGATCGTTCAAGGCCCTGCCGTATAGGACGTTGTATGTCATAAAGCGGATATTCATAGTTGATTTATTATAGCGAAGCGCCGGATTACAGTCGTTTTAAGTTATCCACAAAACGCTTTCTTTTTTATCGGAGCTCCACAAAGATCTAATAATCCTTATTATACTACGGGTCATCTTATAGTATTTAATGATATTTCTATAGGTCTTGACAAAAAAAAGCTGGTAGATTATATTAATTCCAAATGAAACTTCCTTTTAAAAAAGATAGATCAACAAGTCAAGCATCGGCAGAGAAAAGAGGCGAGTTGTTTGCCTTTGTTTCTCACCAGTTTAAAGAGTTGGCAAAGAAGAACATACGCATACCAGTGAAGCTGTACCATCTATAAAAAGAAGAGCATCACTACCGCTCGTATAAAGGGGACGACGTGTAGTAATGCTCTTCTTTTGTGTCCGAAAAAATTCAGACAGTACTAATAAAAGTAACAAAAAAAAGAGGGGTTGTCAAGAATACTTTAGAGAGGTTTTGGATTTACTTGATATATGGACCCGAGTCCGTTTGTTGTCCTAAAAATGCGGTTGCCAACTTCTCTCGCTGACCGAAACGATGACGTACTGGATACGATATTTATCAACAAGATCCTGTGTTATCTTAAGATCCGGCGATCTGTAGAGCAGTTCAATGTCGGGTATCCGGTCCCCTACGACAGATGATGATCCTCTCCATAACCATTCGTGTACCCACCATCCAGCCACTGTAGGGAGTCCTGTGTACGAGGAGATACGCTCATAGTCTGTATATGAATCGCCTTGCGCTTCCAGAATGACGGGTTGACCACTGACATGAGTGTTGAGGTAGTCAATAATTTCCTTATCTTGGGGAAATTCACGCTCAATCCACTTAGCCCCGTCAAGCTCTACCGGTCTATCAAGTTTGCCATAGTATGACTGTACCGAGTAGAACGGATACACGGCAATAAATGCCATCAAAATAATAAGAATAGCCTTGGCGACCCTGTTTGAAAATCGTGGAAGAACCGGCAGGAGAAAAAAGGTATAAACAGACGCTATTCCCATCAAGATGAACGCCTGATACCCGAGCTTAAACATGGTATTTGCTCTAAAGTGGGCAGGATATATATCTTTAACATAGAAAAATTCAGGAATAATGATGAGAAACAGACCAAAGGTAAAAAGGATGAGGATAAAAAGATGAATCCTCGACGTCTTCTCCTGTACCTTTTTGAGGTAAGAAGAGCGGAGGATGGTGAATATAAAGACAGCAAATGAAGTCATAAAAAATCCCCATAGAACGAAGAGCATCCATACGGGCGAGGTTTGGCAATTACCTTTTTCGAAAATAAAGGGGCCGATTTTTTCAAGGGAGCTCAAGAAATCTGGACTGCAGTTAACACCTATACCCGAGGCAAACGGCTTAAAATGCAGGGAAAATGGCAGTGTAGTAATCGCAAATACTACGGTAAGTAGGCCGCTGTAGATCGCGGTTTTTTTAATATCTGCCAGAATACTAAAAAGGATCATTACGGAAAGCAGAAGATAAATGGGACCATCTAGAGCGTTCGTCATATAATGGATTCCTGTCAAAAAACCAAGAAGAACAATATAAGGAAGATAAGGGTATATGCGCAGGAGTTGTGGCAATAAGGACATGCTGTGCGTGGTTTTTGATTTTTTAATCACGGTAAGACAAAGAACGAACAGTACAGATATGGTCAAAAGAACAAAGGGGATATCAAATACGTGTCCGTGCAGGTCAGCAACAACATATGAATACGAAGGAAATTCATGAATAGTAAAGGGAATAAAACGGGTAGCATTCGGATACCAGTAGCTTAAGGGGTTGTAGAAGCTCAAGATCTTCCAGAACGGCACCGGACTATCAGGATCATAGCCTTTGGTAAACAAGTAGATGGTGTGCAGATTGCCGCCCAGGGTAATAAGATAACTTCCCACGATAGCCACACAAACATTTTTAATCCATGATCCAAATTGTTTAACTTTGGTGCTGAGTGCCTGAGATGCACTAGTAAAAATAGCCAGCAAGAGAGAGAAAATCTCGGTCAGACAGAGAGCAAATATGGTCGAGAGAATGAGGTTGTAACCAACAGGAGGGCGAATATTTGTGAGTTTGATGAGGAGCGCGCCTGTCAGGTGTCCAAAATAATAGTAATTTATTGCAAAACCCTTTGGCACTTCGTTAGTTGCAGAGAGCCACATGTCCAGAGGAGGAAAAAACTGCGCGCGGAGTATGGAGTTTATAAATCCATAGTCCATAAACTTTTCAAGACCGCGAATAGAAGACTCCTGTCCCCGTATGAAAGTCCATGCGAAGAGGCATGCAATAAAGAGCAGCTCTTCGAAAATGATCAGGGAAACGGTGCCCTTCGAGAAATCCTTTCTATTGAACCGTCTTCTCATTAATACTGCATTTAAAATGGCGTACCCGCCAAGCAGAAATAAAAGTGAGGGGAGAGTAAAAGGAAGAACTTTCACAGTACCGAAAAGTAGTGCACTATAGCTTATTATGATCAAGGCTACTGCCTTTGCGAACGGATAAGCCCGATCTGGAAAGAAGCGACCGAAGATAAAATATGTAAAAGGAAAAAAAGCCATTCCGAGAATAAACAACGGAATATACCATTGGAATGTTTCCATTACCCACTGCATTTTTCTATTATATACGCAAAAGTCTTTTTTTATCTTTGCTTTTCGAGGCTATTTTTGATATAAATGAGGCATCGTATGGACAAAAATTTTATTCCCTCGCAGGTAGAGCAGGACCTTCTGGCATTTTGGGATAAAGAAAAAATATTTGAAGCAAAGGTTTCTAAGGATAAGAAACCTTTCTCAATAATTTTGCCTCCGCCAAACGCCAACGGATCGCTTCATCTGGGACATGCAATGTTTGTCTATGAGGATATAATGATCCGATATCATAAACTTCGTGGATTTGAAACTCTATGGCTTCCGGGTACCGATCATGCCGGCATAGAAACCCAGTTTGTCTTTGAGAAGCAGCTTCGCAAAGAGGGAAAGTCGCGATTCGATTTCAAACGTGAAGAACTTTTCCAGATGATCTGGGATTTTGTATCTGCATCAAAAGGCACCATTCAGAGCCAGCTGCGGAGGCTGGGTTTTGGTTTGGACTGGTCGAAGGAAAAATATACGATGGACCCGGATGTGGTCAAAATCGTATACGAAACATTCAAAAAACTCTTTAACGACGGTTTTGTATACCGTGATAATAAACTTGTAAACTACTGTACCCGCTGCGGAACTTCATTTTCGGATCTGGAGATAAATTACATAGACAGGATTGACCCTCTTTATTATATGAAGTACGGACCGTTTACGATTGCGACAGTACGGCCGGAAACGAAGTTTCGTGACACTGCCCTTGCTGCGAATCCCAACGACAAACGATATAAGAAGTGGATTGGGAAGACGCTTGAGATTCAAGGGCTTCTCGGGCCGGTCAGGATGACCGTTGTAGCAGATGAAGAAGTAGATCCGAAGTTTGGTACCGGAATTATGAAAGTAACCCCAGCTCATGATCCTCATGATTTTGAGCTTGGCAAAAAATATAATCTACCGGTTACTCCCATCATCACCACGAGAGGCCGCATGGATTTTTCGTGGTTTCTGGAAAAAAAAGACGTAGATCCCAAGTATCGGAAGCGTGCGGAAATGTACCACAATATGAAGGTTGGAGAGATGAGGAAGCTCATGGTAGAACACCTCAAAGAAGACGGCCTTCTTATCAAGACAAAAGATGACTACTCCCACCGTGTAGCAACCTGTTATCGTTGCGGCACGGTCATTGAACCAATGCCGCTTGAACAGTGGTTTATCAAAATAAGGCCTCTGGCAGAGCAGGCAAAAAAGTTAGTAGAGGATAAGGAAGTGACGATCCATCCAAAGCGGTACAAAAAAGTTCTCTTCGATATTCTTGATAACTTTATAGACTGGAATATTTCTCGCCAGATCGTATGGGGAATACGCATTCCCGCTTATTTTTGTTCGTCCAAAAAAAAGTGGTTCGTCTCGGTCACCCCGCCTGAAAAATGTCAGGTGTGCGGAAAAACAGATTTTGTCCAGGACACAGACACGTTTGATACGTGGTTCTCTTCGGCGCAGTGGCCTTTCGCCACGCTAAAAACAAACGGCAAGGAAATTTTTGAGTACTTCTATCCTACATCCGTTATGGAAACGGGACATGACATACTGAGAGCGTGGGTAGCCCGGATGATGATGATAGGAAAGTTTGTGACGGGGAAACCGCCTTTCAGAAATATATACCTTCATGGTATGGTCCGTGACAGGAAAGGGCAGAAGATGAGTAAGTCGAAAGGGAATGTCATAAGTCCGCTCGAGATGATAGAAAAATATGGAACGGACGGATTCAGGGCTGCACTTGTATTTGGCATAAAAGAGGGGGGGGACGTCCCGCTATCTGATGAACGGATCATCGGCATGCGCAACTTCGCCAACAAAATATGGAATCTCGGCCGTTTTCTGTCGATGAATAAGGCCAGGATAGAAACAGAAGCGAAAAAGGAAACGGGTAGTTTAACAGAGCTTGTAGACGAGTTGCGGGAAGAGCATGAAAAACTCAAGATCTCGTACACCAAATCGATGGAGAAGTTTAGATTTTCAGAGGGTCTGGGGAATGTGTATGAATTTTTATGGCACAGGTATGCGGATTTTTATGTAGAAAAGTTGAAAGATCCTTTAAGAAATGGTAATATTGAGGTTCTGAAGGCGCTTGAGGCGGTTTACTTTGATCATCTGAAGATGCTGCACCCTTTTATGCCGTTTGTGACCGAAGCAGTATGGAGAGAGTTTCACTCAGGAGAATCAATACTTAAAGACAGTTTATAATTATTATTAATATCATTTATTTCTATGAAACGTACCTATCAACCAAAGAAGGATAAGCGAAATAAAAAGCATGGATTTTTAACCCGCATGAAAAGTCATGGAGGCCGCAAAGTCCTCAAGAGAAGAAGAAACACAGGCAGAAAAAAATTAGCTGTCTAACCTCAACGAATGCTCGACCACAACATATTTAATACGATTTTTGTTTTTCCCATTCTTAATGTGCTCCTGCTTTTTTACAAAGGATTAACATTAATTCATCTGCCGGGGGCATTCGGTTTTGCGATCATTTCGCTTACCGTCTTTATACGTCTCCTGCTCCATCCGCTATTTCAGAAACAGATCGAAACGACAAAAAAGATGCAGGACCTGAAACCACATCTGGATAAGCTCTCTTCAAAACACAAGAAGGATCCCAAGAAGCTCCAGTCTGAGCAGATGCGCTTATACCAGGAGGCAGGTATCAATCCCGCAACGGGGTGCCTTTTTATGATTATCCAGATTCCCATTTTTCTTGCGCTTTATAATACGCTTTCTTTGTTTCTTAAGGATGCCCACACGTCGCAGATCATTTCCCAGATTAATAGTGCACTCTATCATCCCTTTCTCACAATTCAGTCATTGAATCCAAATTTCTTTATGTTTGATCTTGCCCTGAGTCCTCAGAAGGCGGGAGTTTGGCATTACTATCTTATCCCTGTGATAACGGCCTTTTTGCAGTTTCTGCAGGTAAAAGCCACAACGCCAGCAATGACACCGTCTTTGGCTGAAACAAAAAAAGATGGTAAAAAGGAAGAACCCTCAGCGGGAGCCGATTTCCAAAAGGCCATGAATACCCAGATGAAGTTCATATTTCCTTTGATGATCGGCTGGTTTTCTTACACCCTTCCTGCAGGATTATCGCTTTATTGGAATATTTTTTCGCTCTTTAGTATAATCCAGTATAAGAAATTAAAAAGTTAATTTATTTTTCCTATGGAAAAAATTGAGGCAATAAAAACAGAGACAGATGAGCTTCTGAAAAAAATGATCGACGGTTATGAAGTCGAAGTGACCGAGCTTGAGGGCATGTATGAAGTCATGATAAAGACCGAAGAGCATGCTCCAACGGTAATAGGACGTCATGGTGAGACGATCCGGGCTCTCCAGAAGATCCTTGAGGTCATCTTCTACAAAAAATTCGGGGAACCCATCGAGATGCTCGTTAATGTAAATGACTATCGCGAAAAACAGAAAGAACGGCTTGAAGGAATAGCGGAAAATATAGCACAACGGGTAATGGAAGAGAAAAAAGAGTTGCCGCTCCGTTCGTTTTCGGCATTTGAGAGGAAACTGGTTCACGAGTATATCGCAAAAAATCATCCGGATCTTACCACCCGATCGGAGGGTGAAGGCAAAGACAGGCAACTTCTTATTGGTCCGAAGCAGGAATCGACAGAATAAATAGATAAAATTACTTCTTGAGTCAGGCTGTGAAGTAGCGTATGCTATTATTCTATGCCGCCGGTAAACGACAGACTGTCCATAAGACGATTACTCGTCTGGCTTCCTGCAGTTCTTCTCATTCCTGTTGTAATAATTTTTGACTCTCTCATGTATGTATTTACCCGTCCAACTTGTCTCACCTGCGGTAATCTGGTAGAGTTTTTGAAGACTGCGTCTTTGACGGTATTTATCCTTGGCAATATAGGTTATCAGTTCGGGAAGAAAAAAGATCATGACAAACGGTACTCCTGAACAGGAACATGTCAATACAGAAGCGGAAGACAGGATTATTAAAGATGAAGTGGGAAAAGAGATAGAAGAAGCAAAACAGACCCATACGGAAAACGTTTTAAGAGACAAACTTCTTCGAGAACTTGAGCAGGCTCGTGCAGCAGCCCGGGAAGTAGAAGATGCAAAAGGACAGGATGGAAGAATAAAAGAAGATAAAAAGTCTCAGGCGGCTGAAGTAAAGAAAACTGTTACCCGTGTTTTGAAGGCGATAAAGGAGGGTATCATTACTCCTCCTGCACAGTCCAAAGCGGTATTTGTCAATCTGTCGAATAATGCCCTTGGGGAGGGGACAGCATCATCACTTTATAACCTGATTGATAAATACACAAATCAAAATGTTGTCTTATCTCGGTCAGGCCAGCCTAAGACTTCTTTTGAGCGGGACTTTGATGCGCTTGTAGGTTCTGATCCTTTATCGGCTGGCTATCTAAAGGATGCTGTGAAAGAAGCGGCCCGTAATGGTGAAATGGGTGGGGTAACCGTCGAGCAGATAGAGGCAAATTTGGCCAACCCCCATGACCCAAGACATAACGAACGTCGAGATCGGGAAGAGAGGGAAAAACTGCTATCGAGCCGTGACATCAGCAACGAACAGCAGAACCAGATGATTCAGGAACTTATAAATGATGGTATGACTGCCCAGGAGGCAAGCGAATTTACGAGAGACTGGATACAGTATTACAGCAGTTTTTACAATAAAAGCGAAACAAATGTCTACAATACCTTAAAAGCAATCTACTCCCAAAAAACGTTTGCAAGATCGTTGAAAGAGCATCTCAATCATATTGACCACATCCATCACGACTGGTCCCCCGAAAAGAAGATGGAGCACGCGGCGGAGGAGATGGAGACGGATATCGTTTTGACCGTCAGTAAGCTCTTCGAGCAGGTAGACAAGACTCCTCCTACCGAGTTTTTCCATGAGATCATTACACAGGGCTTCATGAACTCGATCCAGACCGCATATCAAAACCTGTCGAGAAGGTTGGGACAGCTTACAACAAGCGCTGAATACGGAGTTGAGGATGAATTTTTACGTAACTTTAAGTTCACGCAGAAGTACTCTGAAGAGGCGCTTGAGGCAAAACACCAGCCTATGTCTCATGGAGAAGACAAAAGGGCCCCTCAATACCGCGTATATCCTCTCATCAGGGTTAAAAAGGAAGGCGTGACAATGAGCGACTTTCTCTCGTCTGTTGGTCTTGAGGTTCAGCATGAGTTTGAAACAAGGCAATATCTCCATAATGTACGCTCGATGTACTATCGCGGACCCGACAAAGATGGATTCTGGCCAAAGCTGGCGCACTATGCTGAAGAAATGAAGTCCACCGATCTGGATGGGATCATGAATCTGCCGGATAACAATATATTTATGGCCGCCTACCGGCTGTATCAAAAGTTTGTTGAGGATAAATTTGCCAGTCTCGATTGGCGTCATGCGCCTAATATGTTTTCCAAAGATATGGGAAACATCTATAACAAAATTGAACAGGATGTCCTTGAGGAGCTCATGAAGCGTTTTCCGGAACTGACGGAGAGCAAGAACAACTGGCGCGCCCGGCGCGCTATGACCATGGCGGTGGGGCTTGCCCGCGGCGTCCTCCTCACCGAGGCGGAAACGGCCGCCTGGGCTGATCCTCATCTCTCAAACGTAGACGGCAGTCCTTCGTTTTTGAGCTACTACACCAATGATAATACGGCGCTTAACGGTCTTAATCCCCAGCATACGTTTCTGCGCTTTTTTGCCGAACAGGGCGGAAAAGGGCCGCTCCTTTTCCTTCCGACTTCCAACTTTGAGGTTAACCCGCTGGGCACATGGGATCATAAGAAACTTTGGGACAATCTCAATAAATTTAA
Source organism: uncultured Gammaproteobacteria bacterium (assembly GCA_964415435.1). Classification (GTDB taxonomy): domain Bacteria; phylum Patescibacteriota; class Microgenomatia; order UBA1406; family GWC2-37-13; genus CAYPZT01. The sequence continues at coordinate 19,053 of CAYPZT010000006.1, forward strand.
AAAGACATTTCTGGAGGGAAGGGATTGGACGGTCGACGGCAGGCCAAATGAACGGGTGCTTATGGATATCCTTCCCAATATTATGAACGTGGGCAGCATTATTACCCGGCACGGATGGCGAACCGCGCCGGCGTATGAAGGCTGGTATAGTTATAAAACAAAAACGATAGATGGAGAAATTCGTAATACATCTGATATTCATGTTCTCAAGACATGGAAGTCTTTGGAAAACATAGGCTACGAAGTCCTTTATGACTTCGTGGCAAACGGCAGACTGCCCGACAATCTTCTCCTCGCAAAAGGATCGTACAGCGGCACAGAGCGTGATGAGCTTATCAATTATGTTTACAGAAAGTACATAAATCCCAACGTTACTGATGCTACAGTTGGAGATGAAGTTGCTAAATTTCTCAAGAGAGTTAAGCCGGATGTAGAAAAGCAGATAGATAACCTCATCAGACAGGGTAAAATTCCAAACCACGAGCGCGAAGACGCTATTATAAAAGAGATGTACAGGAGGATACTGTATCGCTCCCTTGTGGGCGTCCTCCAGGACAGGATTCCCACAAAGTTCATCCGTATCGAGCGCGACCGTCAGACGAAGGGGGGCAAAAGAGCGTGGGAAACCCTATCGAGAAAACTCGGCTTAACCTACGACCAGATGGATGAGGCTATGAGAGCCCTGGCGGTGGTCGAGACGAAAGTGAGGGAAAATGTTTCTGCCGCCATGAAGCACCATCTTGAGGGACAAAATGATCTTTCAACGTTCACGGGTGAGTACAAGGTTACAGAGGAGATGATCAGAAGTATCCTGGACAAGGAAGGAGACGGCGATCATCGCGAACTTGCTCTCAAGGTATTTCGGGGGATACGAGAGAACTACTTTGAGAACGAGGCCTATATGGATGACTTTTCCTTCAAGATACGAAACAAAGATGCTGCCGGCTATGCCACCGAAAAGGTATTTCCTTTTGCTTTGGGGACGGAGGAGGTAGATCTGTCATTTCTGGCGTACCGAGCCTCAGGAGAGCGTCTTATGGCTCGTGCGATCGGCGACATTGGAGCGGCAGAAGCTGATGTGTTTAAGTCAATCAGTGAAATTCTAAATCAACTGTTACCGGCATCAATCTCCGAAAAAAGAGACTTCATGCCGTTTGTGAACGCCATAAAAAAAGTTCAGGAAACAATACAGGGAAGAATAAACCAGGAGTGGGCGTACAAGGTTTCGTACCATCTGGCATCAATGGTCATAGCTTATTACAAGCAGGATACTAATGCCCGCAATATATTTACACGCTGGTTTAATCTGGGCGAGAAACATTCACTGGCCGCCGAGTTTGCCGGAGGGTTTAGCAACGTGTGGGAATGGGATGTTGGCACTATAGACAAATTTATTTTCGAGCTGGGGAGAGCGCGTGCGATTCCCCGTGAGCCATACGATTTAGCGAAGGGAAGTCCCGATGTAATAAACCATTATATCGACTTTAAACTGTTTGGAAAAGAAATAAAGCTCGGGAAATATACCACAAAAAGGAAGCCTGATTTCGAGTTTTCAGAAGCAAAACTGCGCCATGACTATGGAGCGGATAAAAAACATGTTGCATTTGAAATGCTCAATACAATAGTGCCTCTCGCACTTCTCTATATCCTTTGGAAGGTTTTGAGCGAGGCATTTAAAGAGTTGGAAAGCGGAGGAAAGAAGTAACCGTCAGGATCCGCTTATAAAAGGTATTCCCAGTATATCTACTCCAATTATCCGGAGGATAAAGACGGAAAAGATTATAAGAAGCAATCCTGAAATACAGGAGGTCAAAAGCTCTCGTGCTTTCTTTGTTTTCTCTGCATTGCCCTGTGAAGTCTGTATCATGAAAGCGGCATATATGATACAAAGAAGTCCAATGCTGCCGGCTATGCCTATGCCCCAGCCAAGCACTGTTTTTTCCAGAAAATCCTTTGGATTGACATAGATACACCCTGCCGCAGTCCACACGCCCCCCCGAGCATTACAGCTTGTGCACATACCTTTTTCATTTGCACTGTTGGGGTCGGTAGAGGACAAACCGTCGCACAGAGGTGTGAGTGAGTTTAACGCATCGGCATTTGGTTTAACGCATCGGCATCCGATATTGGACGGATCATCGGGTGTACTGGGGACTCCTTCAAGACATGGCTGTATGGTTTCACCCGCGGCGTTGGTCAGATTGTTAATGAATGGCTGTACGACCTGATCGATGACACCTCTTACCGCCGTAATGACAATCTCACCTCCAGGCACACCAAGGCTTTGGGGGAGAGCGACCGTCGATGGCTTGAAGGTGCAGCACATATTTAGATTGTTTGACTCTTCTAGTGTGCCGCAGTTAAGACCCGGCTGCGGTACCGCAAAAAATTGAGCCCGCGCTTTGCCTGGTGCAAAAAAATAAAATGTTAGGAAGATTATTAAAAATGCTAATAGTGATTTCATAATTATTCTTTAAATAGTGTTTCAAGTGGTGTGCCTTTGGTTATACCTTTAGCTGCGTTTTTAAGTCCTGGCATGGCAAGTGAAAGTGATCCATATCCACCCACGAGGCCCATCGCTCCGCCAACAGTTGTTGTTGCCCCACCGAAGAATGTACCCACATTCAATCCGATCGGCAAACCTTCCTTGACGCC
>CAYPZT010000006.1:21717-45997 GCA_964415435.1 uncultured Gammaproteobacteria bacterium
CGGGCCGCCTTTACAAGATCAGGAAGAGTAAATAAAAGTGTCATGCCGATAAGAATAGAAAAAGCGGCTGGATCTATACCCGCCGTTAAGGGAGGGCTCCACAGCTTCTCTCCAGATGCAGGAAGGGTATTTATTATGATATATCCCAGTAAAAAAATGGCTATCGTTATCGGAAACGTCAGCAGTTCTACAAACAGTGTTTTAAACCAGAAGCTAAATGAATTTTTTCCGGGAACTGCCTCAAATATTAGGATGATTGGAGCAAAAATGACAAGAAGAAGAATCTGAATGTACGATTTAAGAAGCATAAAGAAAATCCTAAAAGTCAAAAACACCATTGTAAAAAGCAACAGGAGGCCTACTATAAGCTGAGGAAGATAAAACGTTCCAAAACCTGACGCGGCGAAAAAAATAATTGGATACACGATGAGTGCCATAGGCAGGCTCGGCAGTTCTCCCAGGGAAAGAGTACCTATCGATATGCCGTTTAGCATATGAATGAGAGCGTTGGTGATAGGCAGTCCATTTTTAGCAATGTAAAACCCAAAAGCAGTTCCCCCTACGAGTCTGATAACACTATTTAGTCCGGTTCCCAACATGGCCAGAATGGAGTTTCCCATAAGTGTAAGATTATCGGTCAGCGACCAGAAGCTGGTGCTTTTTGCGGGAAACATGGACTGGAATATAGTCCAGCCTCCTCCGTTAAGGTAGAAATTCTGCTGAACCGTCGCGTTATAATACGTATCGTTGTTACTCATAAGGGAGATAAGAAGAGCGATAACCACATACATAAGATCGATCAAAAATCCTGCAATCGCGAAAGAGAACGTAATGAGTACAAGAGACACCACGATACGCGGTAACGCATTTTCCACCGATATGACGGTCTGAGGGTTCAGTTTCATACGAAGCATGATCATAAAGCCGATCGCAACCAGAACAAGGACAAGGAGCATATAAGAGAGATCACGGAATACCTTCCATAGATTAGAGAATGGCTTCATGGCACCAAACCCTACGCCTTGGGCGGCATATGTTTTTGGTATAAATCCAGCCTCACCCAGACTCTCTCTCGCCCAACCTATGGCAGAGGCGGGGGGCTTGGTAAGTGGTAAAAACATATTCTCAGTCATGAGGGTTAGGAGACCTTTTCTGGAATCTTCCTTCGCTGTTTGATTATCACAGAGTTCACCTATTGCGACACAATAGGTTTTTTTAAATATTCCGAGGGCGACCTGAGTTTCTTTAGTCTTGTCTTTCTCGACGTTGGCCATTAATGCGTAGTATTTTTCTCTGGTATTTTGCGTCTGTGATGGACTCTGCAGCTTCAGTTTGTTGCTTTGAAAAACGTGCATAAAGATCGCGACGATGAGGGTGCATACGCCTGCCAGCACAAATATTTTTTTACCAACACCAAAATAACGTTTCAGCGAAGAAAACATAATTTTATTAAAGCAGAATTTGCTGTGCGTGTCAACGAAGGCGATCAGGCCCCACAGAGCTCTTCGAGGTACTCAAAGTGCATAGCGTCAACATTCGCGTTGAAGATATCTTTAAATCTTCCACCCCACCGGAAACCATGCGCTTCAAACGAATGGACAACTTCAGGAGGCATATCAAAAATGCTGCTTTTGTTTGCATTTGTCTGCGGGTTAATGTCAACTGCGATACCGAAGGCGTGGGGCGAAAGTGTACAGCTTTGGCTGCAGAGATCGGAAGAGGTGCTTGCATTCACGTTACAACGGAAGTTGTAGGTTCCGACAGAGCTAAAAATATAGTCGCCCTGTGCAAATCTATAGCGCTTTCCATCGACCCGGTATTGTGCTAGATCATTGTTTACCGCTGCGAAAAAGGGCGCTACTTTATTGTGTACTGTAACCGTTGTTCCCAAAAGATCTATGCGGGTGAGATTGCTTTCAAGTGCGCTACGGGTTTCCTGATAGCAGCTATTGGGTGTATTTACGTTGTTGGCATAGACGCGTATGAAGTTGTTGGGTGTATAGCATTGAACTGCAATGGATGGATTGTAGTAGGGTTTATTTGGAGGGGGACCATAACTAAGCGGTGAAAGAGTAGGTGAAGGAATAGTTCCTGCAGTTGGCTGCAGCTGAGGGGTAATCGCAGAATTGAGCGGATTAAGGTTGGGTAAAGAATTAAAGGGTATAAGCAAATTAAGTAAACCGTTAAGAATAGAACTGCCGCTGTTTGGATTCAAAAGGGGATATTGGGTATTTGGGCCAGGAGTCAGGTTTGTTTGCGGTGGGTTTGTGGGACTGGCTGGGTTAGTAGTTGGGCCGCCTGGTGTAACAGTCAACACACTCGTAGGAAAAGCAGTTAGTGCGGGACTCGGGATTGAAGTTGGCGTTTGACACACTACAACAGGTTCCACTAGGTGGTAACAGGCGTCATTACCGCACTGCCAGCTTCTCCCGTCAAGACACGCCCGTCTGCCGTCTTCCGAGGGATAGTTGCACATCTTGCTGAAACTTCCGCACGGCGTGAGAGGACCGTCTATTTTCTGGCAGGGACCCCCATTCGGATTGGTAGCACAAAACAGATCACACCCTGATGCCCACCATCCCTGTTCGCCACATCTATTGCATTGATTGCCAGGACATTTCCAGGAGTCCTGAGCTTTTGTCACGGTAGGGTTCGTTTGTCTTGATCCTATGGTAAGAACCACAATGGACGCAATCAGAAGAAAAACAAGCAGGGCGAACTCGATTTTTTGGTAGAGTGTTATTTTCATAGGCCATCTTCTCCTGCCCCTGTAGAGGGCAAGGGAACGGTTGGAACAATACCCTTAAATGGTGTCTTGAGAGTTGTAGGGATTGGCACGAGCGTAGGAGAGGGTGTTATGACGGGTTGATCACGGCGGCCACTGGCATACGAATAGAGAATATACATGACAACAAGGATCACAAGCGCGATGACGATAGGGATGAATAATTTGTGGTTCATCTAAAAGGTTGACAAGAAATAATATTTACTACATAATGAAACATATGGCTGGCTTCTTAGATTTTATTCGAAAACCACAGGACAAATCAAGTACGTCATCTCAACCAACTGTTCAGGCTGGGCAACCTGCTGAGCCTCAAAAAACACAGACAGTCGTTGCTTCCCAGACTGTTGCAGATCCTCCCAGCAAGCCGTCTTCTTATAATGGCATAGGTACACCCCCGGCACATGCCGTTAGTCCGGTGGTTCAAAACACACCCCCCTCTACAGTCCCCTCAACGGAACCAAAACCGACTCAAGGTAAAGACGAACTTAAGAAAGACGAACCTGGAGTTGATGCAGGTAAGGATAAAAAAGGCGACAAAACAGAAGTTATTATGACGCCTGAACAGAAAAAGAAGGCAGAGCTTGACCTCATGACCCATCTCACACAGCGGTCGAACAGAGTATTCCTTTCTGCGCAGACAAAAGCACGTGAGCTAAAAAGTGAATTTGTGGACAGCGAGCATGTGCTGCACGGGCTTCTGGCGGATACGGAAATATACAACTTTTTAGTTGAGCTGAAAATTCAGCCGCAGCTCGTGGAGGAGGAACTGTCCAAAGTCTATCAGGTCGGTAAAAAAGAGGCACCTCCAAAAGAAGGTGACGGATATAAGAATCCGGAAATCTCTCCGAGAGTTAAGCGGATACTTGACATGGCGCTTGTCATAGCGCGCAAACTTGGGTTTGAGTTTATCTCTCCGGAGCATATTCTTCTTGCTCTTTACGAAGAGGGAGAAGGTGCAGGTGCGCGAGTGCTCGCAAAACTTGGCCTGAAAAAGGAAGATTTGAATAAGAAAATAACCGGCAAAAAAGAAGGTCTTGAGAAGCAAAAAGAAGGTGAGTCAGCAAAGAATGTGCTCGAAAAATATACGATAGATCTGACGGCGAAGGCCGCTCAGGGACTGCTTGATCCGGTCGTTGAACGCTCTGAGGTTATTGAACGCACAATCCATATACTGTCGCGAAGAACAAAAAATAATCCTGCCCTCGTTGGGGAAGCCGGTGTTGGTAAGACCGCCATTGTCGAGGGATTAGCTCAAAAAATAGTCAGTAAGTCTGTACCGGAACCACTTCTCAATAAACGCATTCTACAGCTAGATCTTATGAGTATTCTGGCGGGCGCCTCGCATAGAGGTGACTTTGAGTCACGGATGAAGGACCTCATAGAACAGGTTAAGGGAAGTCAAGGTCAGATAATTCTCTTTATAGATGAAATTCACAATATAGTCGGAGCCGGTTCTTCGGGCGACGGCACGCTTGATGCGTCAAATTTCATGAAGCCTGCCCTCGCGCGCGGCGAGATTCAGCTTATAGGTGCCACAACGCTTACTGAGTACCGCAAATACATTGAAAAGGATCCGGCTCTTGAGAGAAGGTTTCAGCCGATTCTTGTCCCTGAGCCTACCGAAGAACAGGCGATCAAGATGTTGAAGGCAATAAAAGATAAGTATGAAGCGTTTCATAGGGTAAAAATTCCTGACGAAGCCATAGAGTCGGCGGTCAAGCTTTCGAAGCGCTACGTTGGTGACAGATTCTTGCCTGATAAGGCGGTGGATCTCATCGATGAGGCTGCCTCGGCGGTCCGATTGCCGCTTATTTCTTTACCTGAGGAGATTACTTCACTAGACACTCGCCTTAGCGAACTGAAACAGGAGTTGACCGAGGCAGAGAAGTCGGGAGACAAAGTAAAATCCCGGATTCTCAAATCTAAGATAGATGACCTTGAAGGTGATTTGAAAGAAAAGAAGGATCAGTATGACGTAAAGAAGGCGCAGACGACGACCGCAATTTCCCACGAAATCATAAAAGACGTTGTCTCTCGATGGACGGGTATACCTATCTCGAAAATTACCGAATCTGAGGTCGAGAAGCTCGCAAAGCTTGAGGATATCATGCATGAGCGCATGATCGATCAAGAACATGCGGTTGAGGCTGTTGCTCAAGCAGTGCGGCGCGGCAGAGCTGGTCTCAAGTCCACACAGCGGCCAATTGGGAGTTTTGTATTTTTGGGACCAACCGGTGTCGGTAAAACGGAATTGGCAAAGACGCTTGCCGAAGTACTTTTCGGGCAGGAGGAGGCAATGATCCGTTTCGACATGACAGAGTATATGGAAAAGCATGAGGTCGCCAAGCTTTTGGGTGCCCCACCGGGATATGTCGGATATGAGGAGGGCGGGAAACTCACCGAAGCAGTGCGTAGAAGACCCTACTCGGTGGTCTTGTTTGACGAAGTGGAAAAGGCACATCCTGATATTTTCAATATTCTCCTGCAGATCCTTGATGACGGTCGATTAACAGATAACAAGGGACATGTTATTTCTTTCAAAAACACTGTCGTTATCTGTACCTCCAATATAGGAACGGCGACAATTCAAGATGAACTCCTCAAAAATGGCAAAACGGATATAGAGGAGCCCCCTGTACTATCGACATATGTATTTTCTCCACGCGGACGTGAAATTCTTACGATTGCAAACAAGTACTTCGAGCGGGAAGGCGGAACAAAAGCTCCTTCCAGCAATACAGCATGGACGAAGGGTATGCTCCTTGATTATTTCTCAGGCCAGAAGGTAGAAGCGGATGCGGCCCTTGAAAAAGGAGAAGATCATAAGAAAAGTGAGTTTCCTACCCTGGGTTTTGATACCCATGCCATCTCTTCAGAAGGTGTGGAAATAATAACCCGCGGTAGTTCGGTATTTGAAAGAAGTGCGACGACGGCAAAAATATGGAAGGAAACAAATCTGATAGAGTATTTTAAGGAGGGCGTAGTTGTAAATGCTCTTCCCGATGCCCCAGAAGAGCAGTTGCCCACCATCAAACTCAAGACTCACGCGTTTACCTCCGATGACAGGGAAATACTTTCCTACAAGGATCGCTACTGGACACGTAAAAAAGGATCAAACGATTGGCAGACAGGCTATCTGAAGGATTATTTCGCAGATCAGACACTGACGAAAGAAAAGAATGAAGGGGTTTTCCCGACGGCATATTGGGATATTCACGCATTTTCGCCGACAGGTGCGGAGCTTATCGTTGTTGGTGAAAAAGCATGGGAGCGTAACGGTCAAGAAAAAGTATGGAAGGAGCTTGCGGTAAAGGAATACTTCGGTAAAGATTTTCCGCTGGAGGAGGAAATAGCAGAAAAAAATAAAGTAGAAGAAGAAATGGACAATAAGAAGTACGGCCTCATCAAAACTAAGGTTATGGGAGAGCTTCGATCGTTTTTCAAGCCGGAGCTTATAAACAGGTTTGATGAAGTGATAATCTTTGAACCTCTCAAGTTTGTCCATATGATGGCGATCGTGAGACTGCAACTGAAGGGTGTTGCCAAACTTCTTGAGGATCAGGAGATAGGATTTTCCTACACAGACGCTGCGGTAAAAGAAATCGTACGCACAGGGTTTGATCCTATCTATGGAGCAAGACCTCTAAGACGAGCCATCCAAAAACTGATAGAGAATCCTATTTCAAGTCTCATAATAGAGCGAAAGGTGAAAGCATCGGATATGATTTTAGTGGACTTCGATGGTGACGGATTCGTGTTTAATATCGAAAAAACAGAACTGGTTGCCGCAACACACGATGTACCCGCCATTAAAAACTATCTGTGTGAGTCATGTGGAAACAGGTTTACTACGCAATATGTAGCAAATGCTACCTATTTCTGTCCGAAATGCATGTCAAAAACTATTCAGGAAGTTGCCTCTGAGAAAGAGGAAACGGTAGAGGAAGCTAAAAAAGAGATGCTCTCGGCGGTTATGGAACCCGAAAAAAAAGAACCATCAGCAGACATGGGAAAAGAAGAACCTCAAAAAGATACAGACAAAGCAGAGTCCCCTGTTGAGACTGCATCTCATACTTGATTTCATATATATGAACTATACCCCACTTACCTTAGCTGTCGGTAAAAATAGGTCTTATGCCAGTGTGCAGCGTTTATCTTTTATCATGGCGAGCGTTACCCTCAGTGTATTTGTAGCGGTAGTGTATGTACTCGTACGTAAATGGTAGATCCATTTATTATAACGGTCATTCTTTTAACACTTCTTTATTATGTTTCCCGTAGTACTCTCACTCATATATCGTCGCTACTTTTTTACGTTTTTAGAAGTGCGAAAGCGGCATATTTATTGTTGGCTTTTTTTTTCCTTCCCGGGACCATAGTCCATGAAATGGCGCATGCCGTTGTAGCGATGTGCTTGTTTCTGAATGTAAGGGAGATAGCCATTTTTCCAAAGATTGAAAAAAATAAAATAGTTCTCGGCTATGTGATGTATGAGAAAACAGATCCCATTCGCTCTTTTCTTACAGGCATAGCGCCATTTTTTATCGGTCTTGCTCTTCTTGTCCTTATACCATACGTGACCAGCGGGAGCACCTTCGCCATGCAGGTCGTATGGCTCTATGTAATATTTACTATAACTACGATGATGTTTTTTTCAGATAGTGACATCGAACAGGGATATGTAGTTTTACCGATTTTTATAGTAGCCGTCGTTGTGCTTTTTTACGTGTTTAATTTTCGTATTGATCCCGAATGGAGCAGAAAGCTTTATGAAGGATTAAATTACGTAGCCCGCGGCATCAATAATTACCTGTTCTTTTCATTGATTTTGCATACGGCTTTCATTATACTCATAAGGACGGTTAGAAGAAGTCACTAATATGCGATACTTTGCCCAGTCTCTCAATATAAATGGCCAACAGATACAAGGTCCCCTTGACTCGCAGTTTCAAAATATAGGGAGCATAGTGAATGTTATCACTCGCTTCATGGTCCCCTTAGCAATCATAATCCTCCTATTTTCCTTTATTATGGCAGGATATGACTATCTTACATCACAGGGAAGTGCCGAAAAAATAAAGAGCGCTCAAGCGAAGATGGTTACGGGAGTTGTTGGATTTATCCTTCTTCTTTTTGCTCTTCTTATAGTCAGAATTGTGGCATATATCTTCGGGGTAGGGGGTAGTTTTATCGGACTTTAACGGCGAAATTCCTTAATGGCCTTTTCATAGTTTTCGGGGTTTTCCACATCAAACCATTTATCGTTGAACACAAAACCGTTGACTATTTTTTGCTGGATGAGCTTTTCAATAACATCCTCAAAATAGAAAGACTTCATGTTTTTAGGAAATGTACGAAAAATATCTTCGTCACATACATAGATACCGCAGTTGACGAGATGGCTTTTAACGAGGTCCTTATTTTTTTGATAAAAAGTCACAAGCTTTGTGCCATGAAGAGTGAGTTGGCCGAATTCACCCGGCTTACTGACAGTTGTGAGTGCGACCGTAGCGAACCCTCCCTGCCTGATATGAAATGCGATAAGATCCGCGAAAGGAAGATCTGTAATAATGTCGCCGTGTAGTAGTAGAAAGGACCCGCTCCCTATATATTTTTTGGCTTTAAGAAGTGCACCGCCCGTTTTCAGACTATCTTTTTCTTCAGAGTAAACTATTTTTATACCCCACTGTTTGCCATCGTTAAAATGTTCACGTATTTTGTTTCCGAGATATCCTATACACATAACAACCTCCGTGATACCCGCTTTTTTCAGTTGGATAATAAGATGCTCAAGAAGAGGTTTATTGTTGATTGGCAGAAGTGCTTTTGGCAGTTCATATGTAACTGGCCGAAGTTTGGTTCCCTTTCCGCCCGCGAGTATGACTGCTTTCGTTATTTTTGGCTGAAGATATTGACCTAAGACAAATTCAATGGCATGCGACCGGTTTCTGATTGTCTCTCCGTCTATAAGTGCATCAACTTCATTCAGTAACTGTCCGTCAAGCGTTATTGTTATCCGTGATCTGCGCATGGGTAGCATTGTAATCGAGAGCTTGTAATTTGTCAAAATCTGAACTATAATGAGTCCACCTATGAAGCCTAAGAAGTGTTATATTTTGGCCCTTGGCAGCTGACAATTTTTTAGTTTACCCGCCCTTTCCGGCGGGTTTTTTAGATATATGTTTTTGAAAAAAAGAGAGGCACCGATAGTCATTTCCGTTGGCGGAAGTCTTATCGTTCCGGGTAAGGGAATAAACTACACTTTTCTTTCCTCGTTGAATTCGTTCATCCGCACAGAAATAAGCCGGGGCAAGCGTTTTATCCTGGTTGCGGGAGGCGGAAGCACTGCTAGGCAGTACCGTGACGCGGGAAAAGCAGTAATAGGCAATATTACCGAAGCCGACCTTGATTGGTTAGGCATTCATGCGACGCGTCTCAATGGGCATCTTTTGAGAACCATTTTTCAGGATGTTGCTCATCCGCGTATTGTCGAAAACTACGACAAAAAATTATGGCATTGGCGGGAACCGATAGTCATTGGTGCCGGTTGGAAGCCGGGATGGTCTACCGACTACTGTGCCGTAATTCTTGCCCGTGACTATGGCGGAAAGCTTATTATCAATCTCTCAAATATTGACTGGGTCTATGATAAAGATCCAAATAGGTATAAAGATGCGAAGATTATAAAAAAAATGACATGGGATGAGCTAGAAAATCTTATTGGTACGAAATGGGTGCCAGGGATGAACGCTCCCTTCGATCCGGTTGCAACACAGCTTGCTAAGTCACTAGAACTAACTGTAGTTGTCACGAGCGGAACTGATTTCAAAAATCTCAAAAAGATTATCGATGGACAAGGGGCAAAAGGGACCGTAATTTATCCGCGATCATGAAGCTAAAAACGATATCCTGCATAAACTTCCGTAATTTCAGTAAAAAAGACTTCGACCTCAATAGTCCACTCACTTTTATAGTTGGAGAAAATGCGCGCGGCAAGACAAACCTTCTCGAGTCGGTATACTTCATAACGATGGGTGAAGGCTTTCGAGATACGAAAGAAGAGGAGCTTATTAATCTTGATGCATTTGAGGCCATGGTACGGGCTGATTTTGAGAACGGAAAGCTGACAACGCATTTTCAGGTATACATTAAAGAATCTGCGGCGGGGACGGTCGATAAGATCTATACCGTCAATAAAACAAAAAAGAGGAGTCATCAGTACCTTGAGCTTTCAACGCGCTCTGTGCTTTTCAGTCCGGACCAGATTCTCATAATGATCGGTCCGCCCGATTACAGGCGAACATATATAGACAAAGTTGTTACAAGCTATGATCCGGAATACAAAAAACGGCTTCATAATTATGAAAATGCTCTAAGAAGAAGAAATAAAATATTAGAGCATCACGTGAACGTGTCGGCGCTAAAGGAAGAGCTGTCGTTTTGGGATGTCTATCTTGCGGAGCAGGCATCATATATCACCCAAGCCAGGGAAGACTATATAAAATTCCTTAATGCACATCCCATAGTTGAGGATCGTGAATTTGAGATAGAGTATATGAAAAATGAACTGACAGTAGCAAGACTAGAAGAGTCATTTGAGAAAGAGCGACTATACAGGAGGACAACGATTGGTCCCCAAAAGGACGACTATGTGATTAGCCAGAAAGAGAAAGAAAGAAAGAAAAATTTGCACCATTTTGGAAGCCGTAGTGAGCAAAGACTCGCCGTATACTGGCTAAAACTTAACGAGGCCCGTGTTTATGAGGAGAGACACAAAGTGCGCCCTATTCTGCTCCTGGATGATATTTTTTCTGAACTAGATGAGCATAATAAAAGACTTACTTTAGCAACGATTCATGATTATCAGACGATCATGACGACCACTGAATCTAAGATGGCAGAGGTAGTCAAGAAAGAGAATAAGATCATTGAACTTTGATTGGCGGAGAGGGAGGGATTCGAACCCCCGATGACCTTGCGGCCATACTAGTTTTCGAGACTAGCCTGTTCAACCACTCCAGCACCTCTCCAATGTTGCCAGATAGCGTATTGTAATAAAAATGAGGCTAAAAGTACAGTTAGAAAGTATGCTAATATTTAAATTATATGCAGACAAAAGAGGAGAAGCGAATAGTTGGCGATGTGGAAAGCCTTATAGATGGGGACAGGATAATAGGTTTTTCTGACGCTGTATTTGCGTTTGCCGCAACACTACTCGTATTAAAGATAGATCTTCCCTACATTCCTCCTGAACTTCTGGAAACTCACTTTACCGCCGAGCTTTTTAAATTATGGCCGGCATACGCCGCAAATCTCATAAGCTTTCTCATAATTGCCTACTACTGGAGAGTTCACCATAAGCTTTTTATACTTATAAAGCGCTTCGACAACATCATAATATGGCTCAATGTGCTGACCTTGATCTCTGTTTCTTTCCTGCCTTTTCCTATAGACCTTTTTGGTGATTACTCGTCGTTTCCTCCAGTTGTTATTTTCTACACGGCTAGTATCACGCTTGTAGGCTTTCTTCTTCTTGCAATGTGGGTATATGCATCTCACAGGCACAAACTTATTGGCCGTGGTATGAAACAGGACATCATAGACTACCACACCTATAATTTATCGATTGCGCCGCTTGTTTTTTTGTTTTCGATACCTCTTGTTTACTATAATCACAACATAGCAAAGCTCTCATGGATACTTGTCGTTGTATTCATATTCATACTTAATCGACTTTACGCACAAAAGCTCAGTAGATCCCATGAGCTTTCTGCTGAACCGGAATAGTCAAAACTCGTTTTTCCTTTGTAGGCAGTTTAAAGGCATCGTTTTTCTTGTATATTTTTTCATCTCTTCAAGCGTACAGAGAAGTTCAAACGAATTGCGAGTAACCCTCGCCTGAAATGCGAAGTACGTCCTCAGTTCGTAAAGTGATGAGATAAAAAAGAGAATAAGCACAACCATAACAACTTTATATCTTATGTTAGGTTTTAATTCTAAAAAGCTCTGAAACATGAGAGCGATAAAGTACATAAGCGAGGGAAGGACGGTGAAAGTACGAAGCATATTGGGGTTTTCTTCGGTTATTGTCAGGAGAGCTGGAATAAGGGAGGTAAAAAAATAGACAATAAACAGCAAGTTGAATTTATTCCTTGTATTTTTAAGAGCTTTTAACAAACCCAAAAAAGAAAAAGTAAAAAGTATAATGTTTACCGATGGTTTTCCAGGAAAGTTGTGTCGGCCGTTCCAGTCTCCTTCAGTTATAAACAGCTGACCGGTCTTTTTGACATTTTCAGCAAACGCTTCCAACTTCTCAACAGCGGTGATTGGTTGTGTAAACAGCGATAATGTATCAATTCTTGAGTCGGGAGTAGTAAGAAGAGAGATCGCCAGGGGTGATATTATTATGAGAAACAGAACAAGAAATAGCGCTGCATTTTTAATTTGTCGTGAAAATAAAAGAAATGACAAGGGTACTAAGAAGAAAATTCTTCCCGGAGTATAAGAGTGGAATGAGAGTCCTGCAAAGACTGCCGACAGAACAATCGGGAACCAATCGTTCTTTCTTGCTTTGGCAATGAAATAAAGTGAAGTAAGTTCCAAAAAGAGGAGAAAGGTTGCCTCAAAGGCAAATCTGCCGAAGTTAAAAAACCAGCGGGAGGTGTAGAGTGTCAAAGCGCCGATGAAAGCAATGCTGTCTTTTTTAAAAATGTGTTTGAAGAGCAGATAAAGCATAATGCCCGAGACAAGCGCAAATATGGCAGAGGGCAGACGAAGAGCAAAGGTAGTCACGCCAAAAAGTTTTAGGCTTGCAAGAAGAACATAGAAGTACAGGGTACTATGTCCTGTGGCAAAAGTACTGTAGGAAAGATAGGAGTTGCCCTCAAGCGACAAGGCCAGCTGTGCGAATTCAAGCTCGTCCCAACTGAGATGCGCTGGTACTTCAAGGTATTTATAAAAGAGGACAACTCCTCCTATTAAGCAGGCACAGAGGACTCCCAAAACCGTTATAATAGTCTTTCGATCAAGTCTCATACAATCCATTGTATCAAGCCATATGAAGATAAATCCTTCGAAGATCCGTTTATTTAAGAAGACGGTATGGAGTTACTATAAAAAGCATAAACGCGATTTACCCTGGAGACACACCTTTAATCCATACCATATCTTTATCTCCGAGGTTATGCTGCAACAGACACAGGTATCACGTGTTCTTGTTAAATACCAAGAGTTCATCACGGCTTTTCCCTCGTTTGTATCGCTTAGCCGCGCATCACTTTCGGATGTTCTTCGGGTATGGCAAGGTATGGGATATAACCGCCGCGGAAAGTATCTGCGGGAGGCTGCGATTATCGTTACAACGACATATAAGGGCAAACTTCCTCAGGACACGGATCTTATAGATTCACTGCCCGGTATCGGACTCGCGACCGCCTGCTCGATTATGGCATTTGCATTTAACTTTCCGACCGTTTTTATAGAGACGAACATACGCAGAGTATTCATCCACCATTTTTTTAAAGATGAGGATGATATTGACGACAAAAGACTTCTGCCTCTTGTCGAATCGTCGCTCGACAGGGAAGACCCCCGTGAGTGGTACTGGGCACTTATGGACTATGGTACCTATCTTGGAAAAAAAATAGTAAATCCGAACAGAAAAAGTAAACATTACGCTCTTCAGTCAGATTTCAAAACTTCCGATAGACGCATTCGAGGAATTATCCTAAAAAATGCTTTGAAAAGACCCATTACCATTCAAGAAGTCATAGATATAACACATGAGTCAAAGGAAAGAATGTCACGAATTATTGAAAGTCTTGTAAGAGAAGGTTTTTTGGTAAAGAACAAAGGAAAGTATGGTATACAATAACACTATGAAAAGCTTAGCCGAACGTAAGGAAAAAACTCAAAAAATAATAGCCGATCTAAAGAAGTTGTTTCCTAAAACGCAGATTGCTCTTAACTACTCTACACCATGGGAACTTTTGGTTGCAGTTGTTTTATCCGCGCAGTGCCGCGATGTTATGGTAAATAAGACTACTGATAAGCTTTTTAAGAAGTACAAAAACCTTGATGCTTATGTAAAGGCCGACCCGAAAGAATTTGAACAGGATCTAAAGTCCATTATTTTTTATCGTAATAAGTCCAAAAATATTCTTGCCTCCGCCAAGATCATCCGTGAAACGTATAACGGCAAGATACCAAACACGATGAAAGAGCTTCTTACTCTGCCTGGAGTGGCACGAAAAACTGCAAATGTTCTTCTCGGCAATATTCACCATATTTACGAAGGTATCGTTGTGGATACGCATGTGAAAAGATTGTCAAATCTCATGGGGCTTACAGAAAGTGAGGATCCGGTCAAAATTGAACAGGATTTACTGGCGGTAATTCCCGAAAAAGAGCGTATGGATTTCAGTTACAGACTTATAGATTATGGTAGAAAATACTGTCCTGCCCGCCCTCACAATCATGAGGCTTGTCCTCTGAAGAAGTACTACGTTTAGTTTTCGCCGGACGTCAGGAAGAAAGTCAATTCGTTAATTTACGAACAACTCCGCGGACGATACCGTGGATTACGAGCTCATGGCGCGGGTAAAATGACGGATACTTTGGATTAGCCGCCTCAAGATACGGTGTTTTTTTGACGCGGTCAAGTTTGTATATTTTAAGGGTCCATTCCTTGTCAATTTCAGCTAAAACGATGTCTCCCGGCAGAGCATTTTTTCTCCTCTCGATGATAACAACGTCGCCATCGAAGATGCCGGCATTCATCATCGAATCTCCTGAAACCTTTAAGAGAAACGAAGAGGTTGGATCCGAGATAAGATACTCATCGAGTGACAGATATTGACGGTGTTCATCCGCCATGATAGGGAATCCTGCCTTTACAAGACCAAAGAGGGGAAGCCCGAAAAAACGTGAAGCGGGAGCTAATTTATTTTCCTCGATCCGAAGTATTCCTTCATCAACCCATTTATGGACGATATCATGAATGGCTTTTTTTGATGCTAACTGAAAGATCCGTAGCATCTCGGAATAAGATGGAAGCCGATTGTATTTCCGATAAAACTTTTTAATAAGATCGAGACGATCGTGACTGCTCATATATTTTTTTGCATTGACATGCCGGCAGATTATACCTTACCGACTACTGTCTAAATTGTAAACGCTTGTTTACAAGTATAGTAAACGAATGTTTATTTTGTCAACAGATAAATACTATATATACTATTTAATTCAAATCCTACTTTACTTTACTAAAGTACTTTAGTATAATAAAGCATATGAAGCAAAAATGGATTACGCCAGAATCAGACAAACTCTTTGAAGCGATTCTTTCCCTAAGAACTCTTGAGGAGGCACGAAAGTTTTTCCGCGACCTACTGACTGAGGAGGAGATAGTCGAGTTTTCCCTCCGCTGGAAAGTAGCACAGATGCTTGAGAGAAAAGTGCCGTACTCAACAATCGAAAAACAGACCGGAATGAGCTCTACGACCATTGCCCGGGTGAGTAAATGGCTCAACTCAGGTATGAACGGCTATAAGCTTCTTATCAGTCGTTTAAATCTACATCACTCCCACCAAAAGGCGGGGTAGTATTTTATTCATAGATATGAACTAACCCCGCCCACCGCGGGGTTTTTTAATTCCTACCCGCGAGGCTATATTACTATTTATTTTTAAAACATATGTCAGAACAATTAGGTTACGAAGAGGAACTTAAGGGTATGATGCTTCGTTATTTTTATGATGATGAGGAAATGGCCGACTCAACGTATGCATCACTGCCCTCTCAAATGAAGGATCAAATGGCTGGTGTGTACCAACAGGCGTTTGCGGAAAAGCCCTGGAACGAGAAGTACCGCTGTGTCACTTGTGGCGCAATGGGAAGTGACGATGTGTGCCGAACTCCAGAATGTGCAAATGAGGGATTTGATGAGGCGTATCCAAAACAGGAACTCATCGATGACTATTTTCCTAATCGGATGATGAAAAAGTTTCTACCCGGCATTCTTATAAATGCTTACGATGGGAACGGCAATGTTATCGGGTTTATGTCAGGCGGTTTTACGACACCAGACCTTTTAGTTCAAGAGAAGTATGGAGGAAATGAGGAGATATTGAGGTCAATCGTTGAAATGTGCGCGATAAGTCCCGACAGACTGATTTTCTACAACAATGAAGTATGTACCCTTCCTGCAGTCCAAAAGCGTGGTATAGGAGGCTTATTGAGTAGTGAGCTTCTCAGGGGAGCAGTTTCCAAAGGGGCAGACGTGATCTGCGGCCGCAGTATAAATGAGCCCTGGCTTAGGGTAAAGGAGAGACAGCTCATTGCCGCAGGTTTTGACTTTGTCAGATTTACTCCAAGAGGAGATACGTTTGAAATGGATGGTCTAAAAAGGCAGTTCTATCTAGCAAAAAAATAGTGCTTTGCAGTCTCTGGATTGTTGAAGGAGGCCGGAAATGATATAATATGAATATGTTAAATCTAGTCAATGATGAGCTTATTGGAAAGCGACTAATCGTTTCCGGCCTTATTCTTCTCTCGGCAATCATCGTCTCTCTTCTTATAAAAAAATCGACGGACCTTGTTTTTAAAGAGGTGCGCAGAGCCCTTTGGGATGAACAGATCATCTCTAAGACAAAAACGGCCCGTACGCTTCTCAATAATATTACAGACATAGTCCTTTTCGCCATTGCGATATTGATGGTTCTTGTTCAGTGGGGTGTCGATATAGGACCGGTTCTTGCGGGAGCAGGTATACTCGGATTAGCATTTTCATTCGGTGCACAGAGCCTGATAAAAGATCTGATTGCCGGATTTTTCATTCTTCTTGAGGGTCAGTTTAACGAAGGGGATAATGTCGAGATAAATGACACCATCAAAGGAAGAGTCTACAGGATGACGCTTCGGCTGACGATTCTCAAAGACAAAAACGATAACCTGATTTACGTTCCCAACTCGCAGATCACAAAAGTACTCAAACTTAAAGCCTAAGAGGCTATTCGTACCATTCTTCTTTCGGGATTATGGTTTTGTCGTTGATTATAAGATACTGTGCGACCCCGTGCTTTACTATTCCTGAGTTTATGAACTTTTCCCTAGTATTAAACTCTGCCAAATGAGTGTGCCCACAGACAAATATCTCGTGAGATTTCAGTTCTTTGTCAAGTTGTTCTTTAATGGTTTTATTATATTTGCCAAGAAGATGCCTCTTGTAATTATGCAGTCCATTTCGGGTGAAAACACGCTCGATCCGGTCAGCGATGCGAGTCATCAGTTCGAGACGCTTGTTTCTTTTGAGATCACTGTCGTCACCGGCAATCTTGCAGATTCTGTCACCGTGTTCGAGGACTAGTGTAGTACCGTTTAATACGTGCCTATACTGTTCTGCGTGATGGACCGAAAATAGATCAACTTCTCGATCCGATTCTGCCCGTTTATCATGATTGCCAAAGAGATAGACAGCACCCTTTTTTTTGAGGAAAGGAAAAAGTAAGCTCCACGGCGAGTTGATAAACTGTTGAAATGAATACAAATACCCTTCCCAAAAGTCGCCGTTTATGATGACCTTGTCGGCTTCAAGTATGCGTGTTTTCAGAAAATTAAATTTCTTTTCTTCAAACCTTGGTCCCAAGTGAGTATCTGAAAAGATGAGTGTTTTCATCAGACTTTCTTGTCCAACATTCCCTGCAGTATATTTTTTGGCACCTCTTCATAGTGCGAAGGTTCCATGTAGAAAAACCCTCGTCCCTCGGTCAGAGAACGGATGATGGTTGCGTAGCCTGAAAGTTCTGCAAGAGGCACATAGCCTTTGATGACTACTGCACGCGAACGTTTGTCTGTTCCCAATATTTTTCCGCGCTTACTCGAAACGTCGCCGATAACAACACCCATAAACTCTTCGGGTACCGTGACCTCAAGTTTCATTATAGGCTCAAGAAGCGTCGGTCCTGCTTGTTTGACAGCGTTATTAAGAGCCATCGCTCCAGCAATCTGGAAGGCAATATCTGAGGAATCGACATCATGGTAGCTACCATCAACAAGCGTGATTTGAAAATCCACAAGTGGGAAACCAAGGAGAACGCCTTTTTCAAGTGCATTAGTCATACCCTTTTGAATAGAGGGAATAAACTCCGAGGGAATCGCTCCTCCCTTGATCTTATTTACAAATTTAAATCCTTCACCTCGTGGCAAAGGTTCAATATTGACGACGGCATGACCATACTGACCATGACCTCCGGTTTGTTTAATATATTTTGCCTCGACCTCTTCCGCGCTTTTTGTAACCGTTTCCTTGTATGCTACTTGCGGCTTACCTACATTTACATTCATACCCATTTCCCGCTTCATACGGTCTACAAGAATCTCGAGGTGGAGCTCACCCATACCTGACATGATGGTCTGGTTTGTCTCCTGATTTATTTTAACTTTAAATGTGGGATCTTCTTCCGCAAGTCTCTGAAGACTGTAGGATAATTTTTCCTGATCAGCTTTTGTCTTGGGTTCAATCGCAAGCGAGATGACGGGATCGGGGAATGTGATTTGCTCCAAAATTATTGGATTCGCCTGATCTGCAAGAGTATCACCGGTCTTGGTATCTTTTGGCCCAACCAGAGCAACGATCTCTCCGGCGTACGCTTTATCAATTTCTTCCCTCTGGTTAGCATGCATAAGAAGTACACGGCTGACGCGTTCTTGTTTATTTTCACTCACATTGTATACGTACGAACCTGACTGAAGAATTCCTGAATAAATGCGGGTATAAGTCAGTTTCCCGACGTGCGGATCAAGCTGAATTTTGAATGCCAGCGCGGAAAACTTTTCGTCAGGGGTAAGCTGTCGCATTACCTCAGTATTTGTCTTTGGGTTGATTCCCTTGATTTCCTTCAGATCGACAGGAGAGGGAAGATAGTCAACAATAGCGTCAAGAATAGGCTGTACGCCTTTATTTCTCAAAGAGGTGCCTGCATACACAGGAATAAGCTTGTATGAGATGACTGCTTTTCGAAGTGTTTTCTTTAAGTCCTCAACAGGAATTTCTTCCCCATTTAGGTATTTATTCAGAAGTGCATCATCGGTTTCAGCGATCTGCTCGATGAGCTTTGCGCGAGCTTTAAGCACGTCCTCTTTTATGTCTGCAGGGATTTCATCAGATATGTCATACTGAATGCCCATAGGATCCTTGCCCCAGACCATGCTTTTCATGGTGAGAAGATCAATGATCCCCTTAAATTCACTTTCCTTTCCGAGAGGAAAGACCATAACCGCCGGAACTGCACCCAATCGTTCCCGGATCTCATTTACGGTGGCGTAAAAATCTGCACCAAGTTTATCCATCTTATTGATGAAGCATATACGAGGTACTTTATACTTGTCCGCCTGCCTCCATACCGTTTCTGACTGGCTTTGCACGCCTTCCTCTGCGTCAAATACCACAACGCCGCCATCAAGAACGCGCAGCGAACGTTCGACTTCTGCGGTAAAATCTACATGACCGGGGGTATCAATGATATTAATCCGCACATCTTTCCAGAAGGTTGTAGTTGCAGCAGATACGATTGTGATTCCTCTTTCTCTTTCCTGAGGCATCCAGTCCATCTGTGTATTTCCTTCATCGATGTCTCCGATTTTGTAGCTTCGCCCGGTATAAAAAAGAAGTCTTTCGGTAGTTGTTGTTTTACCCGAGTCGATGTGGGCAATGATTCCGACATTGCGGATTTTGTCCAAAGGTACATTTCTGTTTTTAGTGATGACTGATTGCTGTGCCATAGGGGGTGTTTACCACTTCAGATGTGAAAAAGCTTTGTTCTGCTCGGCGAGTTTTTCTGTCTGTTGACGTTTTGCGACTGCGCTTCCCTGATTTTTTGAAGCATCAAGAAGTTCGGCTGCCAATTTATCGGCAAACGATCTGTACTCTTTATTATTTCGGGCACGAGCCCCTTCGATAATCCAGTTCATCGCGAGGAAAAATTTCCGTTCGCGGCGAACTTCGGTCGGAACAAGGTACGAGGCGCCGCCAAGTCGGCGTGGTTTTACCTCATAAACCGGAGCAACATTATTGAATGCCTGTTGAAGGAGGCGAAGACCATCCTGGTCTTGTTTTTCAAAGCCAGTCAAAACTGAATACACAATACCGGCCGCGACATCTTTCTTGCCATCAACCATAATATAGTTGATAAGTTTTGCAACTTCCTCACTGTTATAGACAGGATCAAACTTTACTCGGTGACGTTTATAAGGATGACGAGGCATAGTGATTAGGCTTCTTTAGCTTGGGGTTGCTTAGCTCCATATTTGGAGCGGGAAGTAGTTCTTCCTGATACGCCACCCGTATCAAACTTACCACGGACTATATGATATTTTACACCTGGTAAATCCTTGACTCTGCCACCTCGCACGAGGACAATAGAGTGCTCAGCAAGATTATGTCCGATACCTTGGATATAGGCAGTAACCTCCATTTTATTGGAAAGACGGACTCTGGCCACCTTGCGAAGGGCGGAATTTGGCTTTCTGGGAGTCATGGTACGAACCACAGTACATACGCCTCTTTTCATAGAGTTATTGGTAGGTACATATTTACGCTTAAGAGCATTGAATGTACTTTTTAGAGCAGCGGACTTCGACTTACGATTGCGTCGCTGTCTCTTCCTTTTTATCAGTTGGTTGATAGTTGGCATAACGGTTTACAAATGCACCGTAATAATTATCAATTAAATCACGTGTAACTGGAATTAACCTTCCAATTATAACATTTTCTTTCAGTCCCAACAAGTAATCTATCTGGCCCTTGATTGCCGCAGACGAGAGGACGTTAGTGGTCTGCTCGAACGAGGCGGCTGATAACCATGAGTCGGTGTAGATCGCGGCACGTGTAATGCCGAGGATAGAAACCTTTCCGACGGCAGGTTTGCCACCCTGAGCCAAAACCTTCTTATTTTCCTCTTCAAACCGTATCTTCGAAACGACCTCATCTTTTATAAATAGAGTATCACCCTCGTCCTCGATGATTACCTTGTCGCTCATTTTCCGGATGATGACCTCAAAGTGCTTGTCATGAATACCGATACCTTGCGACTCATATACTCTTTGAACCTCATCCAAAAGGTAAAGTTGAGCAGATTGCAGACCTTTTATGGTGAGAATATCGTTTACGTTAAGATATCCTTCCGATAGCGGTGTGCCGCTTGTAATAAGTTCTCCATCCTTAACCTTTAATTTCTGCGACATCGGAATTACGAATTCCTGCTCCTGTACAGGTGTCTTGTCGACAGATGCGATCTTCACATGATATGTCTCGCGTTCTGTGTCTTCTTGAATCTGTACCTTACCATCGATTTCAGCGATAGGTGAAACGATCTTTGGCGTACGGGTTTCAAAAAGCTCTTCAACTCGTGGAAGACCTTGTGTTACGTCGGAGATGACAATACCTCCAAAATGTCGGACACGCATTGTCAGCTGTGTACCAGGTTCACCGATGGACTGAGCTGCCATCACGCCGACAGGTACCCCTATTTCAACGAGTTTATTGTTTGAAAGATCAACGCCATAACATTTCTGGCAACAACCATACTTCGACTTACAGTAGAGCGGCGAGCGGACTACCACCTTTTTGACCCCGGCTTTTTCGACAAGACTCATAGGATCTTCGGTTAGAAGTGTTCCTGCAGGTACTATCACCTTGCCTTCAGACTGCGCGTCTTTGAGAAGATATCTTCCCTTGATGCGATCTCTGAATCGTTCTCCACGGGTATCGTTTATACCTATTATTAAGCCTTCTGTGGTCTGACAGTCTTCTTCCCGAACAATCATATCGTGAGATACATCAACAAGTCTTCGGGTTAGGTAACCCGCATCAGCGGTTTTGAGAGCCGAGTCGGTAAGACCCTTGCGCGCACCGCGTGCAGATATAACGTACTCGAAAATGGTTAAGCCTTCTCGATAATTTGACTTTGTTGGAATTTCGATGATCTTTCCCAGCGGATCGACGACGAGACCTTTAATTGCGGAAAGCTGTTTGAGCTGTTCACGTGAGGCGCGTGGGCCTCCAGATTTTATGCTAATCTTGATCGGGTTTTCCGCATCAAGCGCTTCCCATGTCATATCTGCCAACTTTTCTGTAGTATCAATCCAAAGTTTGTTTGAATATCGTCTCTTCTCTTCAAGAGTAAGAAGACCTTGTTCGTAGTTTTTCTCGATTTTTGTGATTTCCTTTTCAGTCTGCTGAACAATGGGATCCTTTTCAGGAATGATTTCACAGTCAAACACGGATACTGATAGACCACCGGCAACTGTTGCACCCCAAAAGCCTACCTCTTTGATTTTATCGATCATTGCCCCAACCTCTTCATTGGTGAATATTTTCATGGCAGCAACGACGAGACTCTTAATATCGGCAGCTTTTACTTCCTGGTTTATAAACTGGAGTTCTGTTGGGAGAGACTGATTAAAGATCAGGCGTCCCACTGAACTTCTCAGGACTTTATCTCCAATTTTGACAAGAATAGGCTGTCGAATGCTGATTCTGCCCATCTGATAGAGTTGGATTGCCTCATCTTTGGTTGAAAGAATCTGAAGCTCCTCATCTTTTTTGTCGTTATAAGTAGCATCAAGAGTGGTAAGGTAGTAGCACCCGAGGGCCATTTCTTTATTAGGAAGTACGATAGGTGAACCGTCTGCGGGCTTTAACAGGTTGTGATAAGGAAGCATTCGATTTTTAACCTCGTCAATTGCATCTTTTGCAAGCGGCAGGAATACACCCATAGCATCTCCATCGAAGTCTGCATTATATCCTTGGCAGACAGTCGGATGCAGTTTTATTGCATTTCCATCGGTCAGAATCGGATAGAATCCTAGAACCGAAAGCTTATGAAGCGTCGGAGGACGATTCAAAAGCAGCGGGTGATCCTTCGTGATCTCTTCAAGGATGTCATATACAATCGGCTCTTTCTTTTCAAGGTAGTTTTTAGCGCTTTTTATATTGGGTGCGAGCCCTCGGATTATGATTTCATGGAGAAGGAATGGTTTAAAAAGCTCAATTGCCATCTCTCTTGGGA
This sequence comes from uncultured Gammaproteobacteria bacterium, assembly GCA_964415435.1. Lineage (GTDB taxonomy): Bacteria > Patescibacteriota > Microgenomatia > UBA1406 > GWC2-37-13 > CAYPZT01. Next base: position 44,572 of record CAYPZT010000006.1, read on the forward strand.
TACCGCACTGATTGATTTTAAGCTCTGGTCCAACGATGATGGTTGAACGGCCTGAGTAGTCAACGCGTTTACCAAGAAGGTTCTGCCTGAAACGTCCCTGCTTTCCGCGAAGTATATCTGACAGTGACTTTTGTACTTTTGCGGCTGCACCTTGCGTGCGAAGTCGACCCCGTGATTTTTGAAGATCAATAAGCGAATCGACCGCTTCCTGTAACATCCTCTTTTCATTTCTCAAGATTATCTCAGGTGCACCAAGATCCATGAGCTGTTTGAGACGGTTATTTCTGTTGATGACGCGTCGATAGAAATCATTCAGGTCAGATGTAGCAAATTTTCCTCCCGGAAGCTGTACCACCGGTCGAAGATCTGGAGGGATAACAGGAAGAACAGTAAGAACCATCCAACGGGGTTCGATTGTAGCTTTCATAAATGACTCGACTACACGCATCTTCTTAAGGAGCTTATTCCGCCTTTCGCCTTTTGCAGTATTAAGTTCCTTCAAACATATTTCAGCTTCTTTTTTTACGTCTAGCGACGCAAGCATCTCGTACACTACCTCCGAGCCCATTCCAACTTCTATACAATCGTCGACCCCTTGTTCACGATAGAATAGGTAGTCATCTTCCTCGAGTGTATCAAGGGGTTGAACTGATTTTATGATTTTTGCCAACCTGTCATAATAGGCTGAACGTTGTGATTTTTGTTCGACAAATCTGTCTGACAAGGCCTTGAGCTGTTCTCTTCCTTTCAGGTCAATCTCATTGCCTGTGATGTCGCGCTGTTCCTTGTTTGGGATTTTTTTTGTAAGATCTTCTTTCTGTTTTTTGATTGAAGCCTCAACTTTTTCCTTTTCTATACCATACTGTTCTTCCAACTTCTGCAGCTCTTTCTTCTTAACATCATCAATGACAGAGGCTGCCTGCTTCTGTTTTTCTTTATCGACAGACTTCACGAGATAGAGCGCATAATAGATAATTCTTTCCAACGCCTGTGGAGGAACATCAAGAATGGTGCTCAGAACAGAGGATGGACCTTTGAAGTACCAGATGTGAGCTACCGGAGAAGCGAGTTTTATATGTCCCATACGTTCGCGCCGGACAGCTGATGTGGTAATCTCAACACCGCAGCGATCGCAAACTATACCCTTGTAACGCATTCTTTTGTACTTTCCGCAGTAACACTCATAGTCTTTGGTAGGTCCAAAGATCCGTTCGTCAAAAAGACCATCTTTTTCTGCTCTGAATGTGCTATAGTTGATTGTTTCCGGTTTGGTAACCTCACCATGAGACCATTTCAGGATAGCCTCAGGAGAGGCAAGTGTAATGCGAAGACCCGAAAAATCAACCGGTGCACTTTGAGTGTTATCCATAGTTATTATTTAATGTAATCAATCGATAATCCTAATGCGTTGAGTTCTTTTACAAGT
>CAYPZT010000007.1:0-40100 GCA_964415435.1 uncultured Gammaproteobacteria bacterium
CAAGGCTCCTCGATTGATTATGCCTATTCCTGTTTTCCTGGGTGTCATACTTTTTCTGCAAAGTATTGCGCTTCTTACACCCTTTCATCTGCTTCTTGTTTTGGCACTTGCAATCGGGACCGTGATCCTGCTCAGATAATCTGATAAAATAAGTGCTGATGAAAAACGTTGCTAACCACATAGTAATAGCTGTTGCATGGCCCTATGTTAATGGCGATCTGCATATCGGCCATGTTGCCGGATATCTCTTACCCGCCGATATTACGGCGCGCTTTTTCCGTGCAACAGGCAAAGAGGTGCTCATGGTTTCCGGCTCAGACTGTTTTGGCACACCCATTACCGTTGAGGCGGATAAAAAAGGTACAACTCCTGAAAAAATCGTCGAAATCTATCATGCCCGTAATGTAGAGCTGTTTAAGCATCTTGGATTAACGTATGATCTTTATACTAAGACTGACACGCCCAATCACAGACGAATAACTCAGGAATTTTTGCTGGCGTTTTTCAAAAAGAATCTGCTTACAGTGAAATCGCAGGAACAGTACTATTCCGAGAAAGAGCACAAATTCCTTCCCGACCGCTACGTTGAGGGAACCTGCCCTCATTGCGGATTTACCAATGCCAGATCTGATCAATGTGACAACTGCGGCAAACTTCTCGACCAAAATCTTATTGATCCGCGAAGTAAATTTACGAAAGAAAAAGTTGTCCTTAAAGAAACAAAACATTTATTCATTGAGTGGAATAAGGTTGAACCCGAGATTAAAAAATATGTTGACCTTGCCGAAGGATGGAGGCCGTGGGTCCTGGCAGAAACGAAGCGATGGCTTGAGGGTGGACTTAAACCAAGGGCAGTAACTCGTGATATTGATTGGGGAGTTGAGATTCCAGAGGAGATCACGAAAATTCTTCCTGATGCCGCTAATAAGAGAATATACGTCTGGTTTGATGCTGTCATAGGATATTACTCCGCATCTGTTGAATGGGCTGAAAAAAGTGGAAAGGATTTTGTGCCGTTCTGGACTGAACCGGCAAAACACTACTATTTTATGGGGAAGGATAATCTCGTCTTTCATACTATTTTCTGGCCCGGACAACTATTGACCTTTAACCCTAAACTGAAGCTTCCAGACATGCCAGCTATTAATCAGTATCTTACTCTGGGCGAACAGAAATTCTCCAAAAGCCGCGGTGTAGTCGTTGATACTGCCGAGTTCATCAAAAAGTACGGTGCGGACAGTCTGAGATTTTACCTCACGACAGTCATGCCGGAAAATGCGGATTCGCAGTTTACATGGGAAGATTTTTACCTGAAAAACAATACGCTTCTCGTGGATCAAATCGGTAATTACTTCAACCGCACTCTTACTATTTATAAAGATATTGAAAACGTATCGAGTGATGTTTCTGGGAATGTGCTGGAAAAAGTCACTGAAGCATTTGCCAAGTCATCTGAACATCTCACCAAATCGGAATTCAAGAATTATTTGGAGGTAATACTCGATCTGACACGGTTTGCAAACAATTATTTCAGCGAATCTGCACCTTGGAAACTGAAGAAAGAAGATGTAAAAGAGTTTGTTCAAAAATCGGGAGACTTTGTATTGCTTGCGTATGCGATTGGACTGCTTCTTTACCCGATTACACCGTTCGCAGTCGGAGAATTACTTAAAACTCTTGGACTCACAGGGGAAGTCAAGTGGCCGAGCACAGAAGATACACCGAAGTTTTTCAGATCTGCTTTACAGTCTGTTAAGATTGTGGACCCACACCCTCTTTTCAGGAAGTTTGAAAAAGAATGAGTCAGCGTTCTTTTCTTACATTTTTGATAGAATAGATAGATGCTAAAAAACCTGCTTCAACCCCTAAAGCGCTGGTGGAAACTGGAGCTTGTTGTGATCGCGGCAATCGTAGCCTTCTTCTTTGCCGTCTATTTCCTCATCTTCTATAAACTGCCTACCCCGTATGATCTCAAGGAATACCGCCATGTACCGCTTTCTACCCATATCTATGATCGAAACGGCAAACTCCTCTATGAAGTATACGGAGAGGAGAACAGAACACCGGTCAAAATTAAAGAGCTTCCAAAATACCTTGTTGACGCTACGGTTGCAATTGAGGATAAGGATTTTTATAAGCACAAAGGTGTATCTCTTATCTCAGGAGTTTTAAGGGCTGCACGCGAGATTGTTTTTAGAAATTCTCTGCAAGGCGGATCAACCATAACTCAGCAGCTTGTAAAGTCAGCACTCCTGACACCAGAAAGAACAGTAACCCGTAAAGTAAAGGAAATTATCCTCGCACTGTGGACAGAACGCATATTCTCAAAAGATCAGATCATCGAGATGTATCTCAACCAGGTTCCCTATGGAGGTTCCTCCTATGGTGTGGAAGAGGCATCCCGTGTCTATTTCGGAAAACATGCAAAGGATGTCACTCTTGCCGAGGCTGCCATGCTTGCAGGTCTCCCTCAGGCTCCTTCACTCTACTCACCTTATGTGAATCCTGATCTGACCAAGACGCGGCGGGATGAGGTACTTGAGAAAATGCTTGAACAGGGTTATATAAAAGGGGATGAACTGAAAAAGGCGAAGGCACAACCGATCACTGTCGTTCCTCTAAAAACCAACATCCAGGCCCCTCACTTTGTCTTCTATGTAAAATCACTGCTTGAAAAGATATACGGTGCACCAACGGTTGAGGAAGGAGGACTGCGCGTTACAACAACACTTGATCTCGATATCCAACTGCAGGCTGAAAAAATTCTGAAAGAGGAGCTGGAAAAAGTAAAAAATCTGAATGTAGGAAACGGTGCGGTACTGGTCACTCGTCCTTCAACAGGAGAGATACTGGCAATGGTTGGGTCTGCAGACTACTTCGCTTCCCCCTCAGGAGCATTTAATGTAACAACAGCTCTTCGTCAACCAGGAAGCTCCATTAAGCCTATTAACTTCGCGATTGGATTGGACCGGAAGATAGTGACACCGGCTTCAGTATTTTTGGATGTGCAGACATGCTTTAATGCAGCCGGCGCGCCGCGCTATTGTCCGGTAAACTACGACGGACAGTTCCATGGGCCTACACAACTTCGCTTTGCTCTCGGCAACTCTTATAACATTCCTGCTGTAAAGATGTTGGCGCTCAACGGTGTAGAGAACTTTATTGCATCGGCTTCCGCGTTCACAATTACAAGCTTTAAGGATCCGAGCCGCTACGGGTTATCGCTCACTCTGGGAGGTGGTGAGGTGAGGATGACCGAGATGGCTCAGGCCTTCTCGGCATTCGCAAACTGGGGAAAAGCAAAAACACTTAATACATTTCTCAAGGTAGAAAATGCAGACGGCAAAGTACTCTATCAGGATAAAGACGCAAATTTCGTAAAAGATCTGAGTAAATCTGTCCCGAATCCTAACTTTTTGGCGATACAGGGTCAAAAAGCAATTTCAAAAGAAACCGCTTTTCTCATTTCTCATATCCTTCTCGACAACAACGCCAGGTCTGCGGCATTTGGTCCGACATCCTACTTGAATATTCCCGGCAAAGCTGTATCTGTCAAAACCGGTACTACTGATGACAAGAAGGATAACTGGACTATTGGATACACTCCAAACTTTCTCGTCGCCGTCTGGGTCGGAAATAACGACAATACACCGATGAATCCATACCTTACCTCCGGCGTTACCGGCGCTGCTCCGATCTGGAACAGGGTGATGACATATGTGCTTCGCAATCAGCCTGATCTCTGGCCTCTCAAACCTGAAACGGTTGTGGGCAGACAGGTCTGTACCGACACCGGCAGCATCGCGTCTAAAGATGGAGAAGGAAAAGAGAGTTGCCCATCCCGATTTGAGTACTTTATAAAAGGTACCGAAACACAAGGTCTCAACGCATCCCGAGAGGTGGTACCCGTCACAAAGGACGATAAACTTGCCAGACCTGGGGATCCTGACATAGAAATGAAGGAAAAGACCATCATCAAGGATAAGTATTCACAGTACTGCGTAGATTGCGCCCATTAATTGACAAATAAAAAGAGGTGGGCTAGAATAAAAACCATATGACTGACCTAACGCTTGATGGCATTGACGACTCGGTTCGCGAAAAAGTGTACGCACAGGACTATACCTCTTCACAGATAGATGGCGTGAAGCTCAGCGCGCTTAAAACCTTTGAGGGAGAGCAGGGAGATTTTTCAGAGGTTATGCGCATATCCGAGGGTGGAGAAAGCGAGGTCATGCCTGGCTTTAAAATTCGCCAGATCAACAGGAGCAGGTTATTCCCGGGGAGCATCAAGGCATGGCACCTGCATCTTCGGCAAAATGAGTTCTGGTATGCGGATCCGCAGTCGAATCTTTTCGTAGGACTGTGGGATGTCCGCAAAGACTCGCCGACATTCAATAAAACCATGAAAGTCATGCTGGGTGGGGCAAACTCCAAACTTCTCTATATCCCTCACGGCGTTGCACACGGAGCGACTAATGTGTCGGGTCAGGATGTGAGACTCTATTATTTTGCTGATCAGCAATTTAACTTGAATGATCCTGATGAGAAAAGAATCCCGTGGGACGCTCTTGGCGCCAACTTCTGGACTCCTGCAAAAGACTGACCTTGTGTCAACGGGGGGATTCGAACCTCCGACCAGTCGCTTATGAAACGACTGCTCTACCACTGAGCTACGTTGACTTTGCCTTTCTATTATAATATATCCATGGTTGAACTTTCCATCGTCATTATCTCCTACAACACAAAGGAACTGACACTCGAGTGTATCGAGTCTGTACAGAAATCCCTCAAAGACTCTTCGCTTCTTTACGAAATCATGGTGTGGGACAACGCTTCCAAGGATGGAAGCGCGGAAGCAATACGAAAGATGGCCCATGCCGACAAGCATATACGGCTTATAGAAAGCAAGGAGAATAAGGGCTTCGGTGAAGGGAACAATCGTGCTGTAATGCAGTCGAAAGGCAAGTACATACTCTTTTTGAACTCCGATACCCTTGTTCTCGATGATGCTATTCAGTCACTCCTTGCCTTCTACAAGAAAAATGAGGCCAAAGCCCAGTTTGTGGGGGGGAAACTCTTAAACTCGGATCTTTCTGAACAACCGTCTGCAGGTGCCTTTTTTACCCTTCCTGTAACCTTCGCAGTGCTCTTTCTGGGTGGGGACCGAATTGGACTCACACGATCTTCGCCTCAAAAAACACGCAGAGTAGACTGGGTTTCCGGGGCCTGTATATTAACGAGTCGTGCCTATTTCGAGGCTCTGGGGGGGTTCGACGAAGGTATATTTATGTATATGGAAGAGGTAGATCTTTTATATAGGGCCAACAAGAAGGGCATGCGCACCTATTTTTACCCGAAAGCACAGTTTATCCACTACGGATCGGCCTCCAGCAGCCGTACGTACCCGGTCCAGCAGCTGTTTAGAGGACTCCTTTACTTTTACCGCAAGCACTATCCGCCCTATGCTGTTTTTTTACTGCGTATTATGCTACAATTGAAATCACTGATAGCTGTGGCTATAGGCAAGGCCATAAACAGCAAATATCTCATAGAAACTTATGAAAGCACTCTCAAAAATTAGCAACTGGATTGATAAGAACATTATCAAAATCCTTTTAACTGGTTTTATCTTCATAATTCCGCTCTATCCTAAGTTTCCTTTTCTTGATCTTGAATACACCTACATATCTATACGGCTCGAGGATCTTTATATAGCCATTCTGTGCCTTGTATTCCTACTGCAGCTTATCCGTAGGAAAATCACGCTTCGCACCGATCTCCTGCCTTTTTTCCTTTTGTTTTGGGCTTCGGTATTACTATCTTTTCTGTTCGGTCATTTTGTTCTTGATACCATTCCGGTACAGAATATCGGGTTTCTCCATGCCGCTCGCCGCGTCGAATACATGATTGTTTTCTTTATAGCAATGTCGAGTATAAAAGATAAAAAAGATTTTTACTTTTACCTTAAAACGGCATTCGTAGTATTTTTACTGGTATCACTATATGCTGTCGGCCAGAAGTGGTTTGAATTTCCCGCGGTTCAGACGATGAATCCGGAGTTTGCACGTGGACATATACTTCACCTTACGCCAGAAGCACGCGTCTCCTCAACCTTCGGAGGTCATTACGATCTGGCAGCCTATCTTGTGTTTTTTATGCCTCTTATTCTAGGATGGTACTTTAAGTCTAAAAAGATACTTTATTTCGCTTTATTTGCTGTTGCTGTGTATGTATTAGTGCTTACAGCTTCACGTGTTTCTTATATCGCCTATATTGTTTCCGTATTTTCTTTTCTTATCTTTCTAAAGAAACCTAAAGAGTTTGTTCTCGTTTTGCTCATCACTATTCCGCTTACCCTCTTTTCGAAAAACCTCACCTCCCGAATTTCTAAGACTCTTCAGGTAAAACAGATTTTTGTGAACGAGAAGACCGGTCAAGTGATCGTACCAGAACAAATCTCGTCCAAAGAACTGCCTGCGGGAAGCTTTTACGTGCAAATAGACAAAGACAAGATACAGGAAGTCAGTTCAACCACATCCGCGCTCATGAGGGCCAGACTGCTCGATGAGTTGCGCGAGCAGGCATCCCGAGAAGGAAGAATCCTTACCGCCTCGGAAGAAGCGGCACTTGTCAGCACTGTTTCCTCGGGCCTTACAGCCGTAAATACCGTTGTATCTGATATTTCCTTCGCTACTCGCCTTCAGGTTGAATGGCCGCGTGCGATCAACGCCTTTTTAAGAAGTCCAATCCTGGGTACCGGTCCCTCCTCTATTACCGAGGCAACCGACAACGACTATCTTCGATGGATAGGAGAGTTTGGAATACTGGCAACTTCATTTTTCCTGTATATCCTGTTCTCGATCGTACGGAAAGTGTGGTCAGTGCTCTCCAAAGTTAGCGCCGAAGATAAATATGTATATCTTGGCTTCATTTTTGGAGTGGGAGCATTACTTATAAATGCAGGCTATATAGATGTATTTGAAGCATCAAAAGTTGCCTTCACGTTCTGGTTTATAGCCGGTGTCTTCATAGGAAGCCTTACCCTGTATGAAAAAAACTTTAAGTAATTTGTTTAGTCGCTGGGATGCAGTACTCCTCGCCTTTGTTCTTTTAGTCGCGATTCTCTTCAGATTGTACAGAATTAACACTCCTCTTGCAGATTTTCACTCCTGGCGTCAGGCAGATACCGCAGCAACCGCAAAAAACTTTGTCAGGTTCGGATACGATCTTTTACATCCTCGTTTTGATGATTTTTCGAATGTTGCCTCCGGCATGGACAATCCGGAAGGTTATCGATTCGTGGAGTTTCCTATCTATAATGCAATTTTTGCCAAGGCATACGAACTTATGCCTGTTGTACCGATTGAAGTATATGGGCGATTGGTATCCATATTCTTCTCCTTAGTGATTATCGCCTGTCTATACTATCTAGCCCTCAAGGAATTTGGCAGAGTCGCTGCAGTTGGAGCATCTATCGTTTATGCAGCCTTCCCTTTTTTCGTCTTCTTCAGCCGTGTAGTACTGCCTGAAACAACCGCTGTTGCATTTGTATTCCTCTCGATAACATTTCTCTACATCTTCTCTTACGGCAAATCAAGCGTCTTTAACTGGTTGCTTTATGCCCTGTCTATCCTCTTTTTCGCCATTTCTCTGCTTATCAAGCCAACCGCGATTTTTTATGGTCCCGTACTTCTCTACCTCTTTCTCATACGGTATAAGCTGGAAAGTATAAAAAGATTCGATCTGTATCTTTTTTTCATTTTGAGTGCTATTCCTTTCGGCCTGTGGAGAATGTATATCGTAAATTTTCCTGAGGGCATACCAGCAAGTGACTGGCTGTTTACAAGCGTCAATACACCACAAGGACTGCAGAATATTTTTTTCAGGCCTGCATTTTTCCGTTGGATTTTCTTTGAAAGAATAAACAACATAATCTTGGGAGGTTATCTGACATTTTTTCTTATCCTTGGTGCCGTTGTAAAGCAGAAGAGCAGGTTTCTTATGTTTATTCTAGGATCGGCACTTCTCTATCTCTTCGTGTTTCAGGGAGGCAACGTTCAGCATGAGTACTATCAGATAGTAATTTTACCCGCACTTGCGCTCGGGGTCGGCGCCGGAATTGATATATTCCTCGGCAAACGTTTTCGGCCACTCGTCCCCCAGCTGCCTGCTTTTGTAGCAGTCGCCGGGATTGTTATCATGTCATTTCTTTTCTCATATTTCCGGGTCAAGGACTACTATCAGTATCCGACCGATATGCCGCAGATAGCACGCATAATAGAAACGCTTACAGATCCCGATGACAAAATTATTACCGACACTACTGGCGACACGACACTTCTTTATCTGGCCAATCGAAGAGGTTCGCCTGTGCAGTTCAAGGAACTCCCAGAGCTGCAAAAAATGGGCTACAACTACATCGTTACTTTCGAAACAGAAAAAATCGCGCGTCTGAAAGAGGAGGGTCTCTATCCGGTCGTGTTTGAAAACGACAAATTGGCCATATTCAGTCTATGAAAATATTGATGCTGACGCCCTATCTGCCGTTTCCACCGGCATCCGGCGGACAGATACGAAGTCTTAACCTGCTCCGTTATCTATCACGAAAAAATGATATAACCCTTATATCGCTGTATAAAAATGATAAGGAAAAACTATATTCTTCTCATCTCGAGTCTTTCTGCAAAAAGATTTACCTTTGTAAGCGTGCTGAAAAACCTTGGCAACTTAATAACGTCTTGCACTCCGTATTCTCTTTGATACCTTTTTTGATTGTGCGCAACTATTCAGTAGAAGCGCGCAAAACAATAGAAAAACTTCTTGATGAGGAGACATTCGATATTATCCATGCCGAAACATTTTACATAATGCCACACATCCCCAAAACCAAGATACCCGTACTCCTGGTAGAGCAGACGATTGAATATCAGGTGTATCAGCATTTTGTACATTCATTCCCCTGGTTTATTCGCCCTTTTTTTTATAGTGATATTCTTAAACTGAAATACTGGGAAAAATTCTACTGGAAAAAGGCGGAACTTGTTGCTGCGGTATCTGAGGCAGATGAAAAAATTATTCACGCTGATGCGCCCCTCATTAAATCCGTTATTATTCCAAACGGTGCGGGTGATGAGATGTTTGTTCATCGTCTTCATACTAAAAAAACAGGTACTCCATCGATTCTCTTTATGGGAAATTTTTCATGGCTCCAAAACACGGAGGCTGCCGAGTACCTCATAGAGAAAATATATCCGCTTCTGAAAAATAGAATACATGACATCTCGATAATAATTGCAGGCCAGTCTGTTAATAGCAAAATAAAAATTCCGACCGATAAATCAATAAAACTCATAGATATTGCCCCTGATGACGGAGACGCTGTAAAAAAACTTTACTCCGATGCTACTCTCTTTATTGCCCCCATTTTTGGCCCAGGAGGCACACGGCTGAAAATACTGGCCGCAATGGCATCAGGACTACCTGTCATAGCGACAAAAACAGGCATTCAAGGTCTTAACTTAAAGGACAAGGAGCACGTACTTATCGCCGACACCCCTGACGATTTTGTAGAAAAAATTACACAAATATTATCTGATGCGCAGTTATACAATAGATTGAGATCTAATGCCTACCAACGTACGCATGAACAGTATAGTTGGCCATCTATTTCCAAGAAGTTGGAGTCTGTTTATAAGGACATAATAAAATCCCATGCGCATAGGAATTGACATTTCACAGTCTGTTTATAGCAATACAGGAGTCGGAAGATTCACCACAGGACTTGCCGAAACTCTCATTCAAAAAAAGGGTGATCAGTGGGTTTTCCTGCTTTCATCGTTTCGCAGCAAACTGCCCATGCATTTACTGAAACAGGTGGATTCATCCGGAATGTCCCTTAAAAGACTCCCTTTTTCACCACGTATGCTCTCTTTTTTATGGAATGACGCGCATATTCTAAAAATCGAGAGTGTCACCGGGCCCCTTGACTGGTTCATAAGCTCCGATTGGACCGAGCCACCGGCTAACGCCAAAAAAGCGACAGTTGTACATGACCTCGTGTTTAAGCGCTATCCGGAAACAGTCGATCCCTATATTCTCTCTGTACAGGAAAAGAGACTTAGATGGGTAAAGAAAGAGTCGTCTATTATTTTTGCAGACTCGATGTGCACCAAGGAAGATCTTATGCAGTATTACGCTGTTCCTTCCGATCGCATTATTGTGAACTATCCGGGAGTGTCGGTTCATCCGGTATCGGCGAGTACGGTAAAGAAAGTACTCAATCTTTTGGGTCTACACCGGCCCTACATACTCGCGGTAGGAAAAAAGGAGCCACGAAAGAATTATGACAGGCTTATTGAAGCCTTTGTCAAGCTGGGCGACGTAGGACATGATCTTGTCATTGTGGGTCCTGCAGGGTGGCAGGATATTGAAAGCAGTAGTCCTTTTGTGCGTATCCTTAACTCTGTAAATGATACTGAACTGCATGCACTCTATCAGGGAAGTGTTTTTTTTATTTTCCCTTCGCTCTATGAAGGCTTTGGCTATCCTCTTGTTGAGGCTATGCTCCTCGACATCCCTACCGCTGTATCTCAGTCATCTTCCCTCGAGGAAATTGCAGGCAGCAGCTCTCTCCTGTTTGACCCGCTAAGCATAGGGTCCATACAGAATGCCATTAGGGAAATGATTGAAAATAAAACACTAAGAAATAGTCTCAGATCAAAAGGAAAAAAAACTGCCGTCTCCTACACGTGGGAAAGATACTATAATAATATGATTAAGGCGCTTAATGACTTCACATCTTAATGTATGATAATTGGCATAGACGGCAATGAAGCGAACGTGGCACACAAAGTAGGAGTATCTGTATATACCCTTGAGCTTCTCGAGTACTTCCGTTCACAGGCCGGACCCAACCTTCAGTTTCGAGTGTATCTTAAGGATTCTCCTCGTCCTGATCTTCCAAAGCAAACACAATATTTTACGTACGAAGTAGTATGGGGACCAGTGATGTGGTCACAGTTTTTTCTTTCACTACGCCTTGCACTAAAAAACAGTATTGACGTATTCTTCGCACCGGCACACTATTCGCCACGTTTTTGTCCCTCACCGCTTGTTGTTACCATACATGATCTGGCATTTTTCTACTACCCAGACGAGTTTTTAAAAAAAGATCTCTATAAACTCAGCAACTGGACGACACATTCTGTCAGAAAAGCAAGGAGTATTATTGCCGTTTCCAAAAATACAAAAAAAGACCTTCTGAAGTTTTATAATATTGCATCCGAACGGGTTGCGGTAATATATAACGGTTTTGAAAAAACTGCACGCTCAGAGGCAGAAGATAAAAACATAGAAAAACCCTATTTTCTTTTTACGGGAACGCTCCAGCCTCGTAAAAATATCTCATTTCTTATACGTACATTTGCACAGTTTCATAAGGGTCAGCCGCAGTACAAACTCGTTATAACAGGAAAAAAAGGGTGGATGTATGAAGAAATTTTTAAAGAAGTTGAACGGCTACAGCTTAAAGATTCTGTCATATTTACAGATTATATTGAAGATACTAAACTTGCAGATCTTTACAAAAATGCAGAGATATTTATTCTGCCTTCATTATATGAAGGATTCGGAGTACCGATACTTGAGGCTATGTCATTTGGGTGTCCTGTTCTCTGCTCTTATAACTCGAGTCTGCCCGAAGTGGGTGGTGATGCTGCGATTTACTTTGATCCCTTTGATGAAAAAGATCTTCTAGAAAAGATGAATGTCCTTTCCGGAAATAAAACACTGCGACGAGAGCTCACTAAGAAAGGCTTTCAACAGATTAAACAGTTTTCGTGGAGAAAGTGTGCGGAGGAAACGCTGCAGGTTATTAAAGACTCGGTTTCATAGTTCTATGGATATACGGATTATTGGATCAGATTTCCCATCTAAAGAATTCGATCAGTCTGTTTTTCACCCACTACAGTCATGGCGATGGGGTGAAGCACGAAAGAGTCTCGGCACAGAGATCGTCCGTTTAGGTGAATTTAATGGCAACCAGCTTGTTGACGCTTTCCAAATATCGATTCATCCTGTCCCCTATAGTCCGTACAAAATTGGATATATCCCCAGGTCAGTTATCCCTTCGGAGGGAATTATTGATTACTTAGCCGAGTACGGAAGAGCTCATCAGCTTATCTTCATTAAATTCGAACCTTATGCGTTCGTTGACGGTGACACTGCAAAAAAACTATCCAAAAGACTAGCTATCTCTCCCCATCCACTTTTTACCCCCTGGACACAAATTCTTAATCTGAATCCGTCGGAGTCAGACCTTCTTAAAAATATGAAGTCAAAAACCCGTTACAATATTAGACTAGCGGAACGAAAAGGGGTTACCGTAAAACAGGAAGATACGGATACTGGCTTTAAAACGTTTATAAAGCTCTACTTCGAAACATGCAAACGACAGCATTATTTTGGACACAATGAACTGTATCACCGTGAAGTCTGGGAACATCTTCAAGGAAGTATTGCCCACCTGCTTATCGCCTACTATGAAAACATTCCTCTAGCCGCATATGAACTCTTTAAATTTAAAGATCATTGGTACTATGTATATGGTGGAACCTCTGATCTTCACAGGAATCTGATGGCCTCAAATCTCCTTATGTGGGAAGCAATACGTCTCGGTAAGGAGCTTGGGGCAACTACGTTTGATATGTGGGGTTCGCTCGCCCCCGGCGCAGAAGACCAGCATGGATGGTCGGGCTTTACACGGTTCAAGGAAGGGTATGGTACTGAATACAAGCAAACTGTAGGAAGTTACGATCTTATAATTAATCCATCTCTTTATAAAATCTACAACGCAGCCCAGAACATACGCAATAAGCTCCTGGAAATACTTCCCCGTTAGTTGACCTTTTCTTCCTTCTTAAGAGTCGCAAAACGCTTGTGGTTCATGAATGTTTCTTTGTTGGCGGGCAGTGCCAAAGCGACCTTCAAAACGTCGTCCATATGGTCCACAAAAACAAGGTTCAGATCTTTTCGCACTGCCTCTGGGACATCTTCCATATCCTTCTTGTTGTCTTTAGGCATAATGATGGTTTTAATCTGTGCACGGTGCGCACCTATCATTTTTTCCTTTATGCCACCGATTTCAAGTGCCCGACCACGAAGCGTGATTTCGCCTGTCATTGCCACATCCCGTTTTACCGGAATCTTGGTGAGGGCCGAAATCATAGCGGTTGTTATGGCAATACCCGCAGACGGACCATCTTTTGGGATCGCACCTTCCGGAACATGCACATGGATATCAATTTTGTGGAAAAAGTCCTTCGGAAGGCCAAAGATGTCCCACCGGGATCGTATATAGGAGAGGGCTGCCTGACAGGATTCCTTCATCACTTCACCCAGTTGTCCTGTAAGAGTAAGATGTCCCTTACCTGGCATGATAGCAACCTCAATAAAGAGAATATCTCCACCAACCGGAGTCCAGAACATCCCAGTCGAAATGCCCACAGTGTCTTTTTCTTCGATGATCTGTGAGGAATGCTTATAAGGTCCCAAATACTTTGTCACTTCGGAAATACCGACAACGCGTGTTTTTATTTTCTTCTCGACTATCTCACGGGCTACTTTTCTGAAGATCGTTGCAATCTGTCTTTCGAGATCGCGGACACCGGCCTCACGGGTGTATCGGCGAATAATCGTCCTGAGGGCAACATCGGTGATGCGGATATCCTTCGGTTCCAGACTGTGAGCCTCGAGCTGTTTTTCAATGAGATGCTCCTGCGCTATATTAAATTTCTCATCCTCTGTGTAACCTGCAAAATGGATCACCTCAAGTCTGTCAAGGAGCGCTTCGGGGATCGTATCCAGTATATTTGCTGTCGTGATAAAAAATACATCCGATAGATCAAAAGGTACCTCCAGATAGTGGTCTGAAAATGCTGTGTTCTGCTCTGGGTCAAGCGCCTCAAGAAGTGCCGCTGACGGGTCACCACGATAGTCACGCCCTATCTTGTCGATTTCGTCAAGCATAAATACAGGATTCTTTTCGCCTACCTGCTTTATGCCTTGAATAATTCTGCCCGGCATTGCGCCAACATAGGTGCGCCTGTGTCCACGGATTTCCGCTTCGTCACGGATGCCGCCTAGCGACATTTTAACGAACTTTCTATTGAGGGATTTCGCTATAGACTTGCCAAGCGATGTCTTACCCACACCAGGTGGTCCAACGAAACATAGAATGGTGGGCTGATGCTCCTTTTTATTCTTTTTTGCCTTCAGTTTTGTAAGCTCTATGACAGCGAGATATTCAAGAATACGTTCTTTTATTTTCTTGAGTCCGTAGTGGTCCTCATTTAATGTGCCCTCTGCTTTTTTAATATTCACCACGCCCTTCGAAGAAGAGGCCCATGGAAGATCGACAAGCCAATCCAAATAAGTACGTATATACGAAGCCTCCGGATTAAACTGCGACATCTGCGTCAGCTTCTTGAGCTCCTTGATTGCCTTTTCCTCAACTGCCTTCGGCATACGTGCCTTTCTTATTTTCTCACGGTACTCGTCAACCTCACGATCCTCATTCTTTCCTCCAAGTTCCTCCTCAATCGTTTTCATCTTCTCGCGTAGAAACGTTTCTTTCATCCCCTGCTCAAACTTCTTCTGTGTTTTTGAAGAGATATTAAACTCTATTTCGAGAATACGTACCTCGCGATTAATGTACTGAACCTCTCTTTTCAGCCGTTCTTTTAAGTCTGTCTCTTCTAGAAGATCTTGACGTTCGCTTATCTTGAGATCAAGAACCGAGGCAACTTGATTTGAAAAATCATTCGAATTGGTGATATTGAGGATATTCATGAGAAAACCGAAGTCTATGGTTTTTCCCAAATTTATTGCCCGTTTTATCTGTGAGGAGATATGCCGTATCATGGCCTGGATCTCCTCATCCTCGCGTATTTTGTCTACGAACGGCTCATACTTCGCTTCAAAAAATGGCTCATCACTCGTGTATTCCCTTATATGAACCTTCTCACGTCCCTTAACGAGCGCATTGATCTCTCCCTTCTCGCCCATTATGGTCTTTTCAATAGTCGCAATGACACCAACAGAATAAAGATCATCTTTGGCGGGGTCGTCAGAGGAAGGATTTTTCTGCATGACAAGAATAATGCGCTTATCTTTCTTGAGGGCGTCGTTTATGGCAGCAACACTTTTCTTACGCCCGAAAACCAGAGCATTTTCAGTATTGGGGAAAACGATACCTTCACGAATGGCGGCGACGGGCAACGGACTTGAGTCTGAAGAACCTATTAGAAATGTCATATATTAGCAGTATAGTTAACTAATTGCTAAATGTCAATAGGTACCTTTAAAACTACACAAAATCCTCTGTAAGAGAGGCTATATCTGTGAATCTATCCTTGTGTGTAAGAGGAGTCTTGAGCTGAGCTATTTGATCCGTAAAGGATGGCCTATCCGTCTCATACAATACCCCGAGTGGAAACTTCTCTGCCTCTGACTCCATCGTTTTTTCGAGAGCCATCCTCTTGTCCTGCGAATTGTATCCCTCCTCAAGTTTGTATACGCGGGAGAGGTAATACTGGTATGTATTTACCTTGTTAAAGGTGACACAGGGCTGGAGGATATTCACAAGCGAAAACCCTTTATGCTCTATGGCTTTCGTAATGAGTCCCGTTGCATGGTTTATGTCTCCTGCAAACCCCTGAGCCACAAATGTAGCGCCCTGCGTGACTGCCAATGCGAGCGGGTTGACCGGAACTTCGATGATACCGGCAGGAGTAGATTTTCCCTTAAATCCTTTATCCGCAGTTGGAGCCACCTGTCCAGTTGTCAAACCATACACACCGTTGTCATGCACTATCACCGTGATGTCGTGATTTCCTCGACAGGCATGTAACAGGTGATTACCTCCTTCGCCATAGGTGTCTCCGTCACCAACTATAGCAATCACTTTGGCGTTGTGTTGCGCTATTTTTGCTCCTATGGCATTTGGAATTGATCGTCCGTGAAGCGAGTGAATGGCATAAGCGTTGAGGAAATCATTCATGTTGCCTGAACAACCAATCCCAAATACCACCATTACTTCCGAGGGTGAGAGACCCAACTCCACAACCGATTTTTTAATTGCCACGCTTATACCCCAATCACCACACCCCGGGCACCACGTAGGCGTATAACCGTCAAAGTCTTGTACTGTCGACATAGGTATTACTGAAATTTTTCTAACTTCTCAACAACTCCGTTTAAAGGCGCGCTGTCTGTAACCACCTTTACAACCTGTTCTACTTCTATCGGTCTTCCATCAAAACGTAGGAGACGATTTTTCAGATGAATTCCTGTTTCCATTCGTAAAAGCTTGCCAAACTGACCCTGCATGTTCTGCTCTACAAGAACATAGCGCTTGTCCTTGGTAAACAGCGGCTTTATTTTTTCTGCATCAAGAGGAAAAAGATGAGTAAAGTGAATATAGGCTGCCTTTGAGCCATTTTTTTCCAGCTCTCGCATTGCCTCAAGAATGATGCGCTTGTTGGACCCATACGAAACAAATACTGTCTGTGCAATATCCATATCTCCATATACCGTAGGCGCTTTAAAGTGTGTCGCTAAATATGTTTTCTCTTTGTTGTGTCTTTTTGTTACCTGCTCTATAGTGTCTTCTGCCGATTCCGTGGTATGACTGTCCGACTTGTGTTCATAGGAGTTGGCCTGATAAAATGCGCCCTTCATGCCTGGTATGAGCCTTTCAGATATCCCATCTTTTTCCGGTTTGTAACGTAGGTATGGCAATGTAGTTGGTTCTTGTACCGTTTTACCCCGATCAACTGCAAAAGAAACGCCCAAATCATCCACGTATTTTTTAGAAATGGTCTCATGAGACTCCGAAAGCAACATATCAGAAAGAACAATCACGGGAGTCTGATAGATGTCCGCTAAGTTAAATGCCTCTGCCGAAAGGCTAACCATCTCTTCAACATCGCCCGGCGCAAGGACTATCTTCATAAACTCCCCGTGTCCCGCGTTTGCGGCAAATAGAATTTCGCCCTGTGCTGTCCACGTAGGCAGACCGGTTGCAGGTCCGGGTCGCTGCGAAAGAAATACTACAATAGGAAGCTCCGCCACCCCGGCGAAAGATAATGCTTCGACCATCAGGGAAAACCCACCGCCTGACGTTCCGACAGCTGAACGTACGCCCGCAAATGAGGCGCCCAATGCAGTATTAATAACTGAAATTTCATCCTCGGCATGACGAACCACCATTCCCGTTTTCTCCTGCCACAGCGCAAGCATCGTAAGTACTGTCGAAGAAGGAGTCATCGGGTAAGCTGAATAGAAACGGCAGTCACCAGCCACAGCACCAAGTGAGAAAGCATCGTTGCCTGTTATTACGATTTTTGGCTCTGATTCACGGGCTGATAGATGAATTTTAGTATCTTCGGGATAATTGGCTTTTATATAGTCATATCCTTCCTTAGCAAAAGCCTTGTTGAAGTCCACAATCTTCTGGCCTTTTCTCTCGAACTGTTTCTCAAGCATCTTATCAAGAAGTGCGAGGTCGTTGCCGAGAATTGCAAGTGATGCACCAAGAGAGATGATGTTTCGCATTACCATTTGGCCCTGCAGTTTCTGCAATATATCGCGGAAAGGCACGGCTCGGCCAAGAAAACTGCCTTCGGGAGTAAAGTCGTTGGGATCATAAATCAGATGACTTTCAGAGGTCAACCTATGTTTATGGATTTCGAATGTTTCCTTATTAAGACAGACCAGACAGTCTATCTCATTTTTGAAGGCCGACACCTTCTCCTCAGAAAAAATAACTTCATATGCGTTATGACCGCCGCGGATAAGTGACGGATACTCAACATAGTCGAAGACATGATATCCAAGCTGAGAAATAATACGCGAAATGAGAGCTCCTGTTGTCAGGATCCCGTAACCCGCCTCTCCGCCTAGTTTCCAAGTATATTTCATACGTTAATCGTAACAGCACGGGTCTTTATAGCCGCAGTTTGGGCAAATAGACTCCTTGCCGCCGGGCATTCCTTGCAATGTTTCTAAACTACATGAGGGACATTCCCTTTCATTATTTCCCGTACCCGCAAGGTACGATTCATTATCAGTTTCATTTGGGATAGACCCTATTACCATTCTCATCTTCAATAAGTATAGCAGCAACAGGGCATGCTTTTGCCGCTTCAATCAGCAAGTTAGGCGCTTCTTCATCTGCGCTTGCAAGAACTACGGACTTCGATTCACCATCAAGACCAAATGCTTTTGCCGCAACTGCACTGCAGGTCGCAGCACCAATACACAGATCCCTATCGATACGTACGGTTAGCTTTCCTACCTTTACAGGGCCCGACGGATTGTTGAGGTCCTTTACCGCAACGCTCATACTTTTTTGGTGACTTTTAACACTGCTTCCCATGAAAGGAGAGCACATTTTATCCTGTTTGGACTCAGATCTATACCGAGTAACTCTATGACTTTTTCCTTTCTAAGAACTTTTAGATCTTCCACTTTCTTTCCTTTTATGTATTCAGACAAAAGTGAGGCGGATGCCAAAGATATCGCACACCCATCCCCTGAGAATCCCACTTCATTAACTTTACCATCTCCGACAGAGATATCAAGTTGGAGCCTGTCCCCGCACAAAGGATTATTAACCACGACCGTCGCGTCCGCTTTCACGAGCGGTTTGAAATTGCGAGGCGAGCGATAGTGATCGAGTATGATTTCCTGGTAAATAGACATAGAGTTAGCTCAAGGTTTTATCAACTTTCTTCAAGGCTACGATAAGTTTTTCCACATCGTCTGTCGTGTTGTAGAGATAAAAGCTCGCACGTGTAGTTGCCGGCGATCCCATAAATTCGTGCAAAGGCATTGCGCAGTGATGGCCGGCGCGGACTGCGATATTTTGCTCATCAAGTATATAGGCCACATCATGCGTATGTAATGTTTTAAAAGTAAAGGCCACTATTCCCCCCTTGTGTGACGGATCTGTCGGGCCGAGAATGCGGATATCTTCACCAAACTCCTCCTTCAATCTTCCCAAAGCATACGCTACCAGCATCTGCTCATGGGAACGGATGGAATCCATACCGATTTTCTGAAGATATCGTATGGCTTCCTTGAGAGCGGAAACGCCTGCGATATCCGGAGTGCCCGCTTCAAACTTATGGGGAGGGTCTTTGTATAACGCCCTGTCAACATGGACTTCACTGATCATTTCCCCCCCGTACAGAAAGGGATACATTGACTCCAGAAGCTCATACCTTCCCCACAAGATACCTACACCAGTCGGTCCAAGCATTTTGTGGGATGAAAACGCAAGGAAATCGCATCCCAGCTCTTGTACATCTACTGGCATGTGAGGGACCGATTGGGCAGCATCAACTACTGTAATAATCGTGGGATTAATTTTTTTTGCCTGCGAAATAATCTCCTTTATGGGATTTATAGTCCCTAGAACGTTTGAAATATGCGTAAGACAGAGGAGCTTTGTCTTGGGGGTTATGATTCCCTCGAGTTTTATCGATCCATGGCTGTCTCTTATATCCAAATAGCCTTCTTTGTCGACATTAATCACCTTAAAGTCAGCCATCGTCTCACCGGCAAGCACCTGCCATGGCACGAAATTAGAGTGGTGTTCCATAATACTTACGACTATCTCGTCACCCTTTCCGACTATTTTTCTGCCCAGACCATATGCTATGAGGTTAAGGGATTCTGTTGTGTTTCGGGTAAATATTACTTCATTTGGACCTGCTGCTTTAATAAATGCGGCAACAGCACTGCGTGTTTCTTCATATTCGGCAGTCGCCCGTTCTGAAATTTTATATATTCCTCGAAAAACGTTAGCTGAGTACTGTTCATAGTATTCCGACTCTTTCTGAATAACGGTCATTGGTTTCAAGGAAGTAGCGGTGGAATCAAGGTATATGAGAGATGGATCGTTCCTAAAAAGAGGAAAATCCTTTTTTAGATTCTTCATCCTTACAATTATACTTCATGCACGCTTAAGAACTGTGAGCTTCGTCACTGCATAATCTCAGTCTTCTCAGCAGGGGAAATGTAAGCGCTTACCCTATCGATTACATCATCAATAAAACCTTTTACAAGTAACTTCTGCGCTTCATTTTTAGAAATACCGCGCGATTGCAAATAGTAAAGCTGATCCTCATTTAGCCTGCCTGTTGTTGATCCATGCGTGCAGAAAACATCATTGGCGAGGATCTCGAGAAACGGCTTGGACTCCACAAATGTGTCCTTCGATAAAATAAGATTTTGGTTTTTTTGATATGCATGACTGGTTTGCCCTTTCTTTTCGATACGGATAAGACCTTGATATATGAACTTTGATTCGTCATCAAAAACACCTTTTATGAGAAGATTGGAAGATGTACCTGGAGCATCATGGTGTTGAACAGTTTCTATATTAAAAATATCCTTTCCTTTCCCGACGAAGAGTCCGTAGATGTCGAGATCTATTCCCTTCCCGCTCAGTCTGAACACGAATTTACCGGACAGGTTGTGAAAAAAGGCCACGTACTTTCCCGGCTTTTTCAGAACTATCTCTCTCTTCTTCTGTTTGTTCAGGTATACGAATTGTACCATGCTGTTAGCCTACACTTCCGGCCATCTCCAAATTGATAAGTCTGTTTAACTCTATCGAATACTCGAGCGGTATTTCTTTCGTCACGGGTTTTATGAACCCATTGACCAATAACCCCTCAGCATCAGATTTACTGATGCCTCGTGACATAAGATAAAGTAATTTTTCCTCACCAAGCTTTTCTACTGTTGCCTCGTGTTGAACCTCCACTTCATTCTCCTTTATTTTCATGTACGGATATGTGTCTGATCGTGATTTTTCGTCAAGAAGGAGTGCGTCGCACGAAACATATACTGAACTATTTTTGGCTCCCGGCATGACCTGTACCAGTCCACGGTATGAAGTACGACCACCATCCTTCGAGATGGACTTTGAGACAATTCGCGAAGATGTATTGGGGGCAAAGTGAAACATCTTGGCGCCAGCGTCCTGATGCTGGTCCTGGCCGGCAAAAGCAATCGAAAGAACCTCACCGCGCGCACCTTTTCCGACAAGATACACGCTGGGATATTTCATTGTTACCTGACTGCCGAGATTACAGTCAATCCACTCCATAATTGAATTCTCGTCAGCCCGTGCTCTTTTCGTTACAAGGTTGTATACATTCTTACTCCAGTTCTGAACAGTGGTATATCGCACTTTTGCATTTTTATGAACAAAGATTTCAACTACAGCTGAATGTAAAGAATCTGTGGTGTACACGGGCGCAGTACACCCTTCAACATAATGAACATCAGATCCTTCTTCTGCAATAATAAGCGTCCTCTCGAACTGTCCAAACTTTTCTGCATTAATACGAAAATATGCCTGGAGTGGAAGGTTAACCTTTACTCCTTTGGGAACATATACAAAAGATCCACCAGACCAAACTGCTGAATTCAGTGCCGCGAATTTATTATCATGTGGAGGAATGAGGGTTCCGAAATATTTTTTTACGATGGCAGGATATCTTTTAAGTGCGGTATCCATATCACAAAATAAAACACCGAGCTTATTAAGTTCTTTATTGATACTTTCATATACGACCTCGCTTTCGTACTGAGCGCTCACTCCTGCTAGAAACTTTTTTTCTGCTTCGGGAACCCCAATCCTGTCATAGGTTTCTTTAATTTCTTTCGGAAGATCTTCCCAAGAAGATGCATGTTTCTTTGTTGGCTTTATGTAGTAGTAAATCTCATTGAAATTAATCCGTGAAAGATCAGCTCCCCAGGTAGGCATCGATTTTTTCTTGAAGATTTCATAAGATTTCAGTCTGAAATCAGTCATCCACTTCGGCTCCTTTTTCATTGCTGAAATTTGCTCGACCACCTGAGTGTTTAACCCCTTACGGGCTTTGAAGGTATAGTTTTGCGGCATTGAGAATCCATAGCGATATTCGAAATTTATGTCGGTTTTTGTCATATCTTAACCTGTAACTACTTTATCGTATCCCTGCTTTTCTATCTTTTCCGCCAAGGAATGATTCCCAACTTTCTTGAGCTCTCCGTTTACGATAACCAGCACCTTATCTGGCTTTAAATAATGGAGTATACGATTGTAATGAGTTATGACGATATACGTTTTTCGTGATTTGGTGTCCTTCAGAAATTTAGAAATTGTCCTTAGAGCATCGACATCAACGCCGGTATCAACCTCATCGAAGACTGCCAGTTCCTTGTCGAGAACTGCAGCCTGCAGTACTTCTAGTTTTTTCTTCTCCCCTCCTGAAGCACCTTCATTAAGAGATCGTGACAATAGTTCATCAGAAATTTTAAGTTTTTTTGCAAAAGCCGCTACTTCTTTTCTTATGGCAAGCGGGTCTTTTTTGCCGAGCAATGCAAGTTGAAGAAGTTCTGCTATTCTTACTCCAGCAAGTGAAAGAGGTGATTGAAAAGAAAGAAAGATGCCTTTCTCCGCGCGTTTATCTGCCGCTAACTCTTGTATATCTTCGTTGTTAAAAACGATTTTGGATTTCCCATCGATCTCGTATTGCGGATGTCCCATGATGGTGTAGGCAAGTGTAGATTTACCCGAGCCGTTTGGACCCATAACAGCATATATTTTTCCGGGCTCGAAATCGAAAGTTATATTTTTGAGGATTTGTTTCTTGCCGATTTTAACGGACAATTTTTTCAGTGAAAGCATCGCATTTTCAAATCTTTTAGTAACCACTAAGTTTACCTTAAATGAGCTCAGAATGCAATCCGAAAGAGCTTACTTTTGCCCCAGCTGGAGTCGAGCCACGCGGTCTATTTTATTGAAGTCGTTTTCGGCTACTGCCCTTTCCTGATTAAAATAGGCGGCCAGCCCAATCATTACCGCATTATCACCTGTTAGATATTTATATGGGGGGAAATATACTGATCCATGATATTTCTTAACCAAAAACTTTAACTTATTCCTTAAACGCATATTGGCACTCACTCCTCCGCCGAGAATCATTCGCGAGATACCGTATTTTTTAATTGCGAGTTCTGTTTTATTGATGAGTGAGTCGATAACTGCTTCCTGAAAAGAACTTGCAAGGTTACGAACGCTTTTTACTTTTTCCTGCTCATTTAATTTCTCCGTAAAGTAAAGAAAGGAAGTTTTAAGTCCCGAAAATGAAAATTCTATGATTGGCTGTTTATGGAGAGGTCGAGGAAACTTATACTCGTCTGCGTTTTTCACCTCTTCGGCAAGTCTTTCTATTACCGGTCCACCCGGATAACCCAATCCTATGAGTCTTGCCGCTTTGTCGAGCGCCTCGCCCGCAGCGTCATCACGCGTTTCACCTAAAAGTTTGAATACATTGTGTTTCTCAAATAAAACTAGTTGTGTGTGGCCTCCCGAAACAAGAAGGGCAAGATAAGGAAATTCAAATTCGCGTACCGGATTGCCTTTACTGTTTTGCACAAAACTTGAGTAGATATGTCCTTCCAGATGATTCACAGGAATAATTTTTTTATTATGCTCAGCCGCAAGCTCTTTTGCTTTTTTGATCCCCACTTCAAGCGCAATGGCAAGACCGGGCCCGTACGTGACCGCAATATAATCAATACTCTCTATCGGCGACTCACTACCTGTGACCTTTCCAAATTTTTTCAATGTCTGCGTTATTACAAAATCAATTCTCTCTTCATGTGCTCTCTTGGCAACGGAAGGCATTATTCCGCCCCATTCTCTGTGAGTCTGGATCTGAGTGTAGTTTACGTAGGAAAGAACTCGTCTTCCTTGTGTCACCGCGGCAGCTGTTTCATCTGCAGATGTATCAATCGATAATATATAAGGTTCTTTTTTCATAGTTACGATTCAACCACTAATTCTCTCTCATTTTCGTTAAGGTGGCGTAACTTAATCCATATTAATTTTGCATGGGGACGTATGGAATCAATCGCGTCACCTATTTTCTCTCCCCACTCAATAAACATAACGTTCCCTGGTTTAAGAAACTGATCTAGTCCTAGTGGAGCAAACTCATCGGAATGCTGCAAGTTATAAAGATCAGCGTGAACAAATTTCTTGTCCTTTTTATGACCCCATATATATTCATAGTAGATAACATAGGTGGGTGAAATTATTTTTTCTACATTAAATATTTCGGCCGCACCTCGGACGAACTCGGTTTTGCCTGTTCCCAAGTTTCCCTGAAGAATGAACACTGCAGGTTTATCTTTCGGATTTGTAGGAAACTTTTTCATCAGGTAGCGGGCTAGCTTTCGGGTTTCCGCCGGTGACTTTGTGATGTATGTTTTGGAAGAACTGAAAACTATATCTCCCTTACGAAGTATTTTCAGTTTCTCACCGGTCAGATCGATAATGGTCGAGGGTTTATTTCTTTTTAGCTTTTTCCCATCAACGACAGCATCCACCAATTTCTTTTTTTGCTCTGAAAGCTCGTTAAACAGAGTTGACAGCTGATAATGAGGCGGCCTACCTGAGATATTTGCAGAGGTGGCGGTGACTGGTTTGCCAAATGCTTGTACCAGTTCATTTATAAAGCTGTGCGAAGGCAGTCGAACCCCGAGAGTCCCTTTTTCAGACTCAAGGAGTGATGAGACGTTATGTTTTGAGGGAAGAACGATCGTGAATGGACCGGGCAATAGTTCCTCGAGCAGTATCCTATTTTTTTCATTCACATCAGCATATTTGTCTATCATTCTTTTATCAGCGACAAAGACTGATATCGGCTTGCCCCAAGGTCTGTTTTTGAATGCGATAAGCTTTTTAACTGCTTCTTCGTTTGTCGCATCCACTAATAATCCGTATACGGTGTCTGATGGCGCAATGACTAAGCCGCCGCGCGCAAGAACCCGGACAATTCCAGAGACGGATGATGATTTAGGTTGAAAGGTCAACATATATACTTGTCAATTCTATCAAATATTGCTAAAATGGATCTATGGCAAACTCCAAAAACGGGAAAAAAGATTCAGGAAATGGCATCAAAAAAATCGCCGAGTTTAACTTTAACTTTGACCTTAAAACAATTTTTATAATCTTTTTTATAGTTTTTTTTCTTTTTTTTACGTTAAGCAGTTTAATGAGAGAGGTTGGCCAAGCACTCCCGGAAAAATCTATCACAGCACTTCTTAAGGACATAAAAACAGGTAACGTACGAAAAGTCGAAGTAACTGATAACAAGATCGTCGCTGAACATAAAAATAATACGAAGTCCTTAACATACAAAGAGAGTGGAGATAGCTTTATAAGTACTCTCAATGATGCGGGCATTGATCCGCAGACGGTAAATATAGAAATCAAGGATACTCAGGGATCAAGCGGACTCGTTACATTTCTCAGCAATATTATTCCTACCGTACTCATGGTAGCATTTTTCATATTCCTGTTCCGCCAGGCAAAAGGTGCACAGGATTCGGTATTCTCTTTTGGTCAATCACGGGCAAAACGATTTAATAAGGATTTACCTAAGGTTACCTTTAACGATATTGCCGGAGTTGAAGAGGCAAAGAAGGAACTGGAAGAAATCGTGGACTTTCTAAAACATCCTGAGAAGTACAAGAAGCTGGGAGCGCGTACCCCAAAGGGAGTGATCTTGGTAGGTCCGTCGGGAAGCGGTAAGACGCTTCTGGCTAAGGCGGTTGCAGGAGAAGCTAATGTGCCTTTTTTTTCCATCGCAGGTTCAGAATTCATGGAAATGCTGGTCGGAATAGGGGCCGCACGCGTGCGCGATCTTTTTAACACCGCAAAAAAAAGTGCTCCCTCCATCATCTTCATCGATGAAATCGATGCCATTGGCCGTGCACGATCTACGGGCGTAATGCCTTCCCATGACGAACGGGAACAGACCCTCAATCAGATTCTTGTGGAAATGGATGGTTTCAATCCAAACGAACAGGTCGTAGTGATGGCGGCTACCAATAGAGGAGATATGCTTGATACGGCGCTCCTCAGGCCTGGCCGTTTCGACAGACGCATAATCGTCGACTACCCCGATGTAGAGGGAAGAAAATCCATCATAAAAATCCATGCACGCGGCAAACCATTTGAAGCAAATGTTGACTGGGATAAGATTGCAAAAAGAACTGTCGGATTTTCCGGTGCTGATCTCGAAAATATGCTGAATGAGGCAGCTATTGCCGCCGCACGAGGTGGAAAGGATAAGATTAGTATGGATGATCTTGAGGAGGCTGCAACAAAAGTCAAACTTGGGCCTGAAAAGAAAAGGCTGCAAAGCGACCTTGACCGTAAACTCACAGCCTATCATGAAGCAGGACATGCAGTCGTTTCTCATTTTCTTGCTCACACCGATCCGGTACACCGCATCTCCATCGTTTCAAGAGGGTTGGCGCTTGGATATACGCTCATACCTCCGGAAAAGGATAAACTACATGAAACAAAAACACATCTTCTGGAAAGGATCTCGGTGATGATGGGAGGCAGAGCCGCTGAGGAGGTAATTTTTAATGAAGTGACGACGGGCGCTGCAAATGATTTTGATCAGGCTACCTATATCGCAAAAGCAATGGTGGTCGAATACGGAATGAGTAGACTGGGCCCCATTAACTTTGGACCGACTCGCGATGTAACTGAATGGGGTAAGTCGTATTGGGAGCAGAACAACGTTTCACAAGAAAAAATGGCAGAGATCGATGCTGAGGTTGAGAGCATCATCACGAAAGCGTATAAGCTTGCGATTGACACAGTTAAGAAAAACAGAAAATATATGGATAGGATTGCAGCTGAACTCATCAAAAAGGAAAGTCTCGATCAGGATGAATTTGAAAAAATAGTCGGAGAGAAAAAAAGAGCCAACTGATACAATCACGATATGGATACATTACTTCTTATTGATGGCAATGCTATGATGCATCGCGCCTATCATGCTCTTCCTCCTCTGACTAGTAGATCCGGCATCCAGACAAATATTCTCTACGGTTTTCTTGGCATGCTCATTAAGGCAAACGATGATTTTGCGCCAACCCATATAATCGTCTGCTTTGACACGCCAAAACCAACCTTTCGCAAGACCATTTTTAAAGAATACCAAGCCCACAGACCTCAGCTAGAGGATAGTTTTAAAGCCCAGATTCCACTTTTGAAAGAAATGCTGACCGCAACAGGTATTCCGATGTTTGAACAGCCGGGCTATGAAGCTGACGATATTATCGGAACCATTGCTGAGAAATATAAACGAGCAATGCGTGTACTGATTTTAACCGGAGACAAAGATATAATGCAGCTCGTAGACAAGAATGTATTCGTCATCACTCCTAAACTTGGGCTTACCAATATCTCTTTGTATGGCGAGACAGAAGTAAAAGAGAAATTAGGCGTCGAACCAGCATCCATTCCCGAACTGAAAGGACTCATGGGCGATCCTTCAGATAACTATCCTGGGGCAAAAGGCATCGGCCCCAAGACTGCAGTTAAGCTTTTGGAACAGTTCAAAACTGCTGAGAATGTAGTTAAAAATGCAGACCGAATTGATAATGAACGGATAAAGCATATTATCAAAGATCATGCTGAAGACGTACTTCTATCAAAAAAGCTCGCAACAATTCTTACTGACGTTCCCATCTCATGCGATGTGGAAAAAACACGCTTTACGGGTTTTACTCCGGGTCTGCAACAATTCTTGGCAAAATATGACATAAAGTCACTTAGCAACCGTATCTTTGGAACAAAAACAGCCGCTAAACCACCGCAAAAAAAAGAAAGAGAAGAAGTGAACTCAAATCAGGAAAAATTATTTTAATCCGCAAATTCTTGCACAAACATCTTCCCATATACTCCGCCGTCAATAACACCAATCC
Organism: uncultured Gammaproteobacteria bacterium; assembly: GCA_964415435.1. Lineage (GTDB taxonomy): Bacteria > Patescibacteriota > Microgenomatia > UBA1406 > GWC2-37-13 > CAYPZT01. The sequence goes on from CAYPZT010000007.1 coordinate 27,862, forward strand.
CAACTCTGCTGTACTCTGGTGAAAGAATATTTTTTCGATGACCTTCCGAATTCATAAGACCCTGATGAGCGATATAAACGTCTGGCGCATAAGCTAAATTCTCGCCTAAAACCTGAAATTCGGCTTCGCCTCGGATGGCTCTATCACCAGGACTTGACCCGTCAACAGCCGATGTATGAGAGAAGAATCCGTTCTGAAACATTTCTTTGGCGTAGTCTCTTGCTATTTCACGTAACGTAGGATCAACGGTCAGTTCAGCCAGACCACGTTGTCTTCGTTCCTCATTAACAGATTGCAACATGATACTTTCCGAGTCAGGGTCTGCATTAAGATCCGCATTACTCACCCTTATGCCCAGATCAAGGCTCTCTCCCGATTGCGGTTTAATCGTCAAGAAGTTAATGGTTTCAAGGATAGTATCACTAAACACCTGACGCATCTTTATTTCCAGAGACTGAGAAGCATTCACAAAATATGGACCTACCGATGAATCAAGGATGTCTTTCTTAATGGTCCCCCGTACCGGGAAGGCAAAAACTACGTTTACTAGAAACATAAAAATAAGAAGTCCCTGGAAAAATCCAGCCGCATAGCCCAAGACTTTATTGTAGGAGTTTTGAGTTAGATCACGAAGAAATCGGGTAAGGACTATTCCTATCATGAGAAATAGAACAGACTCAACGATTATCCAGCTTATGAAAAAACCCAAACCGTTGGCTATACCTTTCGACACTCCAAGATATGAACTCAGAAGTATACTTACCTGCGGATAAAGTTTATAGGACAGGACAAGAGATCCTAAAAAACCGCCGGCTTCAAATAACGTTTCGATAAAACCTTTATTTGTCAGAATAAAGTAAAGAAGCACACCAAAAAAAGAGATATCAACCCAGTTTATAGCTGTTAAAGAAGCTATCATTTGGTAATACTAATTTTACCATAGTTTGACTTTATTTTGCCTTTTTGATAAGCTAAATATGAAGAGGAGTGCTGTTGAAATAACGTGTGAAAAGGCGTGTGGCCCGCTTTTTAAGCGGGATACGAGGAGAGGGGTCGGGTCTTACTCGACATTCGATGTATCTGCGGAAACCCTCGGGCCGGAGTTTGGTCCTGACTTTTGTTCTGAAAAGGAACTCAAGAAAAACTCTCCATTTCTCTTCGTTTACTAGTTTGTCATAACTGCTATGTGCGGGATTTATGGTGTCGTAAACGATACTTCAGGTAGAGCTGCAGAACATGTCCTGGAGGGGTTGAAAAAGCTAGAATATCGTGGGTATGATTCATGGGGCATTGCACTTATATCCCCGGGGAAAAACCATATAGAAATTGAGAAACACGTGGGAAAAATTGGTGAAGCAGCAGCTTCTCTTCCGGCGGGGCAAACTGCACTCGGTCATACCCGCTGGGCAACCCATGGTGGGGTTACAGACAAGAATGCCCATCCCCATCTTGACTGCACGCAACGAATTGCAGTGATACATAACGGCATCGTCGAAAACTATCAAGAGCTCAAAGAAGAGCTTATAGGAAAAGGTCACACCTTCGTTTCGGAAACAGATACTGAGGTTATCGCTCACCTTATTGAAGAGGAGTTAAAAACCAGCCCGTTCAAAGAAAGTGTCCGAAAGGTATTTAAACGCCTGGCAGGTTCGAATGCTATTGCTTCCCTGTCTGCAAACGAAGACATCATCGTCGCATGCAGAAACGGTTCGCCTCTCGTGGTAGGGACAGGAGCGAAAAGTGCCTATCTTGCCTCCGACATTACTGCGTTTCTTAAGCATACACGCGATGTTCATTTTCTCCTTGATGGTGAGGGCGCTGTGCTAGGCAGTGGAGGTGTTTCTTTATTCGATGTTGCTACAGGCGAAGAAAAAGAACTTAGGCTGGAGCGCATCGACTGGGAGATCGAAGACGCTGAAAAAGGCGGATACCCCCACTTCCTCCTCAAGGAAATCATGGAACAGCAGAATACAATACCAAAAACGGCAAAGATCAACGAAGCAGTTATCAAAAATGTTGCTTCGCTTATAAAAGGCGGCTACTCAGTAACTATGATTGGATGCGGAACTGCCTCCTACTGCGCCTTAACCGCCAAGTACTATTTTGCAGAGAGAAATATATTAGTCAGCGCATATGGCGCATATGAATACGCGCCCTTTGCTCCCTTTTCGAACGAAAGGACCCTTCTTGTAGCTATATCGCAAAGTGGCGAAACCGCTGACACTATCATTGCTGCAAAAAAAGCGAAAGAGCGAGGTGCAAAGATTGTGGCAATCGTCAACGCGCGCGGATCAACTTTGGAACGCTTGGCCGATTTCGTCATTCCCGTTTCTGCCGGTCCGGAGATCGCTGTAGTTTCGACAAAGGCATTTACCTCTCAGCTTGCCACTCTATATCTTCTGGCATACGCCGCAAGCGATGCCTACAAGGAAGGTTGTGACAACATCGCAAAACTCGAAGTTACTCTAAAGGAATGGTTACCGAAAAAGGAAACCACCACTAAGGTTATTGAGCTTGCTAAGTTACTTATGGATCACGAACATACCTACCTTATAGGAAAACATTTAAACTATCCTGCCACACTCGAGTTTGCATTGAAGCTAAAAGAGAGCGCGTATCTTCACTCGGAAGCGTTCGCTGCGGGTGAACTCAAACACGGCGTCATTGCCCTCATCCAAAAGGACACTCCCTGTTTCGTGTTGGGCTCCTCAGACACGGTCAAACAAGAAGTGCTTTCAAGTGCGACGGAACTTAAGGCAAGAGGTGCTCAGATCATAGGAGTTGCTCCTTTTGCAGCAAAAGAATTTGACTTCCATGTACAGATACCAGAGATGGATAACCTCACGCCCTTTGGTAGCATTATCGTCGGACAACTGTTAGGATACTACCTCGGAATAGGAAGAGGAGCTGATCCTGACAAGCCGCGTAACCTGGCGAAGAGTGTCACGGTCAAATAATCCCACGGATAATATGAGTTGTGATTGTAAGAAAGAGGATGTATAATGAGTACTCATGGTAGATTCAATACTCGTCGTTGAAGACGACAAGGGTATTCAGACCTATATAAAAGAACTTCTTCTTGATAATGGACATTCTGTCCAGACTGCCTCAGATGGTGTGTCTGCTCTTAAGTTTATTGAGAAAACACAGCCCGATTTGGTTATTCTTGATCTTGGCCTTCCTAATATAAGTGGAGAGAGCGTCTGTATCGAAGTACGGAAAAAATATCCTGATCTTCCCGTTATCATACTTACTGCCAAAGATACAACAGCCGATATTGTGCGCGGCCTTAAACTGGGAGCCGATGACTATATCGCAAAACCATTCGAGGGCGAGGTCCTCCTTGCCCGCATTGCAGCACGCCTTCGCAACAAAAACGGTGGCGAAACGGTCTTGAAGATTGCTGATCTGGAACTTGATACAAAGACGGTAGAGGTTAGACGGGCCGGCAAGCAAATTAAACTGACCCCCCAGGAGTTCAAGCTCCTTCATTATCTCATGGCGAACAAGGGAAGAATACTGACTCGTGACATGATATTGAACCGTATCTGGGCTTCATCATATGAAATAGAAACTCGTGTCGTTGATGTATATATGGGATATCTCCGTAAAAAAATTGACTCTGGTCATAAAAAGAAGCTTCTTAACTCAGTCCGCGGCTTCGGGTACACGATTAAGGAATAAAAAAGGCGTAATAGCTCGGCCAAATGGATTTACTACTCAGCCATTTCGATCCGGAAAAATAAAGATTATCTCACAGCGGCAAGTACACTACACACATCCTGATGCTCTAAAAGCCGGACTCATCATTTGTCATCAAAGAAGAGGAAAACGTCTAGTTAGGCCAGTGGCATTTTTTATATTTTTTTCCTGAGCCGCACCAGCAGGGTTCATTCCGTCCTATCTTCTTTTTCCTGTCGGGCGTCAGTTCAGAAGGTGTTCTTGTGGCCGACTTTTGTTTCTCCTCCTGCTTCTGTTCCTGCTTATATGGATTTATCTGCGTTGCGGACTTATAGATAAGCGGTTTTTCTTGGTGCTCATGGGTATGCGGCTCAATATTTACTTCTACTTTAAACAGTCGGCGGGTTGTTTCAAATCGTATGTCCGCAACAAGCTTTTCAAACATCTTGTATGCTTCATTTTTATACTCGACTAGGGGATCGAGTTGTGCAAATCCGCGAAGATTAATGCCCTCACGAAGCGCCTCAATCCCAGTAAGATGATCCATCCAGTATTTGTCGATCGTGGATAAAAATATCATGCGTACTATGGCCGTCCAGGGACCTCTTCCAATCTTCTCCTCAAGACTAGAGTATCTTTTTTCTATTGCATCCGACAGGTAGTCGATAAGTCCTTCCTGATCGCTTTTTTTCAGATACCCTTCTATTTTTTTCTCATCAAAGTCCATAATGAGCTTCAGTTCCTTAAGAAAAACCGACGTATCGTGCTGTCCTTCAGGAGCAGCCAGCATGTGTGCATTTGTCAGATCCGCCAGTTCCTCACTGAAAATATCGAACACTGTTTCCTTAAATTCCTTAACATTGGTGTCAGGAAGCTTTAGAAAGTTACGGCGCATGGAATATATAATCTCTCTTTGCTTATTAAGAACATCGTCATACTCAACCAGGTGTTTTCTCACATCGAAGTTGAATCCCTCGACTTTTACCTGCGCCTGTTCTATTGCTTTTGAAACCATGGCGTGGGTAAGCGGCTGGTCTTCTGGAAAATTAAAAAATGTCATCAGTTTTGAAATCTGTTCGCCGCCGAAAATTCTCATCAAGTCATCTTCAAGCGATACAAAGAATCTGCTTGTGCCAGGGTCCCCTTGCCTACCCGATCGGCCGCGGAGCTGATTGTCTATACGTCTCGATTCGTGCCGTTCCGTACCGATAACATAGAGACCGCCCGCCGCAATAACCTCATCGTGATTTTTCTGCCACACCTCCATCTTTTTTTTAAACTCCTTTTCCGTCTTTGCTCCTTTTTGCTCATCCTCCACAGAAGGTTGAGCGCCTCCGAGGATGATGTCTACACCGCGTCCTGCCATGTTTGTTGCAACCGTTATCGCGCCTTTTTCACCGGCACGGGCTATAATCTGCGCCTCTCGAATGTGGTTTTTCGCATTTAACACTTCGTGGGGGATACCTTTGGCCGCAAGAAGTTTGGACAGGTGTTCGTTTTTGGCGATCGAAGTCGTGCCAACAAGAACTGGTCTTCCTATTCTGTATGCCTCAACAATTTCGTTCACGACTGCATCAAATTTTCCTTTCTCTGTTTTATAGATCATGTCCGGCTCGTCCTTGCGTACCATAGTACGATAAGTAGGAACAACAACCGTGTTTACTTTATAGATCTTGTGAAACTCCTCTGCTTCTGTTGCCGCTGTACCCGTCATTCCTGCAAGTTTTTTATACATGCGGAAATAATTCTGGAGCGAAACTGTTGCCAACGTCTTGGACTCCTTCTGAATGCCTACATTCTCTTTCGCTTCGATTGCCTGATGCAGTCCTTCGGAAAACCGGCGGCCAACAAGAAGTCTGCCTGTAAACTCATCAACTATGATAACTTCACCTTCCTTGACTATGTATTCCTTATCTATGTGGAAAAGCGTCTCCGCTTTAAGGGCAGCCTCTATATGAAAAAGCGTATCGAAATCTTTTTCATAAATATTATCCACATTGAGTATCTTTTCTATCCGTGAGATGCCTGCTTCCGTAAGATTTGCCGTTTTTAGTTTCTCGTCGATAACGTAATCTGTTTTCGGGTCAAGTTGTTTAACTATTTTGGCATACTGATAGTATTTGGAAACATCCTCTTCGAACGGTGAAGAAATTATATGAGGGGTACGAGCCTCATCAATGAGGACGGAATCTGCTTCATCAATAATGGCAAACTGGAAATTGCGCTGCACTATATCCTGATGGTTTTGCACCATATTGTCGCGGAGATAGTCAAAACCGAATTCACTGTTTATACCGTAGGTGATATCGGCAGCATACGCCTCTTTTCTCGTAATTTCCCTGAGGTGGCGAAGTCTCCAGTCAGCCGTTTCTTCATTGCTGTATGTTTTATCGTAGACGTATGACTTATCGGAAATGATCGCCGAAGTTGTAAGTCCCAGAAAATCAAAAAGGACGCCGTTCCAACCAGCATCGCGACGGGCAAGATAGTCATTCACCGTCACGAGATGTGCACCCTTGCCCAACAGTGCGTTGAGATACAAGGCAGTCGTCGCCGAAAGAGTCTTACCTTCTCCTGTTTTCTGTTCGGTTATTTTGCCTTCGTGAAGGGCGATACCCGCCACAAGCTGGGTATCAAAATGCCGCTTGCCCAGAGTACGTCTTGCAGCCTCACGAACTAATGCGAACCCCCAGGCGACGTGCTCATCTAGCCGTTCAGGGTTCTTGTTAAGATCGGCCTTTATCTTCTCTGTTTCCTTCTTAAAATCTGCATCCTTCAGATCACGAGCCTTATCTTCCAGACTATTTATCTCATCAACTTTCTTTTGGATGCGGCCAAGCTCCTTTGCATTGTAATCAAAATACTTTTTAAAAATGTTTAGCATAGTTACTTACTTTGCACTGTCTTTTGTAACAAAATATTCCTGGGGAATCACCAATATCTTGACCGCGTTATACCGATTGGGTTCTTTTTCAGTACCTGTTTTTTCAACGACAAAGTGAATAATATCGTTCTCTTTTATTTTCGAAAAGCCTATCCTTTCACCAAGGAGCGTGGTCGTGTTCAAAAGCTGCTGACGGGTGTCAGTTTGGATATCAAGAGTGTACGTTTCCTTATCGGTTCCAACAACCCGAATCGTGAAATCGGCAGCATTAACCTCTATTATGGTGCCAACCCGTACCAAATAAAGAACATCGACATATACGGAATTTGCCTCGATTGTATTTTCACTAAGAACACCGTCCACAATAATATACATGCCGCTCTTGATAGTGTCCTGTTTTATCTCGGTTTTTCCAGCTCCTTCTATCTTGAAAAAATGGGTCAGACTTTCATCAGTCTTTATGGTGTACTGAGTATTATCTTCTGTTGTTATTTTTATGGTATTTCCCTCATTGGCTGTCACACGGCCCGAGATCGCGCGCAGGTTTTCTTTACGAAGTTCCGCTACTTTCGTTGCAATTTTTTCCTTCAAAGTCTGAATCTGTTCTTCTTCGGCACTTTCAGTCGGTACAACAGTAGCGGACGGGCTTGAATTCGTCTGTGCATGCACGGCGTTAACGGTGATAAGAACAAAAAACATGATGACTGTGAGAACTTTTTTCATATGTTAGTCGGTGAGATAATAGACTTTTAATTCCTTTACCTGCGTTTGTACCTGCTTCCCTTTCTCGTAGGACGTCACCGTTATGTCGTTTTCACCAAGAGCCAAGGGGAAGGTGACAGAAAAATCCTCCTTTTCGGTAACCAGCACCTGGTCACGGATTGGTGACTGAATAACGATAAGAGCGCCCTTTCCTGTCTTGCCTTTTATGACAACGGAGTTCTTGTTTGTAATTACTCCGTTTTCCGGCGCTGTCACCTCAAGAACCTTGCCGGCAACGACATTCTTGACGCCTGGAGTGACGGTGAGGGCTGGAGAAAGCGTCTTAGCTGCATTGAGCTTGATTGCTTTGTTCCTGACAATTAAAAAAACAGCTACTATGGCTCCGAAAAGAATACCAAAGAATATAGCGACTGTTGTTTCTTTCTTCATAGGTGATAGTCTACTTCCCCGCGATGCAGTGAGGGATAGTCTTTATAAGGTCATCTATATTATACCAATATCCTTTTTCCTCAAACAAATGATCAGCTGCGGTCTTTACTACATACGATGCCATGACACATGAAAGCACCGCATCATTTTTAGTGTAGAGGCTTGCAATAAGCGATCCAAGAACATCACCCGAGCCGCCTTTCGTAAGTCCGGCATTTCCACCCTCGATGGTATAAGTATTCTTACCATCGGAAACAATGTCAACAACAGCCTTCAGGATAATAACGCAGTTATACTCTTTTGCCTTTTCTGCAACTACTTTTTGCTTATCCTCAAAAGACAGTACGGACACGTCTATACCGAAAAGGGAGCTGAATTCGAGCTGATGGGGCGTAAGGATTATTTTCGATTTTGTTGACGAAAGACAGTCTAGTGGGACCATCTGCAGAGCACCCGCATCAAGTACCACTTTTTTGCCGGGGTAATGTTCCAGTATATGGCACGTAATCGCTGCCGTGTAGGTGGCTTCGTCGGTTATCTTGAGAATCTCATCAAATGTTTCCTCGACGCGCTCTGTTTTCTTACCTCGAAGCATGCCGGGCCCCACCAGAACCGCATCATCTTCCTGGATATACTCACGTAGTTCTTTTTTGTGAACTATGATACCGTTTCTAAACTTTGTTTTAAGTGCCACAAAGATTTTCTCATTTTCCTCGGTTGAGGAATAATGCACCATATCAACGAAATGAGAAGCAAGCTCGGCCGCCCAGAGAGAGGCGGCATGAAATAGCGACGAGCCGCCAATGATAAGAAGGCGACCGTTTTGACCTTTATGTGAGTCTGTACTTGGTACATGCATTTTATCCGCAAATTCTTTTACCGACTGTTTATCTGAGGATCGTATATTCATGCTATAATTCTACAATATGAAACTGTCACATCGGGACATTAGAGAGCGATTCCGCCAATTCTATATTAAAACAGGACACAAGGAAGTTCCTGCTATCGGTTTGGTGCCACAAAATGATCCCACTACTCTTTTTACCGGAAGCGGTATGCAGCAGTTTGTCCCCAATCTTTTAGGCGAACCCCATCCCCAAGGAAAACTGCTTTTCAATATACAACCTTGCATAAGAGCTCAGGACATGGAAGAAATTGGAGATAATAGGCATACTACCTTCTTTGAGATGATCGGCAATTGGTCTTTAGGTGTGTACTTTAAAAACGAACAGCTCTCAAGACTTTTTGATTTCTTAATAAATTCTAATGAAGGCTTAGGACTTAATCCAAAAAAGCTTTTTGTAACCGTGTTTAAAGGAGTAGGTGTACTACCAAAAGATACGGAAAGTATCAAAATCTGGCAGGAACTCTTTAAAAAAGTTGGAGTCGAGGCAAAACTTAATGAGCGTATTTTTGAGTATGGAGAAAAAAACTGGTGGTCCAGAGCAGGAGTTCCAGGTGATATGCCACCTGGCGAACCAGGAGGTCCTGACAGCGAAGTCTTCTATGATTTTGGTCCAGAGTACAAATTCCATGAGAACTCTGTGTGGAAAAATGAAACCTGTCATCCTAACTGTGATTGTGGAAGATTTATGGAAATTTGTAATTCAGTCTTCATGGAATATAAAAAAGAAGCTGATGGCACTTTTAGTGAATTACCGAGTAAGAATGTAGACTTCGGCGGTGGCTTAGAAAGATTTGCAGCAGCCATAAACAACGATCCAGATGTTTTTACTTCAGATTTATTTCAAGAAATTATAGAAGAAATCACTATACAGACAGGTAAAAGTTATTCTGACGAGAATAATAAAAATGAAATGAGAGTTATTGCAGATCATTTAAAGGCTGCAACTTTCCTAATAATAAATGGCGTTACTCCATCAAATAAAGAACAGGGGTATGTATTAAGAAGACTGTTGAGAAGAGCTGCAGTAAAAATGCACCAGTTAGGTAGTGGACTTACCCCAAATTTCGACCAGATATGTGATAGAGGCGTATTGTTACTTTATAACGGTGTGCAAGGTGTTGATCGAGACAAACAAAGAGAGAAAGTTTTTACAATATTGAATCAGGAGATGAACAAGTTTGCGAAAAGCTTAGATAGAGGTCTTAAAGAAATGGAAAAATATGAGAAAAGTAAACTTAACGCAGAAATCGCTTTTAATTTATTTCAGTCTTATGGGTTTCCCTACGAAATATCTGAAGAATTATTTAAGCAAAAAGGTGTAAGGCTAGATAACGAAGAATTCAATGCTATTTATAAATCTCACCAAGATCTCTCAAGAAAAACTTCTGCTGGTAAGTTTAAGGGTGGACTTGCAGATCATAGCGAACAGGTATTGAAATATCACACCGCCACTCACCTCCTCCATCAGGCGTTATTTGATGTACTGGGCAATAGCGTCAGACAAGAAGGTTCTAATATCACCGGTGAAAGACTCCGATTTGATTTTGCGGCCGATACCAAACCGACTGATGAGCAAATAAAGAAAGTCGAGTCGATCATTAATGAAAAAATTAGAGAATCTCTGCCGATGCAGTTTGAAATTATGCCAAAGGAAAAAGCATATGAAATCGGCGCTCGTTCTTTTTTTAGAGAGAAATATCCAGATCAAGTAAAAATATATTTTATAGGTAAAGATTTATCTTCGGCCTACTCCAAAGAATTTTGCGGTGGTCCGCATGTAACAAATACTAGCCAGATTGGACCTATTAGCATATACAAAACCGAGAAAATAGGAAGCAATTTATATCGTGTGTATGCGAAATAGTATTGACAATTAAAAACGGATTGATTATATTGTTTAGAATCATGGCACGCAAAAAAGTAACCCGAAAGGCTTCTGTAAAAAAAACCAGCGTTGCCCAAAACCCGGTCCAGAACGTTACTTCAAAGGCTTCTGAATTTTTGAAATCATCAGGACCATCAAATTTACTTATTCTCCTTTTAGTCGGCGTATCGTTTTTTGCAGGATATCTGTTTTTTAAACTCAAGAGTCTTGAACAGGCAAACACAACCGCGGCTGTTCAACAGGCCGGCGCACAGCAGCCTGCCCGCCCGGAAGTAACTATGGACCAGATCAAGGGACTTTTTAAGGATGGCTTCTTGCACTTTGGTGACGCAAATAAAAAGGCTTTATTCGTCATGATCAGCGATCCGAGCTGTCCTTTCTGTCACATGGCAGGCGGCAAAAATCCGGAACTGGCGGCAACTTCAGGTCAGTTTAAATATGTATCGGATGGAGGAACATATACCCCGCCTGTTGAGGAAATGAGAAAGCTTGTTGATAGCGGTGATGCATCATTCGTACTCCTTTATAGCAATGGACATGGAAACGGCCGACTAGGTGCACAGGCCATGTACTGCGCATATGAGCAGGGAAAATTCTGGGAAGTACACGATCTTCTTATGAGCAACGCCGGATATACCCTCATGAATGACACGGTTCAAAACGATAAAGCCAACAGTCAAGTGTTAGCTGATTTCTTGGCACCGGCTATTGATTCTACTTTTATGAATGACTGTCTTCAAAGCGGTAAATATGAAGAGACACTTTCCCGTGATGAGAGCGTATCGCAGCAGATGGGGTTCTCAGGTACACCTGATTTTTTTGTCAATACCACCAACTTTGCAGGCGCACAGGACTACAAGACCATGGAAGCAGCTGTAAAAGCAGCCCTCGGCGGCTAAGATCTTCGTCAGTTGAGAATCACCTTCTCTCATGATTAACTACTACCAGCCATTTCTCAAACCCTTCCTGGGACGAAAAAAGAGCACACTCACCAAGGGCGTAAAGCGGTATTATTATCTGGCTTTTGAAGATGCTTTCTGGCACCTCCTCAATAAAAAAAAGATTCCTAAGAAATCTCTTATTCTTTTTCCGAACTTTTACTGCATGGACGTATTAAAAAATGTTAGGCGTCACGGATATACTTATTCTCTCTATGCGGTAGATGAAAACTTCCAGCCTGATGAAAAAGAACTAGCACGGATTATGAAAAAGACGCCGCCTGCCGTTATAGTATTGTTTCATGCATGCGGTATCACAAATCACCTGATGGAGGACAAAGAATGGCTTAAGTCCCTCCCCGACAGTATCGTTCTTATTGAAGATTCTGTTCATAAACTAGTCGACCCTTCGGAAGTGAAAATTATGCGGAAAAATCATTTCATCATCGACTCACTGAGAAAAGTGAGTCCCCTGCCCGGAAGCTTTCTTTACGGAAAAGAGAACGATATCGACTTTAACCCACCCCGTAAAAAAGTAACGCCCTACCTCTATTCCTCACGGCTTATGTACTATTTGTTCCGTAAGTCCCTGAAAATAGGTTTTAGATTCAAGTCTGCCCGCCTTGTGACATTTGCCCACACCATAGTACTTAAAATCCATGACAACATCATCGGCAACAGCTTCTCGGCACATCCGGGAATAAAAAAAATTGAAGAGAAACATGACCGGATCGACTTTGAGAAAGTGGAAAAACTTAAGGAGGAGCAGGTGTCCTCGTATGAATATCATTT